>JALSNC010000148.1 GCA_026987195.1 Desulfobulbaceae bacterium | reverse complement strand
GAGAAGAGCGGCGGCAACAAGGCCGAGGCGATGTATTCGGGGTGTCATACGGGAAGACCTCCGTAACCCCTCACGGGGTGGCTAACCATCGGTTTGTACGACTACAATGGTGTAAGCGCTCTCAGGGACCGCAGATTTGTGCAGGCGTGCCTGACCGCAGGTAAGCGAGCGCAGCGAGACTCCGATAGCCTACCTATGCGGGCAGGCACGACCGTGCAAAGATGCGGTCTCTGTGAGTGCTTACAGACCTCCGGCAAGAGCGGCTGGACGGTCCCGGTGTTCTGGCCGGGCCGGCCGGGGAAAATGACTGATGATAACCGATATTATAAGCATGTTTTTCCTCTTTGTCACTGTTTTCCCTGCTGCAGGTGGGGAGGGAGTACGTTCTTTTTTATTGCCTGTTGCCGGGAGAGCGGGTATTTTTCTCTATCCGGCCATGATCCACAGTGTAGCAGGCAGACCGGGTCGGCCGGTCTTCTGTCTTCTGTTCCGCTTTCGTTGTGTCCTGACTCATTCCTTGCGGCAACTGCTTTGAAATACGTAATAGTTATTGACACCCGTTTCCTGATCTCCACCGCACTCAAGGTCGCCTGATGGAATTTGAGCCGGCAACCCAGACCATGGCCGAACTGCGTGCCGCCCTGAAACAGGCGCGGCGCAGGCCGCACGGCAATGTCCATCGGGGCAGACTCTATATCTCGCCCGAGGCCCTGGAAACGGCCGGCATGGAGACCAATATCTGCATCAGCCGTTTTTCCATCCTCGACTGCACGGGCAATATCCATCTCGGTCCCTGGTGCATGATCGGTGCCCGCAGCCGGATCTATACCCATGACCATATCCACCAGGGCCGCAGGCCCCTGCTTGCCCAGCAGGAGCGCCTGGGGGTGGTCTGGCAGGACAAGTACATCGGCCGCGATGTCTGGATTCACGAGAATGTTATTGTCCTCTACCAGGTCACCGAGATCCCCGATGGCGTCGTGCTTGGCGCCGGCGCCGTCCTGACCAGGAATCCGGGGCCCTACGAGATATGGGCCGGGGTGCCGGCCCGGAAGATCGCCGACCGCCGGGATCTGTCCCCGCAGGAGGTGCGGGAGCTGGTCAGCCGCAAACCCTTCACCCTGCGTGAGCACCTTGGAGAGCAATGGGACAGAAGCCGCTATATAATATTCTGATGTACTCCCATGACACCTACGGCCTGGGACACATCCGGCGGACCATGTCCATTGCCGGTCACCTGCGGGCCAGCGATGTCAATGTCCTCATCCTGACCGGCTCGCCCATCGCCGGCCGTTTCCCGTTCCCGGAAAACGTTGATTTTGTCCGTATCCCGGGCATGATCAAGCAGACCAACGACGAGTACCGGTCGCTCTCCATCCGCATCGATCCGGAGCATGCCCTCAATATCCGCAAGGCGATCATCGGCGCCACCACCAGGACCTTCCGGCCCGATCTCTTCATTGTCGACAAGGAGCCCCTGGGCCTGAAAAAGGAGGTCCTGCCCACCCTGCAGTGGCTCAAAGAGCATTCGCCGGCCACGCGGACCGTGCTTGGCCTGCGTGATATCATGGATGACCGGGAGACCGTGCGCGCCGACTGGCGCCACAAGGATGTCTATCGTCACCTGGAGGAGCTCTATTCCGAGATATGGGTCTACGGCAGACAGGAGATCTACGATGCCGTGGAGGAATATGCCCTGCCGCCGGCCATCCGGAGCAGGGTGCATTTCACCGGTTATCTGCCCAGGCGCGTGGCCTCGGAGAAGGCGGCAGCCAAGACCAGGAAGAAGTTCTGTGTCGGGCGGGGGGAGCGGATGATCGTGGTCACGGCCGGCGGCGGTGGCGACGGTTTTGCCATGATGGCGGCCTACCTGGCCATGCACGAACAGAGGGAGATGAACGGAATCCGCAGTGTCCTGATCACCGGACCGTTCATGCCCCGGCAGCAGCGTCGTCAGCTGGCCCGCCGGGCCAGGCCGTTCCGGGTCAAGGTGGTGCCCTTCTACCCGCGCATGGAGGAGGTCTTTGCCGCCGCCGACCTGGTGGTCTCCATGGGGGGCTACAACACGGTCTGCGAGATCCTCAGCCAGAAGACGCCTTTTCTGATCATTCCCCGCGAAACCCCGCGCCGGGAGCAGTTGCTTCGGGCCACCGCCTTCAGAAGACAGGGACTGGTGGATTTCCTGCCCTGGCCCGAACTGGGGGTGGATTCCCTCCATGCCAGGATCATGCCCATGCTCGAGCGCCTGCCCCGCTACCGGGAGGCCATTGCCCGCTTTCCCCTGGACGGCATCAGCTGTATCAAGGAGAGGCTGGCCGAGTTCAGGATGGCGGACCACTGAGGCATAAGGCACACGGCATCCCCACATGTCAGCGGCATCACCCGGTGCCCGCAGGCGGCGGAAGATTCCCGGCGCCTCTCCCCCTGGCTTCAGAGCAGCCGGTTGCGGATCAGGCCGTAGAAAGGTGTATCCTGCCTGGAGCTGAAGAACCAGCCCAGGTGGGTCAGGCAGGTGGCGCAGAGGCTGAACTGCCAGCGATAGCCGGCAAACCAGGTGAACTCACTGGTGGGATCACCCTGGATCAGGCAGCCGGGCGCCCGCCGGAAACAGCGGATCTCGTAGGCGATGCCGGCGGGATTGAAAAAGGCATGCTCGTGACGGCCGTTGATCTCGATGGCCTGGTCGCGGCTGGTGATGGGAGCGCTGCAATGGGCACAGATCAACGGCGCCTCGGCCTGCCTGGCCCGGCGGTCGCCCGGTTCGCTCTCGGCACGTCCGCTCCGGCCGTCCCCGGAGGGCAGGTCGATGCGCT
>JALSNC010000147.1 GCA_026987195.1 Desulfobulbaceae bacterium | reverse complement strand
CCCGGCTGATCAGGCTGAGATCCATGCCCGGCTCTCCCTGGGTCACGCCATCGCACATGGCCGGCACACCGCCGGCAAACTGGCAGGTACCACCGGCTGCGGTCACTGCCTCCCGGATGATGGCCGGATAATCGACATAGGGCTGATGCGCCGAGACCAGGTCATTGTAGGCGGAAATAATGGCGATATTGGGCGCCGCGTCATCAAGCAGGGCCTGCCGGCAGCCGGCATCGCAGGCAGCCAGATCGTGGGCCAGGTTGCTGCAGGGCAGCTTCTTCCGGAAAGGCCCCTCACCCCGGGCCGCCTCGATACGCTGCAGGTACTGTTGTCTGCTCTCCCGGCTGCGGCCGATGATCCGCCGCGTCACCTTCTCCACTGTTGTCCGCATCATGTTTCTCCGTAACAATTCTTCGGCAACTCAGGATCACTTCTGTTCTCCAGGGTCCTGACCCGCCCCAAGCCACTGTTGCACCCTGGCATATATCTCCTTCAGACGCTCATCCGGCCAGACCGCCACCAAGGGGGCCAGCAGCCGGCACTTTCGCAAATCCGGCCTCTGCATATACTGCTCACAGTACCAGGAAAAGATCAATTGCTTACCAAAACCTCTTTCCCCCTGCCTGCGGGTGGATAGCCCCAGGTAAGCCTCGGCGAACCTGGCCAGTAACTGAAAATCGATGCCATTTGCAAAAGAATAACCCTCGAGCCGGCTGACCACAGCCCCATACTCCTGACAGGCCAGGGCCTCATCCACCTGCTGGAACAGCAGGGCCAGCTCCGGCGCCGGCGTACCGGAAAAAGGGTCGCCGCCAGAGGCTCCCAACTCCCGACAGACCATGGCATAGTCGAGCAGGGGCTCCAGCTTGCAGGAGCCACGTTCCATGGCGGCTCCCTGTTCAAGAACAGCGATCGCGCGGGAGACATCCCCCAGCCCAAGATACCCCAGGCCGAGCAGATGGCAGACATGACAGGAGACTCCCTCGTTGTCCCGGTCCAGGGGCAGGTCGGCCAGCAGTTCCAGGGCAATGGAAAAATTTCCCTCCCGAAGTCGCCTTTCCGCCCGTTCGATACGGACTAACGGGTGCCGGGGATACTCCTTTGCAAACCATTTATCCAGGGCATACACTGTGTCAAAAGGAAAAGAGACCTCCCGCAATGCCTGCAGCAGCAACGCAACATTGTCAGGATCGCCGCTGGCCTTGGTCCGCTTGATCTCCTCCATGACCCCTTCTGACGACAGGGAACCAAGATACGCTGACTGGGCCAGGAGTTTCGCCTTCTCCGGCCCGGTCGGGTCGCCGCACTCCATCAGGGACGATACGGCAGGGATATCGTCGGGCATGGACCGGATCTTCCCGTTCCCGGAAACAGCCGGCGGCTCGGGGCCCGGCTGAACTACCCGCAGACCGTCATCCTGGGGCAGGAGCAGGACGACCTGCCGGGAGAATTCGTCCTGTACAACCAGGTAGTGCTCTGGCAGAGTGACAAGGAACTGTTCTTCCAGGCATGCCTCCGTCACCCTGCACACCCAGACCTTGTTTTCTCCCCAGGCCCCGAAGCCACAGAGAACCGCATACCCGCTGTCGTGGGCAACATGCAGAGCGGCGATCTCACCAAAATCCTCATCAGGAGAGAGGGCCTCCATGACCTCACCTCCTTCCGGTGCGAAACAGCGTAAGGCAGACCGCTCCTCCACCTTGGCCTGCCCCATGGAAGCCGCCGATACAAGGTAGTCATTCTCTGTCTCCGACCGCATGCAGAACAGGTAGCGTCTGCCGTCCGGGTGGAAAGCGGCACAGGAGAGCACATCTTCTTCGCCCGTTATCATCAGCCGACCGGTCATTCTGCCACGCGGAACAAAGAACCGGACCTCACCGGAAAAAAAGGGCTGTTCGGCAATCTCCACCCTATCCCTGTGTCGGAGTGCCATGGCCAGCCCTCTGGACGGGAACCGGCGCTCGACCTGCCATGTCTTCATATTGAGGACAACGATGGTTTCCTGTCGGCTCCTGTTGCGTATGCTCAGCCAGACATACCCCTGGTCGGGAAAAAGGAACAGTTCATCCAGGACCTCGCCCTGCTGCAGAAAATCCGTGTAATCGTGCCAGGCCAGGATATCCGGCCCGTCTGGCGAAACCTGGAGTGCATACCCCTTCTGCCCCGTAATCCAGAGGGTATTCCCGTCCGCCTGGACCTGCGGAAACTCCAGGGGATGGGGCGTGCACAGGGTCACCACCCGTTCCAGCCGCTGCCCGGGCACATCGATACAGTAGAGCGCCAGCAGCCTGTCAAAGCTGCAGGCCACCACGGCCTGGGCGCCATCGGCACGCAGGACCGCTCTCCTGTCCTCGGTGACCCTGAAGATGAAGAAAAAATGATAGGCCGGAGCAAGATTGTCCATGGAAAAAGATTCAAGGCGCCATTGCCTCCTGATGGCTCTATCGTGGGCCTCGCCCCTGTCCTGCCAGGTCGCGGTGTCCCCGGAGCCGCAGACAGTGGACAGCTCCCCGGCCAGCCGCCGGGCAGCCAGGTGATCGCCCAGGGAACAGGCGGCAGCATATCTCTTCTCCAGCTCTTCTTTCCGTTCCAGTTCATGCAGAACCTGCTGCAACTCGCGCAGCCGCTCCTTCTCCGCCATGGAGAGCTCACTGCCGGCGAGAGAGTCAAGACTCTGCCGCAGAGCGTCCGACCGCTTTTCGCGCATGGCCTGCCGGGCCGCATCGAACAGGACGGCAATCCGCCGGCGTGCGAGCTCCTGTCGTCGCGCTTCCGCCCGCCGGCGGAGCCTGCCGGCCGCACTGACCGGGACGAGCCCCCTGGCATGGGCGTCCAGCAGGGCAAGAGCGGCACCGGGATCGTCTTCAGATTCAAGAAGATCTTGCGCTGCAGCCAGTGCCATTATGGCTTCGACCAGCTTGCCAGGCTTGAAGGTCCCCTTTGCCTGCAGAAGCTGCAGCATGGGGGCCAGGAGGACGCAGTCGGAGGAAGCCGCCACCTCCCGCCGATATTTTTCAGGCAGGCCACAAAACCGCAGCAACGCCTCACGGGTCCGTCCCTGGTCGAGAAGGCGCAGAACATCAGCGGCTTCCTCCTGCGCCTCCTGCTCCCCGGCCTTTTGCACGGCCCGGCGTAACCGCTGCTCCATGGCCCGGTCCAGGCCCTGTTCATCCATGGCCCGCCGCAGGAGTTCGACCTCCCTCCGGTAATCACCCCGCTCCCGGGCGGCATCGGCCCTGGCCAGGAGCCGGGCGGCCTTTTCCTGCTGTCGCTGTTGCAGGCAGCGATCCCGGATCCTTTCAGCCTCCCGCCGGGAGGGATCCCGCTGCAACAGACCAGTGGCCAGCTCCAGGGCCAGGTCCAGGTCTCCCTCTGCATATGCCTGCTCCATCTTTTCGATCTCCGGCCGGTTCTCCTCGGCCCGCAACTGCTCGATCCGTTTGCCCAGATCCAGCACCAGGTCCTGCTGATCGGGAAGGTCCCGAGTCTGCAACCGATGGTAGCAGGCTGCGGCCTGCTCAACGTCACCTCGTCCGGCAAATGCGAGACCGGCGTACAGGCAGGCCTCGCTGCCCCGGGCCGGCAGTTTTTTCGTCAGCAGCGCCATGGCCTGTTCCGGCTGGTCCAACCTGGCATGAGCCAGGGCAAGGAGCCCCCTGATCCGCTCCTCCTGTCGCAGGCGGGCCGGTATCCCTTTGGCAACATCCAGGGCCCGGTCATAGGCGGCCAGGTGATCGATATACAATTCCAGCAAAGCCTCCCAGGGCGTCGGATCGCCCCCTGCCTGCGAACAGGCCTGCGGAAGGAACCGCTCGCAGCCCTGGTAGTCGTACTCGTCCAGGAGCCGGCGCGCCCGGGTGACCAGTTCCGCGGTCGTGTACCGGTATACGTCAGGGTCATCGGCCGTATCGCCCTCTTCGACCGGGCCTGACGGCTCCCCCCGGTTCGACACGGACGCCGATCCGGCATCGCCATCCAGTCCCTGTTCATCAAGCATCCGTCGAACCTGTGACCTGGCGTCGTCGTCCAGTTCCGGCAGCAGGGCATGGCAGGCATCCTCGTCAAAGTATCGCAGCCGCAGGCTGATCACGTCCGGGCCAGCGCCTTCTTCCTGCCCGACCAGGAGACTGTCCCCATGTTCGCGAACGAGCAGACTCTGCAACCTTGCTTTGAGGCGGTAGCGTTCCGAACGGCGGGCCGGGGAAAGCTTTTCGCCGCTGGGATTGATCTTGTGGATAAGGCGGACCAGCTCAAGCGGTGTCAGCCTGATCTCTCCCCGCAGGATCCGTTCGATCTCAGGGAACGACGATTTGCTCTTTTTCCGTTTCCTTCTTTTTGCCACAGACGTCTATCCAGAAAAAATCCATAATAGTTCACCGCTACCTGCAACCATCAAACATATCGGTATGTTGAACAGGTGCCGCGTCCCCGGATTTACGGGCCGCGATCGCGTGCAGATGGCGTGCTGCCGTGCCGGCGTACTGTGAAGTATTACAATCATCCTACGGCGCCCAGTAGACCTCCACCGGCGTCTGCTCCTGGCGCAGGACATAGCGGATCGGCATCTCCCCGGCCGGGCCCCCGGCCCGGGCCCGGGCATAGACCCGCCGCTTCTCCTCGCCCGTGATATGGAGGAAGATCTGCCGGCTGTCGAGGATGGCGGGCAGGGTCAGCGTCATGCGGACATGGGGGGCCCGGGGCGGGACAATGGCCATGCAGAGCCGCCCTGAATCCATGGCCGTTGCCGCTTCCAGGCGCCCGGCACCGGGAAAGAGGGAGGCGGTATGGCCGTCCGTGCCCATGCCCAGGACCAGGACATCGAATGGCCTGGGCACCTGGCGCAGCCGCTCCTCGCAGGCCGTCTCTCCGGCGAAGGCGTCCTCCGCCTCCGTCTTCATGCCCACCAGCCGGGCCGCCGCGGCCCGGTTCCGCAACAGGTGGGTCCGCACCAGATGCTCGTTGGAGTCCGGATCCGCCGGCTCCACCCACCGCTCATCCACCAGGGTGACCACCACCTTCTCCCACGGCAGTTCCCGGCCGGACAGCTCGGCAAAAAGCGGCACCGGCGTCGATCCACCCGACACGGCGAGGCTTGCCCTGCCCTGTTTTTCCACACCCTCCCCGAGCAGGGCACAGATCCGGTCTGCCAGGTCCTGCACCTGCCGCTCCCTGTTCGTAAAGCCCTTCCACAGGATCTCCATCCCTACTCCTCCCACTCGCGGTTGTCGCGGGCCAGAAGCGCCACCGAGGCCACCGGCCCCCAGGATCCTGCCGGATAGGCCTTGGGCGGCTCGCTGCTCTGGGCCCAGGCGTTCTGGATGGAATCGATCCAGGTCCAGGCCAGCTCCACCTCGTCGCGGTGGATGAACAGGGTCTGGTTGCCGCGCATGGTCTCCAGGATCAGCCGTTCATAGGCATCGGCGATCCGTTCCTCCTTGAAGGCCTCGGAAAAACTGAGATCGAGCATGGTCCGCTGCAGCCGTACGCCCTCGCCGATCCCCGGGATCTTGTTCAGCATCTCGATCTCCACCCCCTCGTCGGGCTGCAGCCGGATCACCAGCTTGTTGGGCGGCAGCTTGCGATAGGAATCGGTGAAGATGTTGTGCGGCAGCCGCTTGAAGTTGATCACCACCTCGCTGCGCTTGGTGGCCATGGCCTTGCCGGTGCGCAGATAGAAGGGCACGTCGGCCCAGCGCCAGTTGTCGATGTCCACCCGGATGGCGACAAAGGTCTCGGTGGTGGAGTGGGGATTGCCGCCCTTCTCCTCCAGGTAGCCCGGCACCGGCCGCCCCTTGATGAAACCGGCGGTGTACTGGCCGCGCACCGTCTTTTCATCCACATTGTCGACGGTGATGGGTCGCAGGGCCTTGAGGACCTTGAGCTTCTCGTTGCGCAGGCTGTCACCGCGCAGATTGACCGGCGGCTCCATGGCCACCAGGGTCAGGATCTGCATCAGGTGGTTCTGAACCATGTCCCGCAACTGACCCGACCTGTCAAAATAGCCCCAGCGTCCCTCGATGCCCACCTCCTCGGCCACCGTGATCTGGACATGATCAATGGTGTTGTGGTCCCAGTTGGTGGTGAAGATCGAATTGGCAAAGCGCAGGGCCAGCAGGTTCATGACCGTTTCCTTGCCCAGGTAATGGTCGATGCGGTAAACCTGCTCCTCCGTAAAGACCCTGGCCACGATATCGTTGATCTCGCGGGAAGACTGAAGATCCCGGCCAATGGGTTTCTCAAGGACCACCCGGCTGGTCGGTGTAATAAGGCCGGCATGATCCAGGCCCCGGCAGATATCGTCGAACAGGAAAGGCCCCACGGAGAAATAATTGATCATGATCCGCTGTTCCTGGTCCACCACTTCGGCCAGGCTTCGGTACTCCCCGGGCCGGTCCAGATTGACCAGCACGTAGAGCAGCCGGTCCAGGAGACGGCCGGCAACCTCCTCGTCCAGGGACTCACCGACAAATGTCCGCAGATTCCGGGCCATGGTGTCCACGAACTCGTCCCGGCTGATCTCATGCCGGGCCACGCCGATGATCCGCGTCTCGGGATGGAGCAGCCCGGCCCGATCGAGCTGATACAGGGACGGGATCAGTTTGCGCCGGGCCAGGTCGCCCAGCACACCGAAGATGGTGAAATCACACGGCGGACTACTGTTCTGCATGGTTTTTCTCCTCCCACCCGGCAAGGGGCCGGGGAAAAAACACCCCGTCCTCGGGCAGACGCTGCCATTTCAGCTCCACCGGGAAGGGGCCGACGTCCCAGATCTTGCGGCAGTATTCATCTATGGACCGATCCGACGAAAACTTGCCCATCCGGGCCACATTGAGGATCGACATCCTGGTCCATTGCTCCTGGTCCTGGAAGACCCGCCCCGCCCGGTCCTGGCAATCAATATAGGACTGGTAGTCGGCAAGGAGCAGGTACCGGTCATCAAAGAGGAGGGAGTCGACAATGGGTCGAAACAGCTCCCGGTCCCCGTGCGAGAAGTGGCCCGAGGCGATCAGGTCGATCACCGCCCGCAGTCCGTCGTTGCTGTGATAGGAGTCCATGGGCCGATAGCCGGTGGCCTTGAGATGCATCACCTCATCCACATTGAGCCCGAAAAGAAAAAAATTGTCCGCTCCCACCTCCTCCCGGATCTCCACGTTGGCCCCGTCCAGGGTACCGATGGTGAGCGCCCCGTTCATGGAGAACTTCATGTTGCCCGTGCCCGAGGCCTCCTTGCCGGCCAGCGAGATCTGTTCCGAGAGATCGGCCATGGGATAGACCCTATGCCCGGTCTTGACGTTGTAGTTGGGCACGAAGTAGACCTTGAGCCGGTCCCGGATATCGGGATCCCCATTGACCACCTCGGCCACCGAGGTGATGAGCTTGATCATCCGCTTGGCCATGAAATAACCGGGCGCCGCCTTGCCGCCAAAGACAAAGAAACGGGGCGGAATGTCCAGGGAGGGGTCGTTCTTGAGCCGGTGATAGAGGGTGACAATGTGCAGGACATTGAGGTGCTGCCGCTTGTACTCGTGGATCCGTTTGACCTGGACATCGAACATGGCATGCGGGTCCACGCTGATGCCCAGGTGGCGGTGGGCCATGTTGGCGACATCGGTCTTGTTGGCTTCCTTGACCTGTCGCCAGGCCCGCCGGAATCCGGGATCATCCACCAGTGACTCCAGCTCCCGCAGGCGGTGAAGGTCCGTGATCCAGCCCTCGCCGATGCTCTCGGTGAGCAGGGCCGCCAGGCGCGGATTGGAGAGGACCATCCAGCGGCGCGGCGTCACCCCGTTGGTCACGTTGCGGATCTTGCCGGGAAAGAGCTCGTCAAAGTCCCTGAGGGTATGGCGGCGCAGCAGGTCGGTGTGCATGGCGGCCACACCGTTGATGGCGCGGGAGCCCACGCAGGCCAGGTTGGCCATGCGCACGTAGCGGGGCCCGTGCTCGTCGATGATGGACATCCGCCGTACCCGGTCATCGTCGCCGGGATACCTGAGCCGGACCTGGTCCAGGAAGCGCCGGTTGATCTCGTAGATGATCTCCAGGTGCCTGGGCAAGAGGGAGGCGAACAGGTCGAGCCGCCACTTCTCCATGGCCTCGGGCAGCAGGGTGTGGTTGGTGTAGCAGAGGGTGTTGCAGGTGATCTCCCAGGCCCGGTCCCAGTCGTAGAAATGGACATCAACCAGGAGCCGCATCAGCTCGGGCACGGCCACGGCCGGGTGGGTGTCGTTGAGCTGAGCCGAGAAGTAGTGGTGAAAATTGTCCAGGTTCTCGTGCATGAACAGGTGGATGCGGATCATGTCCTGCAGAGAACAGGAGACAAAAAAGTACTGCTGCTCCAGCCGCAGCCGCTTGCCCAGGAACTGCTCGTCGTTGGGATAGAGGACCTTGGTGATATTCTCGGCCGTGATCTTCTCCTCCACGGCGCCGTAGTAATCACCGATATTGAAATCCTCGAAATCAAAGGACTTGGGCGCCTCGGCACTCCAGAGACGGAGCAGGTTGACATTGTTGACCCGGAAGCCGGGGATCGGCGTGTCATAGGGAATGCCGGTGATGACCCGGCCCGGGATCCAGCGCACCCGGCGGTGGCCCAGCTCGGTGTGATAGATCTCGGTATGGCCGCCGAACCCCACATCGCAGGACATATCCGGCTTCTTGATCTCCCAGGGATTGCCGGGCTGCAGCCAGCGGTCGCTGAGTTCCTTCTGCCAGCCGCCCTCGATCACCTGGTCGAACATGCCGAACTCGTAGCGGATGCCGTAACCGATGGCCGGGATCTGCAGGGTGGCGAGCGAATCCAGATAGCAGGCCGCGAGCCGGCCCAGGCCGCCGTTGCCCAGGCCCGGTTCCTCCTCATGCTCCAGGATCGCGTCAAAATCAAGACCGGTCTCCTCGGCGGCACGCCGTACCAGGTCGTACATGCCGAGGTTGATCAGGTTGTTGGCCAGGTGCGGGCCGAGAAGGAACTCGGCCGACAGGTAGCAGACCACCTTGCTCTCCCTGTCGAGCAGGGCCTCCACCGAATTGACGAACAGATGCTGCATCCGGTCCCGCACCGTGTGGGCCACGGCCAGGTAGTAGTCGTTGAGGCTGGCGGTCCGCACCGTCTTGCCCTGCCGGTAGAAGAGATTGTAGGCAAAGGCCCGCTTGAGCTTGTTGAGTTCCGCCATCTCCTTTGTGCCGAGTTTCCCGCCGCCCTTCTTCTTTTTCACCCTTGCCATGATCTAATCCTCGCTGTCCGGAGATGATGTCATTCCACTGTCCGGCTGCGTCGCCTGCTCTGCGGCCAGCTCGCGTATCGCCCTGCCATAGGCGATTTTCAGTTCTTCCAGGTAGGCCGGCTCAATGGCACCCTTCCAGTTCTCCAGCCGGAAGAACCGTCTGGGGATCGCCACCGTTCCCGGCCGGAACCCGGTCCGGATACGGAGCTGCCAGCGGAGCCTCTGCACCCGCGGACCGACCCGGTCCAGGGCGGCGGCCAGATCCGCGTATCCCAGGCCCTGCAGGCACTCGGCAAGCAGCTCCCGCTTATAGATGGCACGGGCAAAGAGACAGGAGACCATGGAGGTCAGCAGGCACCGGTCCGCCTCGTCGCGGACCAGGAACTCCACCGCCGCCTCCACGTCGCGCTCCGCATGCTGCTGGTCGTAGCTGTAACCGCCGCTGTCCAGGTGCGAGTGGCGAAACCCCTCGGCCTGGCTTGTGAAAAAGACCTCGCCGGTGGCATACCCGGCCATCTCCTGCCCGAGTACACAGGCGAATTCCGACCCCCCGTACGCCTCGGCCGCCTTCAGGGTTCCCTGTCCCAGCAGCCGGTAGAACCCGTTTTCCGCCCCGGCCAGAGCCCGCATCGCCCGGCAGTAGCCGTCCCGGTCACCGAAGCGCAGGGAAACAATGGTCTCATCCTCGCCGATGATGCCCTTTTCCGTGGCCTCTGTGGCCCAGGCCAGGGCGACCCCGGCCGACATGGCGTCCAGGCCCATCCGTTCCACCACGTCCAGGATATCGAGCACGGCAAAGGTTTCGGTGATGCCGAGCATGGTGCCCAGGGCAAAGATGGGCTCATAGTCATAGGCCACCTGTTTGAACAGGTAGCGGTGCGCGGCCATGAACTGTTCGCGCACAAAGCCGACATGGATACAGCCGACAGGACAGCCGGAACAGGCCGAATTACGCAGCAGGGCCTCCCCGGCGAACCGTTCGCCGCTGACACCGCTGATGGCCGGATCGCTGGTAGCCTGGAGATTGCGCCAGGGCAGGGCCCGGATCCCGTTGAGGGTGCCGAGGTTGGCGGCGGTGCCCAGGTTATGGTACTTGGTCATCATGCCGGAGGAGGTTGCCAGGTCGTAGACCCGGGAGAAGAGGACCGCATATTCCCTGCCCGGCGGCAGCTTGAAGACAGCGTCTCCCAGGATGACAATGGCCTTGAGATTCTTGACCCCCATGGCCGCCCCTCCCCCCAGGCGGCCGAAATGGCGGTAGGTGTCCGCGTTGATGCCGGCCATGGCAACGCCCTGTTCGCCGGCCGGGCCGATGCGCAGGATACTGCGATGGCCGGAGCCGCCGAACATGGAGCGCAGCAGCTTGCCCGATTCCAGGACATCCATGGCTGCCATAAAATGGACATCCTCCACGGCCAGGGTCCGGGATCCGACCACCAGACAGGAGAGGGCGGGGGCGCGGCCGGTGACCACCAGGCCGTCCAGGTCGGCAAAGCGCAGGGCAAGTGCGCTGCGGCCCCCGGCATGGCTCTCGGTGTACTGGTCCAGGTAGGGCGAACGGAAGGCGCAGACGGTCTTGCTCATCAGCGGAAAATATCCGGTCAGCGGACCGATGGTAAAGATCAGCGGCTGCCCGGGATCGTCCCATGGCAGGTCGGTGGATCCGTATTTTCCGAAAAGCAGGGCCGCAAGCCCGCTGCCGCCGGCCACGCGGTCACGGCCGTCGATCTCTTCGATGCGCCCGCGCCCCCGGGCCAGGTCGACCACCAGTACCCTGAAATATTCCCTGATCATCTTCTGTCCTCCTCAGGTGCTCCGTTGGCGCGCCCCCTGCTCTCCACCTCCTCCATGGCAAGGCAGTGATGGGGACAGAACTCCACACAGCGGCCGCAGTGGAGGCAGACATAGACCGCACCGTCGCTGTCCTGGAAGATGGCGTCCACGGGGCAGGCGGCAACGCACTCGCCGCAGCCGATGCACAGTTTCCGCCGCACAACGACCCCGCCGCCACGGCGCGGGGAAAAGGCGCCGGTGGGACAGGCGGCGGCGCAGGGCGGCGAGAGGCAGGCCAGGCAGTGGCCTGCGGTGAAACCGGTGGTCAGGCCGCCGGAGGAGCGGA
>JALSNC010000146.1 GCA_026987195.1 Desulfobulbaceae bacterium | reverse complement strand
CGTCCGGGTCGGCTGTCTGCCGCATGCCCGGCGGCAGGGTGGTGGGGTCAACAATGATGGTGTAGCTGTCGGCAGGCAGGTTGTCAAAATGATAGTTGCCGCTGCTGTCCGTGGTCGTGGTCACCGTATCAATACTGCCATCATTGTTCAGGTCGGCCTGCAGGGTGACGGTGACCCCGGCCAGGCCGGTTTCGCCTGCATCCTGGTGGCCGTCGCCATTCCCGTCATTCCAGATGGTATCGCCGATGGAACCGGTGCCGGTGTAACCGAAATCCTGGTCCAGGTTGGTCTCGCCGCCGGCCAGGGTGAGGCTGGTGGTATTGTCACGTACGCCGTCCGGATCAGCAGTCTGTGTCATACCAGGGGGCAGGTTGCTGACGGTGATGGTATAGTCTCCGCCCGTCAGCTGGTCAAAAAGATAATGGCCATTGGCATCGGTTGTGACGACAACCGTGTCCGGGTTGCCGTCCCCGTCCGTGTCACCGGTCAAGGTGACTGTCACCCCGGCCAGGCCGAGTTCACCGGGATCCTGGATACCGTCGCTATCGGCATCGTACCAGATGGTATCACCAATGGTTCCTTTGCTGTTGTAGCCGAAATCCACATCATTGTTGACCGGATTGGCCGCATCAAGGGTTACGGATGCGGAATTGGGAGTATTGGGAGTTGTGGTCTGCGGGTCATCAAGATCATGGGTCTGGCTGGTGCCGGCGGGCAGGGTGGCAGGATCGACTGCCACCGTATAGGCGCCCAGGAAGAGATTGTCAAAGGAGTAGTGGCCATTTGCATCCGTGGTCGTGGTGATGGTGTCATCGGCTTGGCCGTCATGGTCAAGATCACCGGTCAGGGTGACGGTAACACCGCTCAAACCGTTTTCTCCCGCATCCTGGACGCCGTCCCCATCCATGTCGTTCCATACCGTATCACCGATGGAACCGGAACCGGTATAGCCGAAGTCAACCCGGTCTGTGTCCTCGCCCTGGTTCAGGGTGTACAGGGTGGTCGAGTCAGGGTTGCTGGTGGCGCTGTCCAGGTCATAGGTGGGGGTTGCGCCGTCAGGGAGCCCACTGGTAACGGAAATAGTGTAATCGGCGGCCGGCAGGTGGTTGAACAGGTAGTTGCCGTTACCATCGGTTACGGCGCTGGTTGTGTATTCATCAACCCCGTCCCCGTCAACATCGGCGGAAATGGTGACCGTGACTCCGGCCAGGCCAGGCTCATTCCCCTCCTGGACACCATTGCCGTTGAGGTCATACCAGACCGTGTCGCCAAGTGATCCGGTGCCTGTGTAGCCGAAATCAACGGTATCATCAGTATTGCCCGCCGCAAGGGTATGGGTGGCTGTATTTGCTGTGCCGAGACCGTCTTCGTCGTATGTCTGATTCCAGTTGGCCGCACTGACAGGCAGAGTGGCGGTATCAACGGTTATGGTATATGCTCCGCCAAGCAGGTGGCCGAAGGAATAACTGCCGTCATTGGCCGTGGTGGTGGATGTGGTGTAGTCGGCATTGCCGTCATGGTCAAAGTCGGCAGACAGGTTCAGGGTGACGTTTGCAAGGCCGGAATTGGCCCCGTCATCCTGGTTGGCGTCCGCGTCCGCGTCAAACCAGACAAAATCACCCAGGGATCCGGTGCCCCGGTAGCCGAAGTCGATGTCATCACGGTCATCGTCCGTACCGAGAGTGAAATTGCCCCGGTTGGCGGAAGTTCCCGTGGTATCGTGGTCAATGTCATAGGTCGGTTCACTGCCTGCCGGCGGGGTCACCTCCACGTAATAGTCACCGGCAGGCAGGACGTCACCAAAGCTGTACCAGCCGTCCACACCATTATGGGTGGCCGTGGTGGTGGAGGCGGAATACTCGTAGTTTCCGTCCCCGTCGATATCCGCGTGCAGGGTGACGGTCAGTCCGTTGAGACCGCCTTCGTTCGTATCCTGAGTACCGTCACCATTCGCATCCCACCAGACCACATCGCCCACCGTGTTTTGACCGGCATAGCCGAAGTCAACATCCACGCGGTCCTGGTTCGCGGCGAGGCTGATGCCGGAGGCGGTGTGGTCCAGGGCCGGGCTCCCGTCTTCATCCAGGTCATAGGTCTGATGATAGCCGGCGGACTGCAGGTTGAAGGTAGAGCCGACCGAACCGTCGAAATCCACCCTGATGGTATAGTTATCAAAGGCGGCCAAGTCGTCGAACAGGTACTGGCCGTCTGCATCCGTGGTGGTGGTGACGGTGTACTCGGGCGTGCCGTCGCCGTCGACATCGGCGCTGATGATGACATTGACACCGCTGATGCCCACGTCACCCGTGGTGAAGCTGCCTGAATTGTCAGCATCGAAGAAGACCGTGTCGCCGATGGAGCCGTTGGTGACCACGGTGAAGGCTGCAGTGGCCGTATCCTGGTCGCCATCCACGGGTGAGTTGCCGCTGTCGGTATACAGCCGTTCCCCGGTCTGGCTACCGTCCAGACTGGACCAGTTGGCATCCACGGTGTTGGTGTGGGAGCCGGCCGTGAAACCGGCGCTCATCACGGTCACCGTGTACTGGACCTGGACCCAGTCGCCCACGTCGATGTCCCAGTCACCGGCAATGGTCAGGTTGCCGGAGCCGTCATCGGTGATGGTGACCGGGACCGTGGCACCATCCTGGTCCACGGCTGTGGCCGAACCGGTGTTGAAGACCACTCCGTCCGGCAGGTCATCGGTGGCATGGACCTCGAATGCGGTGGAACTGCCGGTGTTTTCAAATCTGGTGGTATAGGTGAGGACTTCGCCCGGCGAGGCGTCACTGCCCGGGTCAGTGGAATCGGTCACGCTCTTGTGGGTGGTGATCTGGGGTTCCACCACGCTGACCGTGGGATCGGTGGGGTCGCTGCTGCTGAGGGAAGAGCCGGGGTTGGCCGGGTCCTCGAAGGTCATGGAGGCATGGTTGGTCAGGGAGATACCCTGGTAGTTGGATGCCTGGTCGAGCACCTGGACGGTCACCTGGATGGTGAAGCCGTTGTTGGTGGTGTCGTTGTCGGCGTTCACCGTGACATCGCCGAAGTCAAAGGTGATGTCGTTGCCGTCACCGGCCGTGGTGACGATAGCGGGACTTGTGATATCACTGCCGTTGAAACTGCCGGGTACGACCTGGGAGCTGACATAGCTCATGCCATCCGGCAGGGCGTCGGTGACCACCAGGCTGTTGGTGTTTCCTTCGGGCAGATCCACCTGGATGTCATAGACCACGGTCTCGCCGATGGTATAGGTCGATGGTGTGGGGTCCACCTTGTCAATGGTGGCGATTACCGTGACTGCAGCCGTATCCGTGGCCCGGTAATCATTGGCCGCCCCGCCGGGGTCGGCAGTATCGCCGGTCCGCTCGGTGGAGAGGGTGCTGTGGGTCGACTGGGGCGTGGTCACGTCACCGGGCAGGCCGGTCCAGTCGATGTCCGCGGTGTTGGAGAGGTCCTGGCCGGCCTGGGCCGTGTCCAGGTGGGCCTGGAAGGTGATGGTGGAGGTGTCGCCCCGGGCAAAGGTGGCCCAGGCAGCCGAGATGGTGGAGCCGTTGATGGTCAGGCTGTCCGGAGCCAGGCCGCCGCTGTGGGTCAGGGAGCCGGCCACATAGGTGAGACCGGCCGGGATCTGGTCGGTGAGGGTGGCGTCAAAGGCATCGCTGTCGCTGCCTGTCCCGTGGTGCACCACCAGGGTGAAGGTGATGGTGTCGTCCTGGTCGGGATGGGGGGCGTCGACACTCTTGTCCACCTGCAGGGAAGGTTCGACCACGGTGAGGTCCGGCCCCTGATCCAGTCTGGAATGGGAGACATTGTTGCCGTCCACCCAACGGATGCTGGCCGTGTCGTTGAGGGTCTCACCCCGGTCCAGGTCCGGGTTGTTGAGCACCACGCCGGTGAAGGTGACCGTGATGGTCTCGGTCACCGAGTTGTCGGTGTCCGAGTTGGTGAGGTCACCGAAGTCCAGGCTGAAGCCGCCACCGTCCGCGTCGATGGTCGCGTTGGCCAGGATATCGTCAAAGGTGCCGTTGGCGGCGGAGAGGCCGGCCGAGGCCGTGATGGAGTCCAGGCTGAGCACGGCCATCTGGGGGCCGCTGGCATTGTCGGTCATGGCGTCAACGAGTTGGGCGCTGTAGAGGGTTCCCTCGGGCACGGAAAAGGTGACAGCGTACTGCACCTGTTCGCCGATGGCTATGTTGTCACCACTGGTATGGGCCTGGTTGGTGTCCACGAGCGCCTTGTCCGCCGTGACGCCGCGGATGGAGACCCGGGCCGTGTCGACAGGGTCGGTGACCGTGTGGTCGGTGCCGCCCTCGGTGCCGGCATAGTTGGTCAGGGTGGCGGTGTTGTCCAGGTTCTGAAAGGCGGCGACACCGGAGGTGGCCACCAGGTCATAGGTGATGACCAGGACATTGGCGCCCGAATCCGGGCTGGCAGGAGCCAGGGCACCGTCACCATCGTCGGTGATTTCCAGGGAGGAGAACAGGTCGCCGCTGTAAGTGAGGGCGTTGCCGGCGCCGTCGGTCACTGACAGGTTGAGGCCGCCCGAGGGGGTGGCGAAGCCGTTGGGCATGGTGTCGCTGATCTGGATGTCGAATGCCCCGGAGTGGCCGCTGTTCTCCACCACGATGGCAAAGGTGACCAGGTCACCGGCATCGATATTGCGCAGGTCAGTGTTGATGTTGTGGCCGGCCAGCCAGTCACTGGAGATGGTGCCGATATCGCTGCGGAAACCGCTGCTGCCCGGTTCGTTGAAATAGGTGTGGACCGCACTGTTGCCGAGGAAGATGCCGTCGCTCCGGTCGGTCTCCACCACGCCCTTGACGACGGAGAGCTCCGGCTGGTCGAGCACCACCTGGACGATGGCGTCGGTGGTGTTGTCAGCCAGCGGTGTGCCCTGTTCCGTGGCCCGGACCTGGTTGGTCAGGTACATGCCGTCGGCAAAGGGTTCGCCCGAGACCGTGACCGAGAACAGGATCTCCACGGTGGAGGCCGTGCCGGAGGTGTCGTGGTAGGGCGCCCAGTCAAAGACCAGGGTGTTGCCGCTGCCGGCACCGACACTGTCCAGGGTGGTGTTCAGGGTGTGGTAGGTGTCGTCATTGGTGAAGGCCCACTCGCCGGCTGCGGGCAGGCTGCCGTCAGCCACCTGGGTCCAGCCGGAGGCGGTGCCGTCCTGGTCGGGATCATTGACATCGAAGATCGGCAGGGGCAGGTAATCCGCAAGGTGGAAGTCCTCGGTGGAGCTGAGTGGCATCTCGTAATGCAGCCGGTAGGTGACGGTGTCGCCGGGCGAGATATGGGGGGTGGCACCCGGGTTGGTCACCCCGTTGATGGCATAGATATCCTTGTCCACGCGGCCGGTGACGATCTGCAGGCCATCACAGGAGCCGTCCGACTCGCTCTCGCCGTTGAACGCGCCGCCTGCGAAGATCTCGCCGGTGATCACGGCATCGCCGGCGAGGATGTCACCCTGGTCGATGTCGTTGTCCGAGCCGCCGTTGCCGGTATTGTCTTCATCATGGTAGACCCGGGCGATATCGGCGGTATAGGAAATGCGGCCGTGGGTGGGGCCGTCCTGGCTGCCGTCGGTCAGGTCGCCGTGGAGGATGCCGCCACTGTCAATGTTCAAGGCGGCAGTGATGGCCTGGAGATTGTAATGGACCTCGAGGTTGTTGGCCCCATCGGTGGTGACCCACATCAGGTCGCCCGGGGTCGTGGAGCTGGTCAGGTCCATGTGATAGAGCGTCCCGCCCTGCCAGATGTCGATGCCGGCATGGTAGTTGGTGCCGTCGTTGTCCATGGTGAGGCCATCGGGTACCAGGTCGTCAATACGGAAGCTGTAGTCCGAATCACCGGCATCATGGTCACCGAAGGAGAAGTAGTCGGAGATCTGGAAATCCAGGGTATAGGAGACCGTGTCGCCCGGGCTGTAGCCGGATGCCCCGGTATCGCTGCTGAGGACATGGTCCTTCTGGAGAGCGATGGACTGGGCATGGGTGATATCGTCGAGATCGGGATAGGGTGAGAAGTTGCCGTCGCTGTCCACCTCGGCATTGATCACGCCGTTGACCGGGCCCGGGTCGTTGGTATCCACCGGGTCCCAGGTATAGGCGACCTGGCCGTTGTTGATGATATGGGTGACATCGCCGGTGGCCGGGTCGATGACCGGCTGGCCGCCTTGGGTCTGTTCAGGCACATAGAAGTCGTAGCGGATGAAGACATCGGTGGGGTTGGCGCTGCCGGTGACCGGATCATCCAGGCTGATCTGCAGGTCAGAGCCGTTCTGGCTGGTCTGGGCGGCCAGCGGGTTGCCGCCACTGTCCGTGACCTGGACATTGCCGAGAAAGACGATGTTGTCGGGCAACTGCTCGGTCAGGACCAGGTTGTCCACGGTCTGGCCGTCGGCCACGCCCACCCGGATGACATAGGTGCCCGGGAAATTGGGGCCGGTGGGTATCTCCTGGTGAACGAGGTCATGATCTCCGCTGTGCTGGACCTGGCAGTCGGGGCGGACGCCCTGTACCTCTATATCGGCATTGTAGGTGATGACCTCGGGGGTGAAGGAGAGTGAAGCCTGGACAAGGCCGTCACCGCTGCCCCGCAGGGGAGCGTCGGTGCCCGGGTTGTCCAGGGCGTCGTGGCCATACATGGCGCCGGTGGTCACCTCCACGGCCAGGTCGGTACCCGGACCCACGTCGGCGTTTTCGCTCATGTGGGCGCTGACATGGATCTCGGCCGCGGGCTGGTCGGCCTCGAACGAGCCGAACGGCAGCCGCAGGCTGACGAACTGGTCGCCGGCCCGGAAGGAATGGCCGTTGATACCGGTGATCTGCAGGGGATCGCCGTTTGCGTCCGTGGCCCAGGGATGGTCGATGGTCTGGCCGTCACTGGTGATGTCGATAACCGTGGATTCGACGTCAACGCCCAGGTAGGTGGCGTTCTGGAAGGTGATGCCGTCGTCGGCGGCATCGCTGCCGTCCTGGCCGCCGTCCAGGACCATGTCGACGTAGGGACCATAGACCGTGCTGCCGGTGGTATTGTCAAAGGAGACCGTGAAGTCGAAGTCCTCGCCGATCATGGGGTCCACGGGCTGGGCCGGGTCAACATCGGTCGTCGGGTCGACGGAGTCCTGCGCCTGCTGTGTCGTGTCGGCAGTGGTACTGCCCTGCTGCTGGTCCATGTCTGCCTGGTCGGTGTCTGTTGCCGCTTCCGGTTCCGGCAACGGATCCTGGTCGGCTGCTGTCGACTGGGTGTCACTGTCGGCAGCCGCCGGCGGCGTATCGGTCACCGGAGGGGGCGCTGCTGCCGCCTCAGGCGACTGGTCCTGGTCAGCAGCCGGGTCATGCGCCGGTACGTCCGGTCCGGTCGTGTCGACAGCAGCCATGGAGTCCGCACTATCGGGCACGCCGTCCACCGGCGCATCCAGGGCGCCGGCCACGGGATTGGCATCAAGAAAGATCCGGTCTTCGAGCTGCTCGAGAAGGAGATTGCTTCTGAAGGTTTTTTTCATATCCTTGCTCCTGCTGATGGGCCTGGGTCGTTGCCGGGAACGAGAATCGGAGGCAGATTGCATGGAGAATCACCTTGTATAGAGAATCATTTACATAAATATGGCCTGTTTTTTCACCAAGTTCAACCTTTAAGTGATCATCAGGCCTCTACCAGTATGGAAAAATTCGGCGAAACCGTCAGATCCCTTGTCCGACAATGCTTTTTGCCGCTTACAGCATTGTGGTCGAAAAAAACGATGAATGGTTATCCCGTGAGGGATTACGGCGCCGGCTCCGGACAGGGTGATCTGCCTTGACTTTGAGCAGGTATTTTTTATATTGTGGAAATGACAAATATTTTTACTCCTTTCGGCCCGGGGCGACAGGGAGGCGGAAGATGCTTTGTTCGTCTGTTGTTCCGGCCAGTTAGCCCTGCCCGGATGCCGGAGATGTCGTACGTGTTCACAGGGTGCGCACGGAGTTTTCGCGTACCTCTTTGCACGGTCGTGCCTGGCCGCACAGGCAGGCTATCGGAGTCTCCCTGCGGTCGCTTGCCTGTGATCAGTTTCGACCGGAGTACACGGTGGAGGATGTCATGGCGTTGTCAATATCAACACAGTGATGAGGTAGGCCAGGACCCATGCCTGAGCGGATAGGTTTCATCTCCACCCGTTTTGCCGGCACCGATGGTGTCTCCCTGGAATCGGCCAAGTGGGCCGAGGTCCTCTGGCGTGATGAGCATGTCAGTTTCTGGTACGGCGGTGTGCTGGACCGTGGCCGGGATGTCTCCATGTGTGTGCCCGAGGCCTATTTCGGCCATCCGGAGAACGAATGGATCGACAAGAGGATCTGGGGCCATGCCTTCCGTTCGCCCGCGGTCACCCGTCGGATTCACCACCTGGCCGAGTATCTCAAGGGCACCATCTACGACTTTGTCAGGGAGTTCGATATCAGTCTTCTGATCATCCAGAATGCCCTGACCATTCCCATGCACCTGCCCCTGGGCATCGCCCTGACCGAGTTTCTCTCCGAGGCCGTGATCCCGGCCATCGCCCATCACCACGATTTCTACTGGGAACGGAGCCGTTTCCAGGTCAACAATGTGCCCGATTTCCTGGACATGGCCTTTCCGCCGCGTGATATCGACCTGCGGCACGTGGTGATCAACCAGGCGGCGCGGGAAGAACTTGCCCTGCGCAAGGGGATCTCCTCCATGCTGGTCCCCAATGTCTTCAACTTTGACGAACCACCGGACCCCTCCGATGACTATGGTGCGGATATCCGGGAGGAGATGGGTCTCTCCCCGGAGGACAAGCTCATTCTCCAGCCCACCCGTATTGTGCCGCGCAAGGGTATCGAGCACAGCATCACCCTGCTGCAGCGGTTGAACGATCCCCGCTGCAAGCTGGTCATCTCCCATGCCGCCGGTGACGAGGGCTCCGACTATCCCGACCAGATCGCCGAGCTCGCCCAGGCCGAGGGCGTGGACCTGCGGTTCTTCGGCGACCGGGTGGGCGACCACCGGCACATCAATGCCGAGGGCAAGAAGATCTACGTGCTGCAGGACCTCTATCCCCATGCCGATCTGGTCATGTATCCCAGTATCTACGAGGGGTTCGGCAATGCCCTGCTCGAGGCCTTCTATTTCAGGGTGCCGATCATTGTCAACCGGTATCCGGTCTGGGTGCGGGACATCGAGCCCAAGGGATTCCATGTGCCGGTGATGGATGGCTTTGTCAACAGGCGGATCGTTGCCGCGGCCCGGCGCCTGCTCGACGATACCGAGTACCGCGAGCAGATGGTGAACCACAACTATGAGCAGGCACGCCGGTATTACGGCTATCCGGTGCTCCATTACTGCCTGCGCACCCTGATCAACAACATCAAGAACGGCATGTAGGGGGGCGGTCAGGGGCTGGAGGCCTGCGGCGCTGTACCACCCGGAGATCTGGAGGAACGTGGAGCCCTAATCTTTCTCTATGCATGGAGGCTGCTGGCATGTGGAGATACATCAATACCTTCAAGGAGATCTTCGGCAAACGCCTGGAATTTCTCTATCCCGACCGGAATGTGGACCGGATCCTGGAACGGATCGCCCTGGTCTTCGGCCGCTACGACTACCTGGTCCGGAAAGAACCCCCTGAGGGAGCGCTCTGGGATGAGACGACCTGCCTGCTTATCACCTATGGCGATATGGTGACCAGGGAGGGTGAATCGCCGCTCGTCACCCTGCGCCTCTTTCTCAGGGAACACCTGCACGGCGTGATCACCGCGGTCCACGTGCTCCCTTTTTTTCCTTACAGCTCTGATGACGGGTTTTCGGTGATCGACTACCGGGAGGTGAATCCCGCCCTGGGCGGCTGGGCGGACATCCGCATGCTGGGCGAGAATTTCGACCTCATGGTGGACCTGGTCCTCAATCATGTCTCCAGCCACTCACGCTGGTTCCAGGACTATATCGGCGGTATTGCGCCGGCCCGCGACTACTTCATCGAGGTGGACCCGGACACCGACCTTTCCATGGTGGTACGGCCGCGCACCTCGCCCCTGCTGACGCCGGTGCAGACCGTGGCCGGCCAGCGCTGGGTCTGGACCACCTTCAGCGCCGACCAGGTGGACCTGAACTATGCCAATCCCGATGTCCTGATGGAGATGATCGATGTTCTGCTCGGGTACGTGGCCAACGGGGCGGTGATCATCCGCCTCGATGCCATCGCCTACCTGTGGAAGGAGATCGGCACCAGCTGCATCAACCTGCCCCAGACCCACGAGATGGTCAAGCTGCTGCGCGACATCCTGGAGTACATGGCGCCCGGCACCCTTGTCCTGACCGAGACCAATCTTCCCCATGAGCAGAACATCAGCTACTTCGGTAACGGTGACGAAGCGCACCTGGTCTATCAGTTCACCCTGCCGCCGCTGCTGCTCCATACCCTGCATGCGGGTTCGTCCAACTCCCTCCAGCAGTGGGTCCGCGACCTGGCACCGCCACCGGAAGGTTGCAGTTTCCTCAATTTCACCGCCTCCCACGACGGCATCGGTGTCCGTCCCCTGGAGGGATTGCTTTCCGATGTCGAGATCGGCCGCCTGGCCGACACGGTCCGCGCCTGCGGCGGCCTGGTCTCCAGCCGTACCGGCGCCGACGGCAGCGAGCAGCCCTATGAACTCAACATCACCTATTTCGATGCCATGAAGGACCCGGACCGGCCTGGTGACATCAGCTGGCAGACCCTGCGGTTTCTCTGCTCGCAGATCATCATGCTCAGCCTGCGCGGCATCCCGGCCATCTACTTTCACAGCCTGACCGCCACCCGCAACAACTACGACGGCGTGGCCGCCACCGGCATGAACCGGACCATCAACCGCGGCCGCTGGCGGGACGATGAACTGCGCAACCTGCTGGCCAGCGGGGAGTCCACCACGGCCA
Organism: Desulfobulbaceae bacterium; assembly: GCA_026987195.1. Taxonomy (GTDB): domain Bacteria; phylum Desulfobacterota; class Desulfobulbia; order Desulfobulbales; family Desulfobulbaceae; genus DRKI01. The sequence goes on along the minus strand of JALSNC010000146.1, from coordinate 549 downwards.
GGGTATTCAGGAGCTACGTCGACCTGATCAGAAAACGGGCCCATGAGCCGGCCTTCCATCCTGATGCGCCCCAGGAGCTGGTGGAGAGCGGAGAGGAGCTCTTTGTCCTGGTGCGGCGGCCGGAAAAGGGACGGAGCATCACCTGTGTCCACAATGTCACCGGCCGCAGACAGGAGGTACGGCTGAAAGAACTCGGACCTGCCCTTTCCCGCCGCAAGAAGGTCTGGGACTGCATCGGCGGGGAAAAGGTGGGCCCGGTGGTGCACCTGGAGCCCTATCAGTGCTGCTGGCTGGCCACATGACTGTGACAGGGCCAGGGTATCACACCCACAAATTCGTAACTGATCACAGGGTCTGCAAGGTCACGATTTATCAACCTCGTTTTTTGTAAGCGGTTTCAGGTGCCGCAGGTTCGTGCAGTCGTAACCCCTCACAGGGTTGGCAACTATGCGGTTTCACAACCTCAGAGCTGTAAGCGTTCACAGGTAGTGCATATTTGTGCAGGCGCGTTTGTTCGCTATAGCCCCTCTATGCGGACAAACGCGACCG
>JALSNC010000145.1 GCA_026987195.1 Desulfobulbaceae bacterium | reverse complement strand
GGCCAGGGCCTTCTTGACCACGAAAAAGGTCTGCGGCATGGGCCCTTCCTGGGCGTCCACCAGCAGGACCGCACCGTCGGCCATGCGCAGGACCCGTTCCACCTGGCCGCCGAAATCGGCATGGCCCGGGGTGTCAATGATGTTGATCCGAAAATCGCCATAGGTATAAGAACCGTTCTTGGAGGCAATGGTGATGCCCCGCTCCCGCTCCAGGTCCATGGAATCCATGAGCCGCTCCGCAACCTGCTGGTTGTCGCGGAACATGCCGCTCTGGCGAAACAACTGGTCTACGAGGGTGGTCTTGCCGTGATCAACGTGGGCGATGATGGCCACGTTCCGTATCCTGTCCTGTTCCTGATTCATAACTCTCCGTCGCGGGCCGCCGGGCGACCCTTAAAAAAAATAGACCCGAACCGGGGCGGCCGATCATCTCCTGGCCCACAGACCACCGGTTCGGGAAGCGATATCATGAAAAAACGCAGACTGTACAGGAAAAACACCAAAAAAACAAGGGGAACCTCTCCGCCCGCGCAGAGGGGGGTGGCGGAGTGTCAATATTTCAATGCAGTTGCCGCCATCGGTGAACTGTTATGCTGGTGACGGCCCGGAAAACCAGCGTTCGAAATACATCTTCCGCGCCTCGGCACTGCGACGCAGGACCGGCACCTGCACGTCGACATAATCCAGAACCAGGGCCTCCTTGCCGGCGGCCGGCCGCATGATACGTCCCACCACCTGCTGCAGTCTGCCTGCGAACTTGATGGGTGTGGCCAGGACCAGCGAACTCAAGCCCGGGCAGTCGAATCCCTCGCCGATGAGCTGCAGGGTGGAGATCAGCACCCGGACCGCGCCGCTGCGGACCTCCTCCACCACCCGGAGCCGCTGGTCGGCCATCATCCTGCCGGTCAGGAGCACCCCATCCACGCCCAGGGCGGCGAGTTCCCGGCAGAGCAGTTCACAGTGCAGCACCCGGTCCGAGACCACCAGTACCGTGCCCTCATGCCCCGACCCGAGCAGCTCCGCGACATCGGCGGCGATCTGCCGGTTGCGCTCCCGGTCCCGGACCAGGGTCTTGATCAGGCGGGGATATTCGCCCCGGTAATGACAGGTGAAACCGGTCTCCTTTCTGAGCAGCCGCGGCCGGACCACAGCACCGCTCTCCGCCAGCAGCCGGGCATCGACCCGGTGTACCCGGTCGCCCATGTAGATGGTGATCAGCCGGGTCATGCCGTCTTCACGGCGAAAGGCAGTGGCCGACAGGCCCAGCATGTAGAAGGCGTCGAAATGCCGCACCACGTCGGTGAACAGGCTGGCCGGCACCCGGTGGCACTCGTCGACCACGATATGGCCGAATCGGGCGGCCAGGGCATCGATCCGGTTGCGCGCCGAATTGACGATGGCCACGGTCACGGGCCGCAGCTCAAACCGGCCGTCACCCACCTGCCCCGCCTCGAGATCCAGGAACTCGGCGATCCGCTGCCGCCACTGGTGCAGCAGTTCCCGGGAATGGACGATGACAATGGCCGGCTGCCGCCGCCGGGCGATGATGTTCAGCGCCATCACGGTCTTGCCCGATCCGGTCCCTGCCTCGAGCACCCCGAAGGAACGGCTGAGCACAGCGGCCACCGCTTCCTGCTGGTAGGGCCTGAGGGTCCCCTGGAAGGCGGGAGTGATCTCGTCCAGGAGCCGCCGCCGGTCGATGATCTCCGGGTCACTCCCCACCAGCTCACGGCAGAGGAGAACCGCCCGGTTGGCAAAGCCCCGGGGAAAGACAAGGGCCTCCCCCTCCTCCTCGAAGAAATGGAGTTTGGGCTTGAGATCTTTCCCGATCCAGCGGCCGAAGCGTCTGGCATCCAGGTACCTGGGATTGTCAATGGTCAGCCGGTCGGTGATGGCCTTGCGCAGGGCCGGTGGTGCGCCCTCCAGGGTGCAGCGGCAACCGACCCTCAGGCGGAGATCGGCACCGCCGCTTGCGGGTTGCAGCTCTTTTCCATCCTTCATATCCACCCGCTTCCCGGCATTGCCGGTCTTCTTCGGGACAGGGCCTTGCACTCCCGGGCAAAACAGGTAGAATGCACGATCGGCCGTGTACCACCCGGCAGCTCTTCATCGTTCCGCCAAAGGCGGCAGCGGGAAGACGGGCGACGTACCGGCCTTCTGATGTTTTGATCACCAGGTAAGCTGATGCCGCCTGTCAGGAGACTTGTCATGTGCAAACGATTTCTTCCTTTTCTCATCCTGCTGACCCTGGTGGTCGTGGCCGGACCGTCGTGGTCGGCGGCCGCCTCGCCGGAACCGGTCACCCTCTCCCTGCCCGCGGATGCGCTCAGGCAGGCACTGACGGACGTCCTCCCTCTGCCACTGCCCCTGGACAGCAACCATGCCCGGGGAACCCTCACCATCGAGTCCATCGACAGCCTGCGGATCCACGACAGCATCATCTCGCTGCAGGGCATGGTCACCGGCCATGATCTGTCTGTACACACCCGGGTGGCCGGGCAGGACTTCCGCCTCAAGCTGGGCCAGGTCCGGCTGCCCGTCCACTGTGATGTGCAGCTCCGTTTCGACGCGGCCCGCCGGATCCTCTACCTGACCCCCAGGTTCCCGCCCGCCGGAAAAGACGCGGACCCCACCGCCGCCGTTGCCCGGCTGCTGGCCTCTCTGGGCAGCAGGGAGTACCCGGTGGATCTGGCCGATCTCCAGCCCCTGCGCTTCAGGATCGGTACGCAGGTGATCGCCGTTAACGTGCATCCCGTCTCCATCAGCGCCCGCAACAACGTCCTGGTGCTCGGCCTGGTCTCCGGCAAGGGCCGTTGATTCGTAACTGATCACAGGTGCCGCAGGTTCGGCTCCTACGCTGTACCTGAAAATTTTCTTGTTTTTTGTGGCAGGAATTCTATTCTAAGGCACCAACC
>JALSNC010000144.1 GCA_026987195.1 Desulfobulbaceae bacterium | reverse complement strand
ACGTGGGGATGCAGCGGACCAGCGACGAGGTTCGTCGGCTGGATGCCTTCTTTCCCGTGGTCGATGTCGCCAACGAGATCAAGGTGGCCGTGGTTCGGGAACAGCGGATCCTGATGGATATCCTTGCCGCCACATCGGCCGGAGACCTGACAGAGCTCGGGCAGGAGCTCTTGGCCAACCGCTCCGGGGCGGCCCGTTTTTTTTCCGCTCTCCAGGGAGGCCGGGGCGGCGATATGCCCGTTGCCGCTCTCAGGGACCCTGAGCAGAGGGCTGCAGTGGACCGGGCACGGCGCATTTTTTTCAAGGAGATTGTACTCGGCGCGGACCGGGCCATGGAACTGGCCAGGAAACGGCTGGCCGGAGAACAGATCCCCCGGGACGAACTCAACGATCTGGACGCCAGGGTGGATGAGCAGGCCAGCGTGCTTTTTGCCGATCTTGACAGGCTGGAGAAGCTCATTGACAAGGATATCGAGCAGATCAGGGAGGAGACACGGAATACTATCCGGACCGGTGACCGGCTGCTGCTGGCCGTCACCGCTGCCGCCGCGGCTGCGGCTGTGGCTATCAGCTTTTTTCTTGCCACCATGCTGTCCCGTCTGATCAACAGGACCATCACCTTCACCGAAGCTCTGGCCGAAGGTGATTTCTCCGGCACCCTGGAGATCGACCAGCGCGACGAGTTCGGCCGCCTGGCCGATGCCGTCAACCGCCTGCGGCGGGACCTGCGCAGGAGTTTTCTTGCCATCAACCGGGATGCGGCCGGGCTGCGGATAACGGCCTTGGAACTTAATTCCATGTCAGAGTCCATGGTCGCCAATGCGGATACCACCTCGGACAGGTCCACCCAGGTGGCCGCCGCCACCGAAGAGATGAGCGCCAACATGAATTCCGTGGCCGCGGCTGTGGAAGAGACATCGGTGAACATGAACGTGGTGGCCACGGCCATGGAGGAGATGGACAAGACGGTCCAGGAGATCGCCCGTCGCGCCGAACAGGCCCAGGTGATCACCGGCAGAGCCGTGGACCAGTCCGGCTCGGCCCTGGCCAACGTGGATAAGCTCGGCAGGGCGGCCCAGGAGATCTCCAAGGTGACAGAGGTCATCACCGAGATCTCGGCCCAGACCAATCTGCTGGCCCTGAACGCCACCATCGAGGCGGCGCGGGCCGGCGAGGCCGGCAAGGGCTTTGCCGTTGTCGCCAACGAGATCAAGGAACTGGCCCGGCAGACCACCGAGGCGACCCAGGAGATACGGCAGCGCATCGAGGGCATCCAGGACACCACCGGCACCACGGTCCGCGAGATCAATGAGATCTCCACCATCATCGGCGAGATCAACGAGACGGTGACAGGCATTGCCTCGGCAGTGGAGGAACAGGCGGCCACCTCGCAGGAGATCGGCAGCAATATCAGCCAGGCATCAATGGCCATCAGCGAGGTGAACGAAAACGTGGCCCAGACCTCCACTGTGGCCGGAGAGGTGGCCGGCGACATCACCCTGGTCAGCCGCCTTGCCTTCCAGTCCGCCGCGGATGGTGAAGAGGTCCGCTCAAACGTCAGGGAACTCAACGCTATTGCCGAAGCCATGAAGGCCACTGTCTCCCACCTGAAACTGGGACGGGTGAATTTCGACATCGACGCTGTCAAGCAGGCGCACATGGCCTGGAAAGAACGGCTGGCCCGGGTGGTCAAGGGCGAGCTGCAGCTCCAGCCCTCCGAGGTCACCGCCGCCCATGAGTGCGATTTCGGCCACTGGATCCACAGTGCCGAGGGACAGGCCATGGCCGGGAATACACATTTTCGCGAGGTGGAGGAGCTCCACCGCCTGGTACATGATCTCGCCCGGGAGATCGTTGCCGCGGTCAATGACAGCAAGTTCAGCGATGCCAGGGAAAAACTGAACCGTTTCAACGAGACCAGGGTACGGATGTTCGCCGGTCTGGACCAGCTCTATGTCGCCTGAATGAAATCTTGGTCCATTCGACGTTCAGAGGACCTGATCTCGGGAGATTTTGTCATGACACCAATTCATGGACCAGCCGCAAGTTGGTGTTTGGAAATTCCGTTCGTGTTGCATTCATTTGTTGGCTCCCACATATTCTGCATAAAAAGAGGCTTTTTTCTCAGAATCTGTTGACAGGAGCCAGTGAGGATTCAGTTTATGTGAAGCCTGTTCCAGGCATGATGACAAAGAGGTGGAGTGATGGATCTCATGACAGATCCATCACTCCCTCCCGGCAGGAGTAGCAGCCCCTGCAAGGAATTGATCCACTGGTACTTTTTGTTTCTGCCAACGTCAAGGATATTGCCCTCCTGGGGCGATTATTTCCCTGGCCCGATCCAGGTCCCTGTCCTCATTGCAAGACCATCCTGTGGTGGCATGGTTTTGTGCTTGCCTATTTTGCCTGCTGGCCTGATCCCGTTTATCTCCGCCGCCTCCGTTGCCCCGGATGCGGTGCCGTTCACCGCTTGAAACCGGCCGGCTACTTTCCCCGTTTCCACTCTTCTATCAGGGAAATCAAGGATACCATTGCTCACAGGTGTCAGCAAGGTCGCTGGCGTCCGGATCTGCCCCGGGCACGCCAGCGCCAGTGGTGGCGCTTACAGGGTTTTTGATGATCCTGAAGACATTCCCGACTTTCTGAAGAGTGAAAGCCGCGTTTTCAAATCGGCCCGGCTCAATGAAAACGGCCAATATGAATTTATCTTCACCGAGGCGCAGGGCGCCAATGCCGGACAGGATATCAAGTACGTCTATGGCCTGAACTCCAGCAGCGGTGACAGGCAGGCCAACCATCATGCCGCCAAGGAGAATCAGTCGAGGTACCCATGGGCACAGAATATTGTTTCCATCGGCCTGCTCAAGGTTATCAAGGGCAGATGGGCCTGCCTGCCGTTAAGCTTCCGATTGTATC
>JALSNC010000143.1 GCA_026987195.1 Desulfobulbaceae bacterium | reverse complement strand
GGCCGCGATACTGCCCTCCATCCGGGTGAGGAGGTCGACCATGGGCAGGGGAAAGGCCTTGCGCATGGCCTCTATCTGCGGAATCCTGGTCGCTTCCTCCGCCAGGTGGAGGATGGCGTCGCGACCGCCGAGCCCGTCCATCACCTCCTTGAGCTCGTCCACCCGCATGGTCACCTTCAGCAGCAGGTGGCGGATCTCCCGTCCCTTTTCGTCCGGACCGACCGGTCGCTGCTGCTCGTAGGTGAGGACAAAGGGACCCGACTCGAGGAGAAAGAGCCGGATCAATGCCTCCATGCCGGTAAAAGCCGCCTGCCGCGCCGCAACCACCTGGCCGCAGCGGGCAACGATTTTTCCCCTGATCTCCGGCAGATCCAGGGTCGCGTTTTTCTGTGACAGGGACAGCATCTGCAGGATATCGCTGATACCGAGTACCCCCAGGTCGCCGCTGACCTCGCCCTGGTGGGCCTGGCAGGCCTGTTTCCTGCGCAGGACCGCCTTGATGCGGGCGGTGAGTTCGGCGCCGTTGAAGGGCTTGACCATGTAATCGTCGGCACCGAGTTCCAGTCCCTTGATCTTCAGATGGTCCCGGTTGAGGATACTGAGGATGATCACGGGCAGGTTCCTGCCGGCCGGGGTCTGCCGGATTCTGGTCAGGGTCTGGAAGCCGTCCATCTGCGGCATGCTGATGTCCAGGGTGATCAGGTCCACGTGATGGTCCTCGAGGATCTCCAGTGCCTCCATGCCGCTCATGGCATGCAGGGTCGAAAATCCGCTCAGCACCAGTTGCTTTTCCAGCAGTTTCTGGATGATCGGGTCATCATCAATGATAAGAATGACTGTTTCGCTCATCGGTTGGCCGACGAAGACAGGGATTGATGCACCGTGGATCAGGACGGGATCGGAAAGGAGTCATCGAGCAGGTCGATGCCGCACTCCAGGTTGTCCACCCAGTCAATGAACCGCTCCACCAGTTCGCGTCCCCTGAAGATGGAGCCGTGCTGGGGAGCGATGGTCTCGATGTCGAGCTGGCGTACTGTCCTGGCCCAGGCTTTCATGGCCCTGGAACCGGCCATGTAGCGTTTATGGAATCCCTCCATGTAGGTGAGATGGGCGTCAAAGTCGTCCACGAACCGCTCCTTTGTGCCCACCGAGGCACCAAGGTCACCGGTATAGAGGATCTTGGAAACCGGATCGTAAACCTGGAAGTTGCCGGGGGAGTGGAGAAAGTGGGCCGGGATGATCTTCAGGCCCACCCCGGCCAGGTCGACGACCATGCCCTGGTCCTCGATGGGGGTGATGCGGTCGATGACCATGCTGTCGACGCCGAAATGGGTGATGAAGCGGATCCAGAGCGAGGGCAGGAAGGCGTTGGCCTCGGTGGTCATCAGCCAGCCGTTGGCCGAGGCAATGATGTCAGGGTCCTGGTGGGAGAAAAAGATGTACTGCAGGTCCTTGATGGGGATCTGCTCGGCCACCTGCGAGAAGAGGCGGGAAAAGATCTTGTGGCCCCCGGGATCAAGAAGAAAGGCCTTGCCGTTGTGGAGGATGATGTGCTGGTTGGCATCCACCATGTGGCCCAGGGAGAGATCATTCACGCAGAGATTGGCATGGGAGTCGTTCTGGTAGAGTTCAAACATTGGTGCAGCTCCAGGATGTTTGGGCGGAATGCTGGGCTGGAGGTCCGTGCCCCGGCCGCAACAGACAGCGGATAGCGGCGGAAGGTTGATACGGCGGGTCGAGCTGCCGCCACGCCTATGAGAGTATTTTTTCCACATCGTCGGCGCAGCGGGACATATCGAGGAAGATCAGTCCCAGTTTCGCGGTCTTGCTGGTCAGGGCGATGAGGACGCCGTGGGGGCCGGCATGGGACATGATGATATAGCCGTCGCCACCCTTGACAAAGAGCTGTTCGAGCTCGCCGCGCTGCAGTTCGGCCACGGTTCTGCTGCCCATGGAAAGCAGGACCGCGCTCATGGCCGCTATACGTTCCTCGTCCAGGCCCTGGGGCAGGGCGCTGGCGATGATCAGTCCGTCCTCGGAGACAACGGCGCAGGCTTCGATGTCAGCAGACGCTGCCTGCAGCGATGCGAGTGCCTTGTCAAGCTGTTCCTTGCGGGTCATGTTCTTCCTCCAGAGATGTGCTGTTCCGGGCGTACGCAGGCCCCGGTCGGTTGCCGGTCTACGTGGAAAATATGCTGTTGATACATATTATTGTATGGGAATCAGAACATTAGTCAAGGAAGGCCGGGCAGATTGTGAAAAAAATCCGATTTTCTCCGGAAGCACGGGCAGGGAGCCATGATTCCGGGACAGGGCAAAGGCCGGGGGAGAGGAGGATGAAGAGGGTGTCAGGCTGAGGCGGGCTTGCTATGCTCCAGGGCGTCCAGAACCAGGTGCAGCAGAATGATGGTGTCGGGAGATGACTTTTCGGCCGGATCCGTGTAGGTTGCCTGCAGCGTCCGGCCGGGCGTCCCATTCCGATTGAACATCCTTTTGCGCGAGAGACATGAAAAGAGAGATAGGTATCGATATCCTCCGGGGCCTGAGCATGGTCTATCTTGTCGGTTTCTGGCACCTCCTCGAGTATACCCATGCCATTCCCCATTACCAGAACGATATCACCCACCGTATCACCTGGATCACCCTGGGAATCTTTTTCTTTATTTCCGGTTATCTGATCGGGGCGGGGAAGACGACGTTGTCGGGCCGAGGCCTGGGCAGCTACTACCTGAAGCGGTTCTGGCGGATCTATCCGCTGTTCCTGGTTGCCCTGGCATGGTTCACCCACCTGAGGATATCCCGGCCCGATGTCTCCTTCAGGGCGGCGCTGGGCTATTCCGTCTTTGCCGGCCCGGCCCCGCCGACCCTCTGGTTCGTCGCCATGATCATCGTCTTCTACCTGGTCGCTCCTGCTTTGCTGTATGTCTCCCGGCACAGGAAACCCTCTGAGGCGTTCCTGCTCAACATTGCCGTCATGCTGGCCATGTACTGGTACCTGATGGCCACGCATCGCCTGGAGCTGCGCATGCTGGTCTATTTCTCGGTTTTTTTCCTGGGTGTTTACGCGGGTGCCAATCCGTGGCTTTTTGCCTGGAGAAAGACCATCACCGCTCTTGCCGTGCTCAGTTTCCTGGTTTCCTATTTTTCACATGTCCGCTCCCTGCCGATGAGGGTGGTGACCATTGTGCCCATGATCGCGCTCTGCTCGCTGTTCGTGGTTATGCTGGTCCGCAATGTCGATCTTGTCCCGGGCAGGCTGCGCACCGGGGTCCTGGCGCTCAGTTGCGCCTCCTACTGCATGTACCTCTTCCACCGTCCCATCTACATCCTTGCCAACCGGTGGTATTTTCCGTCCACGCCGTGGTTGCAGGTGGTGTACCTGGTGGGGGTCTGTTTCCCGGTGGTCATCCTGTTTTCTTACGTGGTCCAGAAGTGGTATGATTTCGTTGTCAGCAGGGCCGGCCTGCTGTTGGCCGCTGTCCTGCCGCAGCGCACCAGTTGAGTGCGCCGGTGCAGGCCGGCCGAGTGTAAGGAGGGATTCATGAACAGATATCTTGCCGCTGTTCTCTGTTGTCTGCTGCTCCCCCTGTCCATGGCCGTGGCCGGGGAGCCGGTGAAGATCGGCATGATCACCACCCTGTCCACCAAGGCGGGGTACCTCGGCGAGGAGATACGTGACGGTTTCCGGCTTGCCGTGGATCTGGGCCAGGGCCGGCTCGGGGGTATACCCGTCGAGCTGCTGGTCGCCGATGACGGCCGCAGCCCGGAAAAGGGCCGCCAGATCGCCGAGCGGTTCATCCGCCGCGATCATGTCCGCATCCTGACCGGAACGGTCTTCTCCAATGTCGCTCTGGCCGTGGTACCGAAGGTGGTGCGGCAGGGTGTTTTCTTCATCAGTCCCAATGCCGGCCCCTCCCGGCTGGCAGGGGAGGGATGCAGCGCCAATTTTTTCAATGTCTCCTGGCAGACCGATACCCTTTCCGAGGTGATCGGCCAGTATGCCACCGACCAGGGGTTTGACAATGTCTATATTATCGCTCCCAATTACGTGGCCGGACGGGACAATGTTGCCGGGTTCAGGCGCTACTACCGGGGCGGCATCGCCGGCGAGGTCTATACCGCGCTCGGCCAGGCCGACTACGCGGCCGAGATAGCGGCCCTGCGCAAGGCCGCACCCGATGCGGTCTATTTCTTTCTTCCCGGCGGCATGGGCATCAACTTCCTCAAGCAGTATGCCCAGGCCGGCCTGCAGGGTGTGATCCCCCTCATGGGGCCGGCCGCCACCGACGGCCGCCTCCTGGGGGCGGTGGGCGAGGCCGCGGTGGGTGTGGTCAACAGTGCCCAGTGGAGCAGCGAGTTCGACAACCCGGCCAATCGGCGGTTTGTGGCCGCATTCAGAAAAATGTATGGCCGGACCCCGACCCTGTTCGCCAGCCAGGGATATGATGCGGCCCTGCTCATCGGCTCGGCCCTCAGGGCCGTTGGTGGTGACATGAACCGGAGCGATGCCTTCCGGGCCGCCCTGGAGAAGGCGGATTTTCCGTCGGTGCGCGGCCGGTTCCGTTTCGGCCGCAACCATTTTCCCATCCAGGACTACTATGTCCGCCAGGTGGTGAAGAGCGGTGATGGTGGCATTGTCAACCGGTTGCTGGGCCGGGTCTTCACCGATCATCCGGATGCCTACGCCGACCGGTGTCCTCTGCAGTGAGTACATGGACCGGTGGTGCCATGCTGGTCCTGGAACAGGCGCTCAACGGCCTGCAGCTCGGGGTGATGCTCTTTCTCATGTCCGCCGGCCTGACCCTGGTCTTCGGGATCATGCGGGTCATCAACCTGGCCCATGGCAGTTTCTACATGATCGGCGCATACGTGGCCGCCACCGTGGCCATGCGAAGCGGTTCCTTCCTGCTCGGCCTGCTGGCCGCCCTGCCGGCGGCGGGGATCGCCGGCATGGTGGTGGAGCTGCTCGTGCTGCGCCGCCTCTACCGGCGTGATCACCTGGACCAGGTCCTGGCCACCTTCGGCCTGATCTTCTTTTTCAACGAGCTGACGCGGATGATCTGGGGCCGCCAGCCCCTGTTCATGGACGTGCCCTCATGGCTGGCCGGATCTGTGGAACTCCTTCCCGGGATCCACTATCCCCTCTACCGTCTGGCCATTCTCCTGGCGGGAATGGTGGTGGCCCTGTTTCTCTATCTTCTCTTTTCCCGCACCCGCCTGGGCATGCAGATCCGGGCCGGCGCCACCAGCCGTGAGATCGTGGGCGCCCTGGGGGTCAACATCCGCCTTCTCTACACCCTGGTCTTTGGTCTCGGCACCATGCTTGCCGGTCTGGCCGGGGTGATGGCCGGGCCGATCCTGGCCGTGGAACCGGGTATGGGAGAGTCCATCCTCATCCTCACCTTCGTGGTCATCGTCATCGGCGGCATCGGCTCGGTACGCGGCGCCCTGGTCGGTGCCATCCTGGTGGGACTGGTGGATACCCTGGCCCGCGCCTTTCTGCCCGGCCTGCTCCGCCTGGCGCTGGACACCGCTGCCGCCGACCGGGCAGGGGCTGCCATCGCCTCCATGTCGGTCTATATCTTCATGGCCCTTTTTCTCGCCTTCCGGCCGGCCGGACTCTTCCCGGTCAGCGAATCCTGAGCCGCGGTCATGGCTGCTGAAACCACACGGTCCGGCCTGGTCTTTTGCGGCGGCTGCTTCCTCCTCCTGCTGGTTCTGCCGCCCCTGCTCGACCTGGCCGGGCAGCAGTACCTGCTTTCCCTGGCCTGCCGTGCCCTGATCTACGGCCTGGCCGCATCCAGTCTCAACCTGATCCTTGGCTACGGCGGCATGGTCAGCCTGGGGCATGCCGCCTTTGTGGGGATCGGCGCCTATACCGTGGGGATCCTTGCCCGTTCCGGGCCCGGCAGCGGCCTGGTGGCCTGGCCCCTGGCCGTGGTCCTGGCCATGCTGTTCGCCCTCCTCACCGGCGCGGTAAGCCTGCGGACCCGGGGCATGCATTTCATCATGATCACCCTGGCCTTTGCCCAGATGGTCTATTTCTTCTTCACCTCCCTCGAGACATGCGGCGGCACGGACGGGATCCCGCTTTCCGGCCGCAACCTGCTGCCGGGCCTGGACCTGAACGATGACCGGGTCTTCTACTATCTCTGCCTGGGCCTGCTGACCCTGTTGCTCTTTCTTCTCCACCGGCTGATTCATGCCCGGTTCGGGCGTGTGCTGGTGGGCAGCCGTGAGAACGAGCAGCGGTTGCAGGTCCTGGGGCTTGCCACCTTCGGCCACCGGTTGCTGGCCTACTGCCTGGCCGGTGGCATCGCCGGCCTTGCCGGTGCCCTGCTGGCCAACCTGGGGGAATACGTCAGTCCCTCCATGCTCCACTGGACACGTTCCGGCGAGATCATGGTCATGGTCCTGCTGGGCGGTACCGGCACCCTGGCCGGGCCGGTGCTGGGCGCCTTCGTCCTCCTGTTCCTGGAAGATTACCTGGCCATGTACACCGAGCACTGGATGGCGATCCTCGGCCCGGTTCTCATCCTGGTGGTGCTCTTTGCCAGGGGTGGTCTCTATCCGCTGCTGGCCGGACACGGGAGGCAAAGGTGAGCGGCCCGGTCCTGCAGCTTGCAGGCGTCGGCAGGTCATTCGGCGGCCTGCAGGTCTGCCACGGCATCGACCTGGCCCTGGAGGAGGGCGAACTCCACGCCCTGATCGGCCCCAACGGCGCCGGCAAAACCACCCTGCTCGATATCATTACCGGTCTCCTGGCCGCGGACAGTGGCCGGATTTTCTTCCGGGGCCGCGACATCTCCCGTCTGCCGGTGCACCGGCGGGCCCGGCTGGGCATGGCCCGTTCCTTCCAGGTCTCCTCCCTCCTGCCGTCCTTTACGGTCCGGGAGCACCTGGCCCTGGCCGTGCTGGCCGGGCAGGGATCGGGCTACCGGTTCTGGCGGCCAGTCGCCTCCGATCCCGCATTGCAGGAACCGGCCGGTGAGCTGATGGCCCGCGTCGGCCTCATGGAGCGGGCCGGGGTCAGGGTCGAGGCCCTGGCGCACGGTGAACGGCGACTGCTGGAGATCGCCATGGCCCTGGCCACCGGGCCGGAGCTGCTGCTCCTGGACGAACCCATGGCCGGCCTTGGGCCGGCCAGCGCCAGGGAGCTGGCCGGAATGATCCGCAGGCTGAAGGCCTCGCTCACCATCCTGCTTGTGGAGCATGACATGAAGGCCGTGTTCGCCCTTGCCGACAGGATCACGGTCCTGGTCCGGGGAGAGGTGATGGCCACCGGCCGTCCGGAAGAAATCCGGAACCACGGGAAAGTGCAGGAGGCCTACCTGGGAAGTCCATGCTGATGGTGACGGATATCACGGCCTGGCACGGTTCCGCCCAGATTCTGTTCGGGGTCTCGCTGGTGGTGCGGCCCGGCGAGGTGGTGGCGCTCATGGGCAGAAACGGCATGGGCAAGAGCACCTTGATTCGTGCTCTCATGGGGCTCTGCCGGATCAGGAGCGGTTCCGTCACCTGGCAGGGCCGGGAGATCCACCGCCTCCCGCCCTACCGGATCGCGCGTCTCGGTATCGGGCTCGTTCCCGAGGGACGCCAGGTCTTCCCCACCCTGACGGTGCGGGAAAACCTCCTTGCCGTGGCCGCCAATTACGGCCAGCTGGAGGAGCCCTTCACCCTGGAGCATGTCTTTGCCCTCTTTCCGCGGCTGGCTGAACGGCCCGGCCACCTGGGGCGGGAACTCTCCGGCGGTGAGCAGCAGATGCTGGCCATTGCCCGGGCCCTGATGATCAATCCGCGCCTGCTCCTGCTCGACGAGGCCGGCGAGGGACTCGCCCCCCTGGTACGGGAAGAGATCTGGCAGGGCCTTGACCACCTGAGACGGCGCGGCCTGGCCATCCTGGTCGTGGACCGGGACATCGACGCCCTGCTCCGTATCAGCGACCGTCTCCTGTTCATGGAAAAAGGGAGTATCGTCTGGCAGGACGAACACCCTTTCCCGTGTCTCGACAGCAGCGTCAAGCTGCGGTATCTCGGCGTATAGACCTCCCCTGACAGCAGAGAGCCTGTGGATGGCCTGCAGCGGCGAGCCCGTGCGCGACCGTTTTTTCTCCTCTGTTACCGGTTTGTTACCCAGGCTGCGGTAATTGTGATCTCAGGTTCCGTTTCTTCTTTTTTCCCTTGGCAAGGAGGTCGCGATGAATCCGGCAAAAGACGATGTGTCCCGTGGGGGACAGCACAGGGAGCACGGTAGAGGAAACGCCGGCAGGCAGCCGGCAATCCATGATTTTCTGCAGCGTCAGAGCCGTCGGCCCGGCGGCATACCGCTGGTGATGGGCCAGGCGAGGCTGCGGGTGGACCTGGGCAGGATTTCCGTGGCAGATCTCGGCCGCAGACTGGCGGCCCGGGGGATTGTTGCGCCCCAGGTCCTGGCCGAGATGGCGCTGGCCGGGGTCGATCTCGAAAAGGAGGCGGCGGCCCTTGGACTGTCGGTTCCCGAGACCGCGGCCCTGTTCCAGGCGGCGGTGACCGGTCTGGCGCCGGAAGAACGCGAGGAGATCGTTCGCCGTCTTGCCGCACCCAGGGGCAAGGGCGCACTCGATCCCCGGGATCCGGATTATGAACGGCAGCGCCGGGCCCTGCGCCTGGACGAGATCCCGGTCCTGCAGGCCGATGAGGTCAGGCGTTGGCTGGAATGGCCCGGCGGTATCCTGTTCCTTCCCCTGGGGCCGACCAGCGCCGTGGACCACCGTCGAACCCTCGGCCCGGCGCGGAACCAGGGGGGACGGGGCACCTGTACCGCCTTTGCCGCCACAGCGGTTGCCGAATCACTCGAGTATCTGCGCGACCGGCGGCCGGGTCCGCGGGATTTTTCCGAGGAACTGATCTTCTGGTACTCCAAGTGGGGGCAGCTTTTTACCGCCGGCGGGTACGGCTGCGGCGCCGCCCTGCGCCACTACTGCGAGTATGGATCCTGCGAGGAGATGTTCTTCCCCTACTGGGCCGTTGAGATCTGCTCCAACCATGCCCACGTGCCGGCGCCGGACGTGGCCATGGACCGGGCCCATTTCTACACGTCGGACCAGGTGGTGGCCCTGGAGGCGGGCAATGCGGACATGGTCAGGGATGTCCTGCGCAGCGGCCGTTGCGTGGCCTTTTCCAGCGATGTCCACGGCTGGCATACCGGCACCGGCATGATCACCTTTCCCGATCCCCTGGACTCCGAGGGGAAGGGCGGTGGTCACTGTACAACCATCATCGGGTACATCGACCGTAACGACCTGCCCGCCGAACATGAGGGGGGATACTTCATCGTCCGCAACAGCTGGGGCGGTGCCGGCTCCACCAGCCACCTGATGGGGCCGGACTATGGCGGACACCTGCTGATGCCCTATGGCTGGTACCGGCGCTACACCTCGTCCGCCTGCACCCTCAGGGACGGGGATCACCTGCGGGGTACGGGCCGGCGCTGGCTGGCGGAGTATTTCAGCAACGACTCCCTCAAGGGCGTGCCGGTCAGCCTGGATCTTGTCGGTCCCTACTGGGAGACCGACGGCACCATTGCCGAAGACCAGGTGGATCGGGTGGATTTTGACTGGGGTATGGGAGGACCCTTTCGCCTCGAGTCCAGGTTTCCGTTCCTGCCGGACCTGGTGGTCGGGCCCTCGGATCATTTTTCCGCCCGCTTCACCCAGATCCGCCGTTTCCGGCCGGGCTGGTACCGTTTCCGCCTGCGGGGCGACGACGGTGTCCGCTTGTGGGTGGATGACCGGCTGGTGATCAATGGCTGGAAGGTCCAGGCGGCGACCGAGTACACCCGGGAACACTACCTGAGCGGCGGCGACCATGTCCTGCGTGTCGAATACTTCGAGCGGGCCGGAGCGGCCAGTGTCCGTCTCAACGTGGATCCGGTGCTGTTCCATTTTGAACTCTTTGCCAACCAGGAGCTGGCGGGATCACCGGTGGCGAGCTTTGATGACACCCTGACCGATCTTGAGTGGCGACAGGCAAGCCCGGTGGGAGAACATGATCCGCGCGGTCCTTTCTCCCTGCGGGCCACCGCGGAAATGACCTTCCGTGCCGGTGGCTATCGTTTTCATGCCCGGCATACGGGCGGCTGCCGTATCTGGATCGGCGAACAGCTCGTGCTTGACGACTGGGATGGCACCGGCGGAGACAGCCCGGTACGGCAGATAAGCGGCGGCCGCCACCGGGTCAGGGTGGAGTACTGCAACCGCGCCACCGTGCCCGGGGTCGGTGAGCAGGGGTATTACCGGGCGGCGCTCTCCTTTGCGTGGTCCGAGGAGAGCTGGCAGGTGTCGATCTACAACGACCAGCGCCGGCACGAGCTGTTCCAGGAGGACTTTCCAGGTGCGGATGGTCTGTACGAGGCATTCCGTACCCAGGGTCTGGCCGGGGCCCCGGTCTTTGAATACAGCTATCCCGCCGATAACGACACTGCCGGAGAGTACTATGCCCGTGACGGCCTGCCCCTGCGGCTGCGCTTTGCGAAGATGGAGGAGTTCAAAAACGGTATCCCCGGGGCGGAGAATGTACCGGCCGACTGGCTGGGCGCCCATATCCGGCGGCGGGTCTTTGTGGCCGAAAGCGGCCGGTATACCTTCAGGCTGAGCTCCGATGACGGCTATCGCCTGATCGTCGATAACAGGCTGCTGCTGCAGGACCAGCACGTCACGGGCGCCGATCCCTTCGAGGCCGAACTCGATCTCGAGGCCGGGGTCCATGATATCGCCATCGAGTATGAAAATACCATGTGGAACGGCAGTGTGGATTTCACCATGGAGCGGTCGGCCTGGGAGGTGACCTATTACCGGGGCAGGGATTTCGATACCCTGGTGGAGACGCGGAGCGTGGACCGCATCGAGCGGGTGATCGCCGAGCGGCCGTCCGCGCTGGGTACCCACGACTACTCGATCCGGTGTCGCCGGACCCTGTGGCTGCCCCTGGGACGGTACCGGGTCCAGGTGCGGGCCGATGACGGGGTGCGGTTCAAGATCGGTGGCCGGCCGGCCATCGATGCCTGGGTCGACCAGCCGCCCACCAGCTACTGGACCTATGTCGAGCATCATGGGGGCGCGCTGCCCGTGGAGATCGAGTACTACCAGCGCGGTGGTGGAGCCCATCTCTCCTTTACCATGATGCCGGAGGGTTTTTTTGGTGAGTACTACCGGGGCACGAGTCTGCAGATCCCGGCCCCTGGCGCACCGGTGGATCGCAATGTCCCTGTGAGTTACCGGTTCGAACCGGCGATCGACTTCGACTGGGGGCATTCCGGCCGCCTGCCCCGGATCGGTTCGGACTTTTTTTCAGCCCGCTGGAGCGGCAACGTGGAGCTGCCGGTGGGGCGCTGGAGTATCGAGGTCACCGCCGACGACGGTGTGCGTCTGTTCCTGGATGGCCGCCTCCTGATCGACCAGTGGCACGATCAGGGGCCGACGACCCATCGCAGGAGCGTCGATCTGGTCGGCCGCAGGCACAACCTGCGGCTGGAGTATTACGAGAAGGCCGGGGGCGCTGTCTGCCGGCTGGCATTCCGGAGACTGTTCTGAGTGTCCGGAGGAAGAGCAGTCTTCTTCTTTCCCCCGCAGGCGGCACGAAGATTCCGCCCCCCTGACCACTGGTTTCTGAAAAATACCGCCTTGTGGTGCAGGCGGTCGTGATTACTGTTGAAGAGAGAACCACAACCGGGATGTTGAACCCTGAACAGGGAGGCAATGATGATTGACAGAGAACAACTTTGCAAAAAGATCATGGAGATCTATCCTGATATCGGCCGGTGCGGGATCAACCTCGATGTCCGCTACGACGAGGAGAAAAAGGCCTGGGTGACCCACCTTGAACGGGAGGGAAAGGCACTGGAAACCTATCTCGACGATGACGAGATCCGGGCCTGTCTCGACGGAAAACAGTGTGTCTCCCTCGGAGTGCATGTTGCGGAACTGTCAAAAAATATAAAAGACATATAACCAGAATGCCGGGGTTCCGGCAACCAGGCACAATCCTGGTTGCCAGGACGTGGATCGGAGGATATAACAATGGCAAAACAGGTAACCATAGATACCGAGGAATGCATCGGCTGCGAGGCCTGTGTCGAGCTCTGTCCCGATATCTTCGCCTTTGACGAAGAAGAGGGAAAGTCGCACGTGATCAAGGCCGAGGGCGGTGACGAGGAGTGCATCGAGGAGGCGGTGGCCTCCTGTCCTGCCGGCTGCATCAGCTACGAGTAGCGGTGCCGGCCCGGGGAGACCCTCCGTCGATGCCACCGGAAAATCCTGCAGGGAGCATGTTTCTTGGGGACCGGGACAACGGTTGAGTGGAGCGGTGAATGAGCCCCGGCGAGACGACACATATTTCCCGGCATGAGGACGAGATCCGGGAAAATCTTGCCGCCTGGCGCAGCAGGCCGCTTCTGCGCAGGATCTACCGTGCCTTTCAGCGGCGGATCGCTCTCCACCTCGCCGGTGGTCTGACAGGCCGTAACGTGGAGCTGGGCTCGGGGATCGGCAACATCCGGGAGGTGATCCCGGGCTGCCTGCGCACCGACCTGTTTGCCTATCCGTGGATCGATCAGGTGGAGAGCGCCTACAGTCTCTCCTTTGCCGACCGGAGTGTCGACAACCTGATCCTGTTCGATGTCTTTCATCATCTCCGGTATCCGGGCACGGCCCTGGCCGAGTTCAGGCGGGTACTGCGTCCCGGCGGCAGGGTCCTGATCTTCGAGCCCTGCCTGAGCCTCCTTGGCCTGCTGGTCTTCGGCCTGCTGCATCACGAGCCCCTGGGTCTGGGCGAGGAGATCTGTTTCCATGCCCCGGCGGGATGGACACCGGCCGAGGACTCCTACCATGCGGCCCAGGGCAACGCCTCGAGGATATTCCTCGGCCGGCGCTACCGGCCGCTGCTCGACCCGGACTGGAAGATTGTAGCCAGGGAGCGGCTCGCCGCCATCTCCTACGTGGCCAGCGGTGGCTATTCCGGGCCCCGGCTCTATCCCGAACGTGCGCTTCCGTTCATGCGGGTGCTCGACAGTCTCTGTGACCGGGCCCCCCTTTTCTTTGCCACCCGTCTCCTGGTGGTTCTGGAGAAAAAATCCTCCTCCTGACTCTCCCCCCCCTGCCTCTTTCCCGTTTTCACGTAACGACGTTTGTATTGCCTCAGAGCAGTCGTCCTGGCCGGGAGCCGAATCGCTTGCTGCGCCGAATCGCTTGCCACCCAGTACTTTCTCGTTATCACCAATTTGTAATTGAAAAATAGTGTGAAATCTCGTTGTCTTCCGGTCGCTGATCAATTACCATCAGTTTTGTTCGCTGGTGGCATCAGGATATTTGAACGCTTTTCCGGAAACCGGAATCCTGGAGGCGAATCCCTGGAGTGGAGGTCCGGGGTTTGTTGCGTTTCAATGGTAGTTGATTGATTGTGCGATGTTTTTTGTCGGTTGTCGCGGTCCGGCCCCGGAGGTGGCCGGTCGTGTCGGTTAACAGGAACAAAGGAGGTAGGAGAAATGAAATCCAGACTTGCAGCAGTTGTCTTTTCCGCAATCGGCCTGATGCTGGCAGGCAGTGCGGTCAGCGCCCAGCCGCCGATCATTGAAACAGAGAAGAGCATGTATTATCTTGATCCCTACTACTGGGTGTACAGCGCCTCCCTGTATGAGTGGCAGGGGGAGAACCAGGAGCTCTGGCCGGCCGAGGGCCATGATATCGAGATCAACTTCTCGCTTGCAGGGTACGAGGGCAGCCAGCCCTTGACCTTCACCGTTGACGGCCTTGCCGAGCCCGTGGAAGGCGTCCTGGAGGAGGATGTCGACATGGCCGGCATCTACAGGGGATCGTTCACCATCGGCGAGAGCAGCGTGGGGGCGGAACTGTTCAAGCCGGGTGAGAAGGACGAGGCCACGGGCGAACTGCTGGTGCCCCGGGCCGTGACCCTGACCATCTCGGACATGGACGGAACCGTTGCCCGGCGGGAGGTCAGGATCTCGCGCTGGGGGTGTGACCGGTGTCATCTTTCCCAGGCCGACGCCAGGGTGGTCTATCCCTGGTCCTCGCCCGCCGGTGGCCCGCGCGGGCCGCACAGCTGGCCCAATGTGCTGGGCCGCAACGGTGGCCGGCCCGGCTTTACTTACGACAACCTGACCAATGACGCCCTTACCCATACCCCGACCGTGGGCGGGTATGTCACTGACCGCAGCACCGGGGAGCAGGTCTGGCGGGACAATCCCCTCAACCGGCAGCCCTATCATCAGAAGACCAACCTGAAGATGCCCTGGTCGGCGCAGTGTTCTCCCTGCCATCAGGGTTCGGGCCACGTCAGGGCCGCTTTCAAGGTCGAGGGGCAGCCGCTGCCCGTGACCATGGAGCGCTCCACCGTGGTCAAGTGTGTCTTCTGCCACGGCGTTTCGGGCGGCTATGTGCCTGACGAGCCCAAGCCCATGTGGGAGGACTGGGTGCTGCAGGGATGGAACTGATCCCTGTTTCCTGAGCCGTTACGGAACTCACTGTGGCGTGTGTCTCCCGGGACCTGCGGTGATGGTCGCGGGGAGACACACCTTCCGGAGACCTGGCCGGCAGGTTGTGCCGGGCGGTCCCGGCTATTACCGATCACGGAATTCGATGCAGCCCGAAAACCGATGGCCTGGCTGAAATGGCTGCCCTGGCGGTTCATCCTCAGCAGGGCGGCGCGATCAAGAGGATTTCTCGACCCCGTCGCCCTGCTGGCCCGGCTGCACCGGTTCGCCCAACCCTCGGAGGTGGGCGAGCCCATCGAGCTGCTGCGTGCCGGCGCGGTCTTTCACGCCCGCGGCCTGATCAACAGCCGGGTCATCCAGCACAATCTGGACTGGGTCTGGCCCTACTGGATCGAGCGTCAGTTCGATCCCCTGGACGATGCCTTCATCCCCCGCGCCTTTTCCCTCACCCACATCAACCTGACCCATCGCAACTGGACAGCGGTGGGCTGGCCCGACTGCTCCGAGCTGCCCATTGTCGATCCGCGGGGGCTGCTGACCCCGTTCCTGGATTCCTGGTCCCTGGACGGCTGGGTCTACACCGCTGACGACCGCTGTCTCCTGCCGTCGCGTGCCCATCTCGCCACCCAGGAGCTGGAGCTGGAACCCGTGCCCGCCCTGGTCACCCGCAGCCGCCAGGAAGGGCTCTCCCTGGTCTGCCGCATCCAGGTCGGGCTCCGGGACGGTAGGCCGGTCTGCCGCATGGAGCTCACCGGTCGCAGTGATACCGACGCCTGGCTGGTTCTCGCCCTGCGGCCCTGCAATCCCGAGGGGATCAGCTTCATCCACCAGGTGGCGCTGTCGCGCCACCGCCGGGCCTGGCTGGTGGACAACCGTACCCGCATCGACTTCAGCGAGCCGGTGGAGAGGCATCTCGTCAGTACGTACCGCAACGGCGATGTCCATATCCACCTGGCCGATACCGGGGAACAGCCGGCCGGCAGGTGCGAGGTCGGCATGGCCACGGCAGCGGCCATGTATCGGCTTCAGGCCGGGCAGCCACGGCAGATCAGTGCCGAGGTGGTCCTGGCCGGCCGGAGGGGCGCTGTCCGTTATCCCTCCTGGCACCAGGCCCTTGACGGCCACTGCCGGCTGGATGTGCCCGATGCCCGGGTCCGGTTTCTCTATGACACGGCCATCAGGACCCTGGTCCTCCATTCGCCCGGCGATGTCTGGCCCGGCCCCTCCACCTACCGCAGATTCTGGTTCCGGGATGCGGCCTTCATCATCCATGCCCTCCTCTGTGCCGGTCTGACGGCCAGGGCCCGGCGCGCCCTGGACCTCTTTCCCGGCCGCCAGTCGGCACGCGGCTATTTTCTTTCCCAGGAAGGCGAATGGGACTCCAACGGCGAGGCCCTCTGGATCATGGATCACTACTGCCGCCTCACCGGCCAGCCGCCGCCCCGGCCCTGGCAACGTTCCATCGTCCGCGGCGGCAAATGGATCGTCGGCAAGCGGATTCCCGAGGTCCCGGACAGTCCGCATGCCGGCCTCCTGCCGGCCGGCTTCAGCGCCGAGCACCTGGGGCCTAACGATTACTTTTACTGGGATGACTTCTGGGGTATTGCCGGGCTCGAGGCCGCCTCCCGGCTCTGCGGCCATTTTGACCGGGCGGCCGGAGAGGAGTTCGCCCGGCAGGCCGATACGTTCAGGCGGGCGGTCGAAAAAAGTCTTGCCCGGACCTGCAGCCGCCTGCGCCGCCGGGCCATGCCCGCCTCGCCGTACCGGCGGCTGGATTCCGGCGCCATCGGCTCCCTGGTCCGGGGCTATCCCCTCTGTCAGTGCGCTCCGGACGATCCCGACCTCCTGGGGACGGTGGAGTACCTGCTGGACGAATGTTTTGTTGACGCGGGCTTTTTTCAGGATATGATCCATTCGGGCATCAACGCCTACCTGACCCTGCACGTGGCCCAGGTCCTGCTGCGTGCCGGTGACCGCCGCTATCTCCGGCTCATGGACCGGGTGGCGGAGCTGGCCTCGCCCACCGGCCAGTGGCCCGAGGCGATCCACCCGCGTACCCTGGGCGGCTGCATGGGTGACGGTCAGCATGTCTGGGCGGCCGCCGAATGGGTCCTGATGGTGCGCAACTGCTTCCTGCGCGAGGAGGATGAGCGGCTGATCCTCTGCAGCGGCGTACCCGGGCGGTGGCTGCGGCCCGGCGCCACGCTCCGGTTCGGCCCTGCGCCGACCCTCTTCGGCCCGGTCTCGCTGACCCTTGTCTGCCAGGATCACGATTCCGGGTCTGCCGGGCTGGATATCCGCTGGCAGGGGCGGTGGCATGCAGAGGCGCCGGCCATCGAGATCCGTCTCCCGGGCAGGCCCGCCGTGATACCGCGGCCGGGAGAAAACAGCATTCACCTGTCCGGGGAGGATCCGCCATGAACATCGTTATGGTCACCAACACCTTCACCCCGCACGTGGGGGGCGTAGCCCGCTCCATCGAGTCGTTCACCGCCGAATACCGGAGACGCGGTCATCGGGTGCTGGTGGTGGCGCCCGAGTTTCCCGGCACCCCGGCCCGGGAACAGGATGTGTTCCGGGTGCCGGCCATCCAGAACTTCAACGGCTCCGATTTCTCCGTCGCCCTGCCTGTCTCCGGCCTGCTCCATGACGCCCTCCGGGATTTCGCGCCGCAGATCGTCCACTCCCATCATCCCTACCTGCTGGGCATGACCGCCCTGCGGGTGGCGCGTTTCTACCACCTGCCTCTGGTCTTCACCCATCACACACGCTACGAGGAGTATACCCATTATGTGCCCCTGGATTCGCCCAGGCTCAAACGGTTCGTCATCGAGCTGGCCACCCGCTACTGCAACCTCTGCGACCAGGTCTTCGCACCCAGCCGGAGTATCGGGGCCCTGCTGCAGGAACGCGGCGTGACCACACCCGTCACCGTGGTGCCCACCGGTGTCCGGGTCGATCTCTTCTCCCGCGGCGACCGGCAGGGGTTCCGCAAGGCCATGGGTATTGCGCCTGACGCCTTCCTCGTCGGCCACGTGAGCCGGCTGGCGCCGGAGAAGAACCAGCGTTTCCTTGCCGAGGCTGTGGCCGCCTTTCTGAAGGACACGCCCTCGGCCCGGTTCCTGGTGGTGGGGCAGGGACCCTCCGAGGCCGATATCCGGGAGGTGTTCGGGCGGGAGAACCTCTCCGCCCGTCTCAGCTTTGCCGGGGTGCTCACACCCGGCCGTCTCGCCGATGCCTATCATGCCATGGACCTCTTTGCCTTCAGTTCCAGAAGCGAGACCCAGGGCATGGTCATCACCGAGGCCATGGCGGCCGGCCTGCCGGTGGTCGCCCTGGCAGCGCCCGGGGTGGAGGACGTGGTGCGGGACCGGGTCAACGGTTACCTGCTGGCCGAAGAGTCGGTGGACTCCTTTGCGCGGGCCCTGGCCCGGGTCCGGGACCTGGAGCCGGAGGAGCTTGCCGGGCTGCAGCAGGCCGCCCGCCGGACCGCGGAGGAGTTTTCCATGGAGGCCACCGCCGACCGGGCCCTGGCCTGTTACGACCGGCTGCTGTCCCGGGTCCTGCCGTCCAGGACGGAAGAGGATGCGGCATGGGAGCGGGTGCTGAGCCTGATCCGGACCCAGTGGGAGATCACCCGCGAACTGGCCGAGGCCGCCGGCGTGGCCCTGCGCTCGGGTGAACCGCAGGTGGCACCTGCAGAGAGTGGCCCCTGAGGGCGCAGGCAGCCCTGGAGCGGTGGCTGTGGCGTGCATCGCAAGCCGTGCCCCGGCCCCCGGAGTTTTGCCCCACCGTTGACAAACCCGGTGATGTCGCTTACTAACTCTGCAGGTCATACTGAAAACCATGGTCCGGTGGCGGTTGGTTCGATGAGCCCCGGTCCGTGGGACGTTTCCTGTTCCCTGGCAAGAGTATTAGTATTTTCGTAAGCGCTCACAGGAACCGCATCTATGCACGGTCGTGCCTGCCCGCATAGGTAGGCTATAGCGGCCAGGCACGACCGCACAAATCTGCGGTCCCTGAGAGCGCTTACACCATTGCGGTCGGACAAACCGATGATTAGCCATCCCGTGAGGGGTTGCGTATTTTCAGGTGGTTGCCGATAGCGGTGAACTATGACGATTCCTGGAATGGAGAGAAGAGATGACAGAGATCCGCTCAAAGACGATTGCAGCGCAGGGCTGCACGGTGCATTATCTCGAGGCCGGCGAGCCCGGCGGCAGGGACGTGCTCCTGCTGCACGGCCTGAAGTTCCGGGCCGCGACCTGGGAGGAGCTGGGCACCCTGGAACGGCTGGCCGAAGCGGGCTGCCATGCCGTGGCCCTCGACATGCCTGGCTTTGGCGAGTCACCGGCCTGTGGACAGGACGAAGACAGGGTGCTGGCAGCGGTGATCACCGGGCTTGGCCTGGACAGGCCGGTCCTGGTGGGTCCCTCCATGGGCGGCCGCATCGCGCTCGAGTTTGCCCTGGACCATTCCGGGCTGGCGGGCGGGCTGGTGCTCGTCGGTGCCGTGGGCGTGGAAGAGAACCGGGCGCGGCTGGCGGAGATCCGCGTGCCGACCCTCATTGTCTGGGGGAGCGAGGACGCGGTCTCGCCCCTTGCCAACAGCGATATCCTGGCCTCGGAGATAGCCGGTGCCAGGAAAATGGTCATTGACGGCGCACCCCATCCCTGTTATCTGGATAAACCCGACATCTGGCATACCGCCCTGACCGATTTTCTTGACAGTCTGCGCTAGGCCCGCTTTGCCGGGACGGGGCCGCCGGCCGCCGTCACACCTGCAACCTTCATAGTACACAGCATGGGAAAAACACTTATCATCGCCGAGAAGCCGAGCGTTGCCGCTGATATCGTCAAGGCCCTTCCCGGCAGGTTCAAGAAGAGCAAAACGCATTATGAAAGCGATGACTACATTGTTTCCTATGCCATAGGTCACCTGGTTTCCATCGCCTATCCCGAGGAGGTTGATCCCAGGTTCCAGAAATGGAGCCTGGACAACCTGCCCATCCTGCCGGAGAAGTTTCCCCTCACCGTGCTCCCGGGCACCAAGTCCCAGTACAATGCGCTCAGCAAGCTGATCCGCCGCCGCGATGTCTCGGTGATCGTCAATGGCTGTGATGCCGGACGCGAGGGCGAGCTGATCTTCAAGTACATCATGAAGAAGGCCGCCACCCGCTCGGTGGCGGGCAAGTCCATCCGCAGGCTCTGGCTGCAGTCCATGACCATGGATGCCATCCGCGACGGCCTGGCCCGCCTCCGCGACGATGCCGAGATGCGGCCCCTGGAGGACACGGCCCTCTGCCGCTCCGAGGCCGACTGGCTCATCGGCATCAACGCCACCCGGGCGCTTACCTGCTACAACTCCCGGCACGGCGGTTTCCGCAAGACGCCCTGCGGCCGGGTACAGACCCCGACCCTGTCCATGCTGGTCACCAGGGAGGCGGAACGGCGGAGTTTCAAACCCACCACCTACTGGGAGCTGCATGCCGACTTTGCCTGCGCCGATGTCCGGTATCAGGGGGTCTGGATCGATCCGCGCTTCCGGAAGGACCCGGCCAATCCCCATGCCCGTCAGAACAGGATCTGGGACCGGGAAAAGGCGGAAGAGATCAGGGCCCGCTGCACCGGCAGGGAGGCCCGCGTCGAGGAGACCAGCAAGCGGACCACCAAGGGGTCGCCGCCGCTCTATGACCTGACGCTCCTCCAGCGCGAGGCCAACTCCAGGTTCGGCTTTTCGGCCAAGAACACCCTGGCCATCGCCCAGGCTCTCTACGAGCGGCACAAGCTGATCACCTATCCCCGGACCGACAGCCGCTGCCTGCCCGAGGACTACCTGCCCACGGTGAAGAAGGTGGTCACGCGGCAGCAGAAGTGGCAGTTCGGGCGATTTGCCGCCGAGGCCCTGGAAAAGAAGTACCTGAAGAAGAGCAAGAGGATCTTCAACAACAAGAAGATCAGCGACCACTTCGCCATCATCCCCACCGAGGTCCTGCCCACCGGCATTTCCGAGGCGGAACAGAAGGTCTACCAGATGATCGTGCAGCGGTTCCTGGCCGTCTTCTTTCCGCCGGCCGTGTTCCACAATACCCGCAGGCTCTCCATTGTCGAGGGCGAGACCTTTCTCACCGAGGGCAAGATCCTGGTGGAACCCGGCTGGAAGGCGATCTACGGCAGCGCGGCCGGGGGCGGTGACGACAAAACCCTGCAGGCCCTGCCGCCGGACACGCCGGTGATCTGCGAGGAGATCGAGCAGCAGGAACACCAGACCAAGCCGCCGCCGCGCTTCACCGAGGCCACCCTGCTGTCGGCCATGGAGCATTCGGGCAAGCTGATCGACGACGAGGAACTGGCCGAGGCCATGAAGGAACGCGGTCTGGGCACCCCGGCCACCCGGGCGGCGATCATTGAAAAGCTGCTCAACGAGAAATATATTGTCCGCGAACAGCGGGAGCTGGTGCCCACGGGCAAGGCCTTCGAGCTGCTCTCCCTGCTCCGGGCCCGCGACATCGACGTGCTCGCCTCGCCCGAGCTGACCGGCGAGTGGGAGTACAAGCTCAACCAGATCCTCAAGGGCGCCATGACCCGGGAGCACTTCATGGCCGAGATCCGGGACATGACCCGGACCATCGTCGAGAAGGTGAAGCAGGGAGGCGGGCCGGTGCGCAAGGAGGCCTCCTTTTCGCCCGTGGACGGCAGGAAGTTCTATGAGACCGCGGCGGCCTACGAGTCCGAGGACCGGAAGCTGATGATCCGCAAGGTCCTGGGCGGCCGGGTCATGGACGAGTCCGAGGTGGTGGACCTGATCCGCGGCAAAACCGTTGGGCCATTCAGCGATTTCCGTTCCAAACGGGGCAAGCCCTTTACCGCCTCCATACGGATCACCGACTCCAGGGTGGAGTTCCTGTTCGCCGATTCCACCGAGGAACTGGATCTTGACGAGATCCGCAGCCAGGAACCCCTGGGGCTCTCCCCCATCGACAGGACCCGGGTCTACGAGACACCGGTGGCCTTCATGTCCGAGTCCGCCCTGGAGGGTGACCGGGAAAAGGGGCTGCGCATCGGCAAGGTGATCCTTGGCCGCCGCATCGACCGCGAGCATGTCGAACAACTGCTGAAAGACGGACGGACCGAACTGATCAACGGGTTCATCTCAAAGAAAAAACGGCCATTCGACGCCTATCTGCTACTCGACGACAAGGGCAAGCTGACCTTCGAATTTCCGCCTCGCAGGAGGAAGAAAGGCAAGGCCAGGGCCGCCAACAGCTAGGCTGTGTGCCGTAAGCGGCCACAGGTGCCGCACGGAGTCTTCGCTTCCCTCTTCGCACGGGCGCTCCTGTCCGCATAGCAGGCTATGGCGGTCAGAAGCGCCTGCACGAACTGCGGCCCCTGAGACCGCGTACATCATTGTGGCCGGAAAAACCGGTGGCTGGTGATCCCGTGAGGGTTCCTGTGTCCCGGTCGGCCATTCCGCCAAACGGTCCTTCCGGACCATGGGTATGACATGAGAAAACTGAAAAAAGAGTATGACGAGAAGAGCGGCCGCGAACTGGCCGCCATCTGCACCCGGGTCGCCCTGGACACCAAGGCCGAAGACCTGCTGGTGCTCGACGTGCGGGGCCTGGCCTCGTTCACCGATTATTTCGTGATCATGAGCGGCCGCTCCGCCCGCCACGTGCAGGGCCTGGCCGAGGCCATCGAGGGCGAGCTGCGCTCGAAAAGGGTCAGCAGCAGGCACAGCGAAGGATTGCGGGAGGGGCTCTGGGTCCTGCTGGATTTCGGCGATGTGGTGGTGCACATCTTTTACCACGAGACCCGCTCCTTCTATGACCTGGAAGGACTGTGGCACGATGCCCCCAGGCTGCGGGCCGATGAACTGCTGGCGGAATTCACCGGCTGAAAAAGAGGAAAAGTTCATGCAAGAGAACAGACCGCTGCTGCTGGCGATCCTCGATGGCTGGGGTGTCGGCGAAGAGAACGAGGCCAATGCCGTCTATGTGGCCGACACGCCCAACATGGACCGCTGGAGCAGGGAGTATCCGGCCACGACCCTGGTGGCCCACAACGGCCAGGTCGGTCTGCCCGAGGGGCAGATGGGCAACTCCGAGGTGGGGCATCTCAACATCGGTGCCGGCCGGATCGTGTACCAGGATTTCACCCGTATCAACCGGGCCATCGAGACCGGCGAGTTCTATGACAACCCGGTGCTCAACGCGGTCATGGACCGGGTAAAGGCGGCGGGCCGGCGGCTCCACTTCTTCGGCCTGCTCTCCGACGGCGGCGTGCATTCCCATATCAACCACCTGGTCGCCCTGCTCAGGATGGCGGCCGGAAAGGAGATCAGCGGTGTCTATGTCCACGCCTTCATGGACGGCCGTGACACCCCGCCCTCCAGTGGCGCCGGCTACATGCGGCAACTGCTCGCGGCCATGGCCGACATCGGCCGCGGCCGGGTGGCCACGGTGAGTGGCCGCTACTGGGCCATGGACCGGGATACCCGCTGGGACCGGGTGGAGAAGGCCTGGGATGCCATTGTCGCCGGCCGGGGAGTGACGGCCACGGACCCGGTGGCGGCGGTGGAGGATGCGTACGGCCGTGGCGAGACCGACGAGTTCATCCGGCCCACGGTCCTGCTGGCCGAGGACGGCCAGCCGGTGGCCAGGGTGGAGGAGGGCGACGCCATCGTCTTCTTCAACTTCCGGGCCGACCGGGCGCGCGAGCTCTGCCACGCCTTCACGGACAGGGAGTTCAGCGGCTTTGACGTCTCCAACCGGCCGGCGATCATGGAGCTGGTCACCATGACCGAGTATGAGCATGACTTTGATCTGCCCGTCGCCTTTCCGCCGGTGGAGCTGACCCATATCCTGGGTGAGGAACTGAGCCGCCACGGCCTGCGCCAGCTGCGTATCGCCGAGACCGAGAAGTATGCCCATGTCACCTATTTCTTCAATGGCGGCCGCGAGGAACCCTTTGCCGGCGAGGACCGGATCCTCATTGATTCGCCGCGCGACGTGGCCACCTATGACCAGAAACCGGAGATGAGCGCGGTGGAGATCACCGACCGGCTCCTGGCCGCGCTCCGGGAGAAGGAGGAGGCGGGAACCCCCTATGACGTGGTGATCCTCAATTTCGCCAACGGCGACATGGTGGGGCATACCGGGGTCATGGAGGCCGCGGTCAGGGCCTGCGAGACCGTGGATGCCTGCCTGGGCAGGATCAGGGAGTTCATGAAGGAACGCGGCGGCGTCATGCTGATCACCGCGGACCACGGCAATGCCGAGCTGATGCGGGATCCCGATACCGGTGAACCCTACACTGCCCATACCCTCAACCCCGTGCCCCTGGTCCTGCTGGCCGACCGCTACCGGGAGATGGGATGCCACCTGCGCCACGGCGGCGCGCTCAAGGATATCGCCCCCACCATCCTCGCCCTGCTGCACCTGCCCAGGCCCGGGGAGATGGAGGGGGAGAACCTGCTGCAATGTCCGGAAACAACGGGACATACGGCTGAAAAAAAGGTCTGAATTATGCGATACATAAGCACACGGGGCGGCATTGAGCCCATGCCGTTCATGGATGCGGTCATGACCGGCCTGGCCCGGGACGGCGGCCTGCTGCTGCCCGAGACCCTGCCGGAGATCGATACCGGAAAACTGGAGAGCTGGCGCAACCTGCCCTACCTCTACCTGGCCATGGAGATCCTGGGGCTGTTCATCGACGACATGTCGAAAAACGACATCGAGGCCCTGGTGGAGAAGTCCTATGCCGCCTTTTCCCACCCCCAGGTGACGCCGGTCCGCAAGGTGGGTGAACTCTATATCCTGGAGCTGTTCCATGGCCCGACCCTGGCCTTCAAGGATGTGGCCCTGCAGCTCCTGGGCAACCTGTTCGAGTACCGTCTGCAGCAGAGCGGCTCCTTCATGAACATCGTCGGCGCCACCTCCGGCGACACCGGCAGCGCCGCCATCTTCGGAGTGCGCGGCAAGGAGGGGATCAACATCTTCATCCTCCATCCCCATGGCCGCACCAGCCCGATCCAGGCCCTGCAGATGACCACGGTGCTGGATGCCAATGTCTTCAACATCGCCATCCGCGGCACCTTTGACGACGGCCAGGCCATTGTCAAGGAACTGTTCAACGATCTTGAGTTTCGGGACACCTATCACCTGGGGGCCATCAACTCCATCAACTGGGCCCGGGTACTGGCGCAGGTGGTCTACTATGTCTTCAGTTTTCTCAAGCTGCGCCGCATCGGGTTCGATTCCGTGGATTTTTCCGTGCCCACGGGTAATTTCGGCGATATCTTCGCCGGGTTTGTGGCCAGGCGGCTCCTGCCGGAGGGATGCATCAACCGGCTGATCCTGGCCACCAACGAGAACGACATCCTGACCCGGTTCGTCACCAGGGGCGACTACTCCACCGCCGCGGTCCGGCCCACGTCAAGCCCCTCCATGGACATCCAGGTGGCCTCCAACTTCGAGCGGTACCTGTACTATCTGCGTGACCAGGACGGGGCGCGGGTGCGGGCGGACATGGAGGGATTTGCCGCCACGGGACGGCTTGATCTCTCTTCGCTCAGGGAGCGGGTGGCCCGCGATTTCCTCTCCACCTCGGTCTCGGAGAAGGAGACCCTGGCCACCATTGCCGAGGTCTATGAGAAATACGACTACCTGCTCGACCCGCATTCGGCAGTGGGGGTCCGCGCGGCGCGCGAGCTTGGCGGCGAACGTCCCGTGATCTGCCTGGCCACGGCCCATCCGGCCAAGTTCGGTGACGCGGTCAGGAAGGCCACCGGCAGGGAGGTGAAGCTGCCGCCGGCCCTGGCCGGCCTGGAGGAACGGGAGAGCAGGTGCGAGATTCTGGACGCCGACACCGGCCAGGTAAAGGATTATGTGCGCGAACACGCCCTCACCGGCCGCCATTGAGATGGAAGAGTACCGGCACCGGGTAGAGGAGGCGGCCGATTTCCTGCGCCGCCGCCTGCCCGGCAGCCCCGGTATCCTGATCCAGCTCGGCACCGGCCTGGGTGGCCTGGCGGACTGGATGGAGGATGCCGCCAGCATCGCCTACAGCGACATCCCCCACTTCCCGGTCACCTCCGTTGCCAGCCACGAGGGCAACCTGGTCTGCGGCAGGCTGGGCAGCCGGTCCGTTGCCGTGCTCCAGGGCCGGTTCCACTGCTACGAGGGCTACCCGGCCCGGGAGGTCGCCTTCCCGGTCCGTGTGCTGTCCCTGCTCGGCGTCCATACCGCCATCATCACCAATGCCAGCGGCGGCCTGAACCGTCGCTTTACGCCCGGCACCATCATGGTCCTGCGCGATCACATCAACCTGCTCGGCGACAACCCCCTGCGCGGACCCAATGTGGACGAGTGGGGCGAGCGGTTTCCCGACCTGTCCCGACCCTATGACGAGGGACTGCAGGAGACCGCCCTTGCCGCGGCCCGTGATCTGCGGATGGACGAGGTGACCTGCGGCACCTATGTCTGTATCCCCGGGCCCAGCCTGGAGACACCGGCCGAGACCCGCTTTCTGCGGATGATCGGTGGCGATGCCGTGGGCATGTCGTCCATTCCCGAGATCCTGGTGGCCATCCACGGCGGTCTGCGGGTCCTGGGACTGTCCGTGGTGGCCAATGTCAATGATCCCGATGCCATGCAGCCCATACTGCTCGACGAGATCGTCCGTGCGGCCAGGAAGGCCCAGCCGCGCCTGGTGGGGCTGATCCGGGAGATCATCGCGAGGATGGACGAATGAAGAACATGCACGCGGATCTGGTGCTCACCGGCAGGTACCTGCTCACCATGGACCGGCAGGGCACCATCATCGAGGAGGGCGGCCTCGCCATCGGCGGCGACACCATCCTGGAAGCGGGACCGGCCGACGAACTCAAGGCCAGGTATCCCGGCGCCACCCTGCTGGCCCGGCCCCATGGGCTCATCATGCCCGGCCTGGTCAACGTCCACACCCATGCCGCCATGGCCTGTTTCCGGGGCCTTGCCGACGACCTGCCCCTCATGCGCTGGCTGCAGGAGTATATCTTTCCGGCAGAGGCCAGGCTGACCGGCGAGATGGTCTACCACGCCACCAGGCTGTCGCTGTGCGAGATGATCCGCTCCGGCACCACCAGTTTCTGTGACATGTATCTCTTTGCAGGTGACGTGGCCAGGGCAGCGGCCGAGGCAGGGATGCGGGCCTGGATCGGCGAGGTGCTCTACGACTTTCCCTCGCCCAACTATGGCGAGCTGGAGAACGGCCTGCACTATACCGACGAGCTGTTTGCCGCATGGGCCGGCCATGAGCTGATCACCATTACCGTGGATCCGCACGCGGTCTATACCTGCTCCCCTGAACTTCTCACCCGGCTGGCGCGCGTGGCCGAGGAGCACGACAGCCTGTATGTGATCCATCTGGCCGAGACCGAGGACGAGGTGAACACCTGCCGCGAGCGGTACGGCTGCAGCCCGGTGGAGCACCTGGACCGGCTGGGGATCCTGAACCGGCGGGTACTGGCCGATCACTGTGTCAGGGTGACGGACGACGAGATCGCCCTCATGGCGGAACGCGGGGTGCGGGTGGCCCACTGTCCGGAGTCCAATCTCAAGCTGGCCTCGGGTGTGGCGCCGGTGGTACGGATGCTGGCGGCGGGAATCGCGGTGGGAATCGGCACCGACGGCAGCGCCTCCAACAATGATGTCGATATGTTCGGCGAGATGAACACCGCGGCCAAGATCCACAAGGTAACCACCATGGATCCCACGGCCATGGATGCCGCCACCACCCTGCATGCCGCCACCATGGGCGGCGCCGCCGCCCTGGATGCCGGGCAGCGGATCGGCAGCCTGGAGGCGGGCAAAAAGGCGGACTGCATCGTCCTGGACATGGATCAGCCCCACCTGACCCCGGTCTACCATCCCGTCTCTCACCTGGTGTACGCGGCCAGGGGCAGCGATGTCACGGATTCGGTGATCGGCGGCCGCCTGGTCATGGAGAACCGGCGGCTGCTCACCCTGGACGAGGCGGCAATCCTTGCCCGGATGAGGGAGATGGCCGCCGGGATCCGGTCCCGCGGCTGAGCCGGGGCGGCCGGCCCGAGAGGATTGTTGACAGGAGTTCAGATCTGTCTGCAACCATATGAAAAGACAGGTATTTTACGGCTGTTGACAGTTGTGCCGCCTAAGTGCTAGGATACCATATTGCAGGCATGCCCCTGGAAGCGGGCACGACAACCGATGAGAATCAGGCAGATATCACCGTGATCCTGCCACAGGCAGGTACCTGTTCTGTCCCCTGATTTTCTGATACCAACTGAAGCCGAGCCAGAGACCGGCGGTCGAATCGTCGCAGCCTGAGATCCACCCCGATTTCTGTCTTCTGTCTTCTGTTTTCTGATAATGAGGTAGCGCAATGTTCGGACTGGGAATGCCGGAACTGGTCATCATACTGGTTATTATCGTCATTATTTTCGGTGCCGGCAAACTGCCTGAGATCGGCTCCGGTATCGGTAAGGGGATCCGGAATTTCAAGGATGCCACCAAGGGTGAGGACGAGAAGAAGAGCATCGAGGAAGATACTGACAAGAAGGATGCGTGAGCGGCAGCAGGCGTGCCGCATCGCGACTGTAGCCGCTACCCGCGGGGAGGATATGCCATGTTTGGACTTGGAACACCGGAACTGATCGTTATCCTGGCCATCGCCTTTCTCTTTTTCGGTGGCAAGAAGCTGCCCGAGATCGGTGCCGGTCTGGGCAAGGCCATCGGTTCCTTCAAGCGCGGCCTGGACGGCGTGGAAGAGGCGGGCCTGGACATCAAGAAGAGTCTGCCCGGTGTCAGGGAAGTGACCTCCATCAAGGAGAAGGTGGACAAGGTCAAGGATATTGGCGAAACCTTAAGCAAGTAGGCCGAAGACAGAACGTGATGGAATTGTAGGAACAGCTCAACAGTGCATCAGCGGTACGCGATCGATCGTGACTGGTTTCTCTTTCGCCTGTGAACGTGCAGTTGGCGTGCTGTTGGGCTGTTGAGATATTTCCGTGGCCGATTAGGGCCAGGAACGACGATGCGGCAGAGGTGAAATGTGCACTTTTCTTGTGCCATAGAACACTATGTTCCGCAGTCCGTCCATGACCCGCGAGCAGCAATTGTCAGGTTCCAGGAAACCCCTCACTCCGCTGGAGATCTACAACCGGCTCGAGAGGAGTAACTGCGGCCGTTGCCTCCTGCCAAGCTGCTTGGCCTTTGCCGCCGCCGTGGTAGCAGGCACCAAAAAACCCTCGGATTGTCCCTTTCTTTCCCCTTCCGCTGTGGCCGAAATCTCGCAGGCCCTGCAACCACGTTTCTCCTCCCCCGTCCAGGAGCAGGACGGCTCTCTCGACCAGCTGCAAGAGAAGCTCGCCACCATTGATCTGTCCACCGTGGCTCCCCGCATTGGGGGGACCTACGCCAACGGTCTGCTGACCATAAATTCGCTGGGCAAGGACTTTCATGTCGACCAGCGGGGCAGGATGACCTCCCGGTGTCATATCATCCCTTGGGTGCGGATGCCACTGCTCTCCTATGTCATCAATCCCACCCACCAGCAACCCACAGGCAACTGGATCTCCTTTCGCGAACTTGAAGGGGGGCTCGACTGGCAGGGCTTGTTCCACAGCCGCTGCGAGAATCCGCTCAGGAAACTGGCTGACGCCAATCCCGGCCTGCTCTCCGACCTGGTGGAACTGTTCAACGCCAGAAGTGAGGACCTCTTTGCCGCTGATATTGCGCTGGTACTCCATCCACTGCCACATATTCCGTTGCTCATTGCCTACCAGGCGCCAGAGGATGATCTGGAGTCGAAATTGACCATACTTTTTGACAGGTGCTGCGCCACCAACCTGCCCATCAAGTCGATCTTCACCCTCTGTTCCGGGCTGGTGCGGATGTTTGCCCGGATCGCCCGCCAACACGGTTGACAAGGGCATCCGACCCTGTTTTTCAATTGATTCAAGCCTGGTCCAGGGCCTCTCTGACCCGTGCGGCCAGTTCACGCAGCAGGACCGGCTTCATGATATAGCCCCTGATGCCCAGCTCCGCTGCCCGGCCCTCGTCCATGGCCTCGCTGAAACCGGTGCAGAGGATAATGGGTGTCCCCGGTCTCCGGTCCAGTATCTGCCGGGCCAGTTCGGCTCCGCTGATACCGGGCATGGTCATGTCGGTGAGGACCAGGTCATAGGCGTCCGGGTCGTCTTTCCAGGCCGCCAGGGCCTTGGTGCTGTCGATGAACATGGTCGGCCGGTAGCCGAGCCCGGTCAGCATCCGCCGCTCCAGGTCGGCGATCTCCCGGTCGTCGTCGATGACCAGGATCCGTTCCGTGCCGCCGGGAATATCGCTCTGCTGTCGCCGCATCTCGCCACGGCTCTCGCGGATGACCGGCAGGTAGATGTGAAAGACCGTCCCCTGGCCCACCTCGCTTGCCACCGTGATCTCGCCGCCGCTCTTCTTGACGATGCCGTGCACCACGGCCAGGCCCAGGCCGGTCCCCTGGCCCCGTTCCCGGGTGGTGAAGAAGGGATCAAAGATCTTCTCCCTGATTGAGCTGTCCATACCGCATCCCGTGTCGGCCACCATCAGGTCCACGTAGGGTCCGGGCTCGAGCTGGGGACACTCCGGATGCCGGCCGGCGTCCACCTCGATGGCGTGGAGGGAGATGGTGAGCACCCCGTCACGGCCGTCCATGGCGTACTTGGCATTGGTGCACAGGTTCATCAGGACCTGGTGAATCTTGGCCGGATCGGCGAGCACCGGGTCGCACCCGGTGTCAATGTCCTGGCGGATGGTGATGGTACTGGGCAGGGAGGCGCGCAGCAGCTTGATGACCTCCTTGATGATGAACTGGATCCTGACCGGCTTCATCTGTTCCTTGTCCTGCCGGCTGAAGGTCAGGATCTGTCGGACCAGGTCCGCGGCCCGCTGGCCGGCCACCAGGATCCGCTCCAGGTCGTCGCGGACCGGGTGGTCCGGCGGGAGCTGCTGGCGCGCCATCTGGCCGTAGCCCAGGATGGCGGAGAGGATATTGTTGAAGTCGTGGGCAATGCCGCCGGCCAGGGTGCCGATGGCCTCCATCTTCATGGCCTGGTGGAGTTGGCGCTCCAGGGAGACCTCGCGGGTCACATCGCGCTTGACCGCCACGTAGTTGGTGATGCGGCCGCCGGAATCACGGACCGGCGAGATGGAGGCATCCTCCTCAAAGATGGTGCCGTCCTTTTTCCGGTTGATGATATGGCCCATCCAGACCTGGCCGCGGCTGATGGTGTCCCACATCTTCTTGTAAAAGGCGGCGTTGTGGTGGCCGCTCTTCAGGATCCTCGGGTTTTCCCCCACCGCCTCTTCACGACTGTAGCCCGTGTGTTCTTCAAAGGCCGGGTTGACGTACTGGATGGTGCCGTCCACGTCGGTGATGACCACGCTCTCCGAGGCCTGCTCGATGGCCGCGGCCAGCCGCATCCGGTCCTCCTTGAGCTGGATGGTCTCGGTGATGTCGGTGGCCGTGTGGACCAGGTATTCCAGGTTGTCCTGTTCGTCGAGCAGGGGGCTGCAGGAGACCGTGTAGATGCGTCCTGTCTGCTCGCGGGTGATCAGGGCGGTGTGTTTTCGCCGGTCGCCCAGGGCGCTGAAGAGCGGGCAGCCCTCGCAGGGGGCGGAATTGCCGCGAAAGAGCTCGTAACAGTGACGACCGATCAGCTCGGGCGGGCTGACGCCGAAGGTCCGGCTGGCCGCCAGGTTGGCGCGGACAATGCACATGTTGGGATCCTGGAGGGTGACGATGTCGTCGATGGCGTCAAAGGTCTTTTCCCACTGGTCCCTGCTCCGGCGGAGCGCCCGGTCGAGCCGCTTGCGCGGAGTGATATCGTGGATGATGGAGTAGAGGAGGTTCCGGCCGTGGAGCCGGATGGGACCGCTGTAGATCTCCACATCCCGTATCTCGCCCGTGGCCAGCCGGTGCCGGATCTGAAAGGGTCGCGACGAGACGGTGCCGGCCCGCCGGATCAGCCGGGCCATCTCGTCCGCCGGCAGCAGGTTGATGTCGGCCACTGTCATGCCCTGCAGCTCCTTGCGGCTGTAGCCGTAGTACTCGCAGGCCTTGCTGTTGACATCCACGATGGCCCCGGTCTCCGGGTCGATGATGGCCATCACCGTGTGGTTGTTGTGGAACAGGGCCCGGTATCTCTCCTCGCTCTCGGCCAGGGCCTGCTGTTTCCTGTCCAGCCTGAGGCCGGCCAGGCCGCTCTCTCCCATGCTGACCACCAGCCGGACCAGGAAGGCGAGATTGTCCCAGAGTCGCTCTTCATCGACCACCGGCACCTCGGCCAGGGCCTGCAGGTAGCTGTCGGGGTCAAACCCCAGCCGCTCCGCCTGACGCCGGAAACGGTTCCTGGCCTCGGTGGTGAGCGGTTCGGTGAACAGCTGGCCGGTGAAGATGCTGGCCACGTGGCGGCCGTCGATGATCACCGGTGAGGCCGTGTTGACCAGGCCGTGGGGACAGGGCCGCAGTACGCAGCCGCGGCGGCGGTGGCATTCCTGCTGCAGGGCGTGATCGTTGCTGATGCACTTCTTCCGGGAGGCAGGCTCGGCCAGGTGGAAGTCGAGGCAGATCCGCTGCCAGCCGACACTGGTGAGGAAGTTGCCGCCAGGGTCGATGATCGCGGTGGGAATATTGCTGAGCCGGTGGAATCTCTTGAGGATGTCGGTGAGGGCATCGATATCGACAACATCCTTGAGATGGAACGGCATGTTTTCGCTGGATCGAGGCATGGCAACCCGGGAGTCTGTCGTCTTGAGGTCTGTTGTATGATACGTCCGGCAGGGGAAAGGGCAAAGGAAAAAGTACAGAAAACAGGACAAATCAGGGTTGGAGTGTGGTCAAACGATGACCGCCTGGCATGGCGGGGCAGGCTGCTGTTGCCTTTCCCCTTGACATGGGGAATCTTTTTTTGTAATCGTGCCGGTTGCAGTCTTGACGCTTTATTCCTCTGCCATCCGGCCGGAAGCACTGAACCGGCCGGGATTTCAGGAACCGGTACATTCCGGCTGACGAAAAATTCTCCTGTTCCGGCTGTCCTGCCCGGAACGATTTTTCCGGTACGTGATGCGCCAGGATGGAAGCGGCCCTCTTTTGCCCGCAATCGCGGCCCGATCCTGTTTCCGGATCTGGTTCGTTACGGGGCGCAGGCGGATTGCCGCTGACGGTGATCAGTTATAATCATATCTTTGCAGGAGTGTGCTGAATGTGTCGTTTAGCTCTTAAAAGCTCGGATGTTCCCTTTTCCCCCTTCGAGGTCCTCAAGGCCATGGAGGCCATGCAGGAGGGGTATGACGGCAGTGGCCTCGGGTTGCTGCTCAGGGGGGTCAGCTTCGATGATTTCAACTATCAGCCCGACATGGCGATCCTCTCCGGCATCGCCCATACCGAGGCGGCCCTGCAGCGTCTCAACGGGTTCATGGAGGCCCGGGGGTATGAGTCCAAGTATGATCACGAGTTCACGGTCCGGCCGGAGCTCATCGAGTCCAAGGACCGCTTCAAGTATATCCTCAGGGCCTACAAGGTGCCGAACCGTGAGAACATGAGCCGGGAAGAGCTGGAGGACCAGCTCATGATGACCAGGCTCGCCCTGCGCAAGGATGGCGAGGAACACGGGGGGGACCTGACCGTATTTTCCTTCTGGCCCGACGTGGTGATGATCAAGGAGGTTGGCTGGCCGCTGGAGGTGGGCGAGGCCCTGGGGCTCCACGACGACCGCATCAAGGCGCGGGTGGTCATGGCCCAGGGACGGCAGAACACCAACTACGGCATCAACCTCTATGCCTGCCATCCCTTCTTCATCCAGGGCATCGCCACCATGACCAATGGCGAGAACACCGCCTTTGTGCCCATCAAGGAGTGGCTCACGGGCAAGAACATCCCTGGCTATACAGGGTACCAGAGCGATTCCGAGGTGTTCACCCACATCCTTCACTACGTGACCAGGCGGCTGAAACTGCCGCTTGAGGCCTACAAGCATGTCATTTCGCCGCTCAAGACCGAAGAGCTGGACGTTCATCCGCAGGGAGATTTCCTCAAGGGGCTGCGCACCGTCTGCCGCCGGCTCATCATCGACGGTCCCAACGCCGTGATCGCCACCCTGCCCGATGAAACCTGCCTGCTGGTCATGGATCCCAAGAAGATGCGGCCGGCCACGGTGGGCGGCAGGCCCGGTGTCTGGGCCATGGCCTCGGAGATGTGCGGCGTCGACGCCCTGGTGCCGGACCGCGATCCGGCCCATGATTTCCAACCCATGCGGGAGCACACCGTAATCATTCCACCTGAGCGAAAGGAACTCATAATATGGTCTCAGTTCGATCCGTTTACACTACCCCAAGCAGCCTGACCTACAGCGATCTGCCCTGGATCATCCAGCACCGCGAGGATCGTTGTACCCTCTGCGGCCGCTGTACGTCGGTCTGCCCGGTGGGGGCCATCTATCTGACCTACCGCCGGCAGCGGATGCCCAAACTGGACATCCTCAGGAAGAAGCGCGGCAACGAGTACCGTCACTTTGTCGGCATCCGCCAGCGGACGTCCGTGGACAAGAAGTGCATCGGTTGCGGCATGTGTTCCATGGTCTGTCCCAACGAGGCCATCGGGCCGGTTCCCAATCCCAACGAGCACCGGGCCACCTTCCTGCAGAACCAGAAGGGCGATGCCTGGAAACGTGGCGGCCGCCGCAACGTGACCGGCCGTACCATCCTGGACCGGATCGCGTTTGACCGTATCTCCATGCTCACCGATCCGGCCCTGGATGCGGGACGGCACGAGTTCAACCTCAATACCATCCTCGGCCGTGTCCTGCCGCCGGAAGAGTTTCTGCGCCGCAAGGCGGCCGGTGAATGGATCCCGCCCACCCGCGAGATCTTTCCCTTTATCATCGGCTCCATGTCGTTCGGCGCTCTTTCGCCCAACATGTGGCTGGGCCTGCTCCAGGGCGTGGCCTACTGCAACGAGGTGCTCGGCATCCCCGTGGTCATGGCCACCGGCGAGGGGGGCTGCCCGCCCTGGGTCCTGAAGAGCCCGTTTCTCAAATATATCATCCTCCAGATCGCCTCGGGCTACTTCGGCTGGGACGAGATTATCCGCGCCATTCCCGAGATGCAGTGCGACCCGGCCGCCATCGAGATCAAGTACGGTCAGGGGGCCAAGCCCGGCGACGGCGGTCTGCTGATGTGGTTCAAGGTCTCCAAGCTCATCGCCCGCCTGCGCGGCGTGCCCGAAGGGGTGGACCTGCCGTCGCCGCCCGTGCACCAGACACTCTATTCCATCGAGGAGAGTGTCATGAAGATGATCCAGACCCTGTCCATGGCCTTCGGTTTCCGGGTGCCGGTCTATCCCAAGATCTCGGGTTCGACATCGGCCAAGGCGGTGCTCAACAACCTGGTCCGCAATCCCTATGCCGCGGGTCTTCTGATCGACGGTATCGACGGCGGAACCGGCGCGGCCTACAACGTCTCCATGGACGCCACCGGCCATCCTATCGCCTCCAACCTGCGGGAGTGTTACCTCGACCTGGTGGCCCAGGGACGCCAGAACGAGATTCCGCTCTTTGCCGCCGGCGGCATCGGCAAGAACGGCAATATCACCCAGAACGGCATGGCCCTGATCATGCTCGGCGCCTCCGGTGTCCACATCGGCAAGTACATCATGCAGGCCACGGCCGGCTGCCTGGGCAACGAGATGGGCCGCTGCAATGTCTGCAATGTCGGTATCTGCCCCAAGGGCATCACCAGCCAGAACGAGAAACTCTACCGACGGCTCGATCCCGACGACGTGGCCCAGCGGGTGGCTGATGTCTTCATGGCCATCCGCACCGAGATGAAGAAGATCATGGCGCCGCTGGGCCGCTCCCAGAGCCTGCCCATCGGGATGTCCGACGCCCTGGGTATCGACGACGCCGCCGTGGCCGAGAGGTTGAAGATCAAGTATATCTGCTGATTTTCTCTCCCGGGACACCATGTATTCAGCGGATACGGCGACACTGTTGAACTCCTGAGCTTTTTTACCATGGTATTATCTTCCGCCGAAGGCGGCAAACAGACAACTGATTTCGTACCCCCTCACGGGATGGCTAACCATCGGTTTGTCCGACCACAATGGTGTAAGCGCTCTCAGGGGCCGCAGATTTGTGCGGACGTGCCTGGCCGCTATAGCCTACCTATGCGGACAGGCGCGACCGTGCAAAGATGCGGTTCCTGTGAGCGCTTACCTGATTTCGGGCCTTCCGGCTTCTGACTTCTGATACAGGCCGACAATGAGCACACAAGAAAAGAAAAGAGTCACCATCCGCGGCATCGACGAAAACGGCCGTCGCATCACCTCCAAGGTCTTCGAGGAAGAGGTCCGGGGTGCGGCCGAGGTCGCCGACGAACTGATCCTGGAGTCCTTTGGCCAGCACAACATCGGCCTGCGCCTGGGGTCCGCCGACCGGCCCATCACCATCCGGGTCAAGGGCCCTGCCGGCCAGCGGCTGGGCTGCATGGGCATGCCGGGCGCCACCATCATTTGCGAGGGTTCGGCCTCCGATGACGTGGGCTACCTGAACATCGGCGCCGACATCATTGTCCGCGGTGACGCCACCAACGGTGTCTGCAACGCCATGGCCGGCGGCCGGGTCATGATCGGCGGCTCCATCGGCGCCCGCGGTCTGACCATGACCAAGTGGAACCCGGATTACGAAAAACCCGAGATGTGGGTCCTCGGTTCGGTGGGCGATACCTTTGCCGAGTTCAACTGCGGCGGTATCGGTATCGTCTGCGGCGTGGAACCGAAGAACCCGAAAAACGTCCTCGGTTACCGGCCCTGCGTCGGCATGGTGGGCGGCAAGATCTACTTCCGCGGTGAGACCGATGATTCCTACTCGCGCACCAATGCCCGCCTGACCAGTCCCGACGACGAGGAGTGGCAGTGGCTGCTCGACCGGCTGCCCGGTTTTCTCGAGGCCATCGGCCGCAGCGAGCTCCTCGACACACTGAGCCAGCGCGACCAGTGGCGCCTGCTCACCGCCATTTCGCCCCAGGAACGGGCCCTGATGTTCTCCGGCCCCATGCCCATGGCCGAGTTCCGGAAGATGATCTGGAGCCAGGGCTTTGGCGGCGGCGATCCCCTGCGTGACCTCGCTCCCACCCTGGACCGCAGCCTGATCGGTGTCATCGAGACCGGCGAGATGCGGCGCCGCAAGCCCTTCTGGGCCAACCGTGATTCCGCGGCGCCCTGCACCTTTTACTGCCCCATGCACATCCCCACCATCGACCGGCTGCGCCTGATCCGCGAGGGCAGGTATGAAGAGGCCTACGAGATGCTGCTGCGCTATACCCCGTTTCCGGCCTCGGTCTGCGGCACCATCTGCCCCAACCTCTGTATCCAGAACTGCTCGCGCAAGAAGGTGGACTATTCCATTGATGTCTCCATCCTCGGCCAGGCGGTCCGCACCGCCGAACCGCCCAAGACCGCTCCGGCCACCGGCCATAAGGTGGCCATCATCGGCGGCGGTCCCGGCGGCATGGCCGTGGCCTGGCACCTGGCCCTGGCCGGGGTCGAGGCCCATATCTTCGAGAAATCGGATCAACTGGGCGGCAAGCTGACCCAGACCATCCCCTGGGAGCGGCTCTCCAGAGCGGTCTGGGAGACGGAGATCGAGCGGTTTCTCAAGGAGGACCATATCAACGTCCACCTGGGCGTGGAGATGACCCGGGAGAAGCTGGAGGAACTGAAAAAGGAATATGACTACGTGGTGATCGCCGTCGGCACCCACCAGCCCCGGATCATTCCCTTCCCGGGCCATGAGCGGGTTATTCCTGCCCTGGATTATCTCAAGGCGGCCAAGACCGACAAACCCATGAAGACCGGCAAACAGGTGGTGGTCATCGGCGCCGGCAACGTGGGCTGCGACGTGGCCGTGGAGGCCTACCGGCAGGGCGCCGAGCAGGTGACCCTGGTGGATATCCAGAAACCGCTGGCATTTGGCAAGGAACGTGATGCGGCCGAGGCCCTGGGCGCCACCTTCAAGTGGCCGGTCATGACCCGGGAGGTTACCGAGGAGGGGCTCATCACCGATGACGGCACCCTGATCCCGGCACAGACCGTGATCATCTCCATCGGTGATGTGCCCAGCCTGCCGTTTCTGCCCGATAGCGTGGAGACTGTTGATATCG
Organism: Desulfobulbaceae bacterium; assembly: GCA_026987195.1. GTDB lineage: Bacteria > Desulfobacterota > Desulfobulbia > Desulfobulbales > Desulfobulbaceae > DRKI01. Next base: position 2,171 of record JALSNC010000143.1, on the reverse strand, counting down.
CCGGCGGCTCGTGGATCAGGACCGACGAGGCCGGCAGGACCAGCGACGAGAAGATCCTCGCTGTCGGCGACGTGGAAAAGCCGGGTCTGGCCACCAATGCCCTGGGGGCGGGCAAACGCACCGCCGAGTACATCATCGCCACCCTCAAGGGGGAGCCCTGGGTGCCCTTCAGCAAGAAGCTGATCAAGTACGAGTCCCTGACCGTGGAGCACTATGACCCGATGGATGCCAAGGGGACCACCGAGGACCAGCAGGCGGCCCGCTGCCTGAGCTGCGGTTCCTGCCGCGACTGCCACCTCTGCGAGACCATCTGTCCCACCCATGCCATCTCCCGGCGCGAGGTGGTGGCCGGCAAGGACGGGGTCAACTACGAGTATGTCTCTGATGACAACAAGTGCATCGCCTGCGGCTTCTGTGCCGACACCTGTCCCTGCGGCATCTGGACCATGCGGCCGTTTTAGGGCGCACCACGGTCCCGGCATTGCGGCCGCCCTGCCACTGATGTGGCGGGGCGGCCGTTTTTTTTCTATTTTTTGATGAAACGGAGCAGGACCTTGTAGTTGCGGCCGTCCAGGTCCTTGGGCAGGTGCATGCCGTTGGGCACCAGGATGGTGAGCACCCGGCCGTTGGGCGGATCCTGGCGGAACTCCCTGCGACGTTCCCTGCCGGTGGGACCGGCGATGGAGCGGCGGGGCGGCCGGACATGGAGCAGCTCCGCCTCGATGGCGCCGGCGGTGGTTCCCGGTTTGTTGACCGGTGGTCCGGTGGGTTGGATGGCACCGATGACGATATCAACCATGGTTGTCCTCCTTGATCACCGTTGTACTGGACCGGTACCGGTCACAGGTAAGGTCATGGGCACAGGGCGTCCGGCCCTGTGATGGTACAATGCCAGGGCTCTCTCATCTTCTTATCGGTTATCGGGCTGTTTTTCTATAATTTTCTTTGTCGTTTTCTATTGGCTTCAGGGATGCCCTCGTGACGGAGGAGTTGCCGTTTCAGTTCCAGGCCGCCGGCAAACCCGGTCAGGGAACCGTCGGCGCCCACCAGGCGATGGCAGGGGATGACCAGGGGCAGGGGATTGGCGTGGGCGGCCGCGCCCACGGCCCGCGCCTTGCCGACACCGCCCAGTTCCCGCGCCAGGGCGCCATAGCTTTTGGTGGTGCCGTAGGGGATCCGGGTCAGGAGCCGCCACACCGCACGCTGAAATTCGGTACCGGCAATGGAGAGGCGGAGCTGAAATGCTGTCCTGCTGCCGGCAAAATACTGGCCTATCTGACGGCCGGCCTCGGCGAGCAGGGGATGATCCGCAATGGCGATGGTACGGTGATCGCGGACAGGGCCGCAACCCGGCAGGACGATGCGGCACAACCCCTGATCGTCCGCCATCAGGATCAGGCGACCCAGGGGAGAGGGAATCTCAGCGGCAGAGAGCATGGCGTGATGACACGTTGTGGCTGGTTGCCGGTTGGACGAAATCCACGGCAGCAACGGCCCGGGAAGAGGGCCTTGGCCTGGGCCGCCATGTATACGAATAACGAACCTCTTGTCTTGACATCATTTTTTTTCTCTGCGATACTTCAGGTAGTATATGGTTGTCATGGCACCGATCCCGGACACGGCCGGGGTCGGCCAGTGAAAACAAACCACAAAGGGGGTGTCGAATGGTCAAGAAAATTACCGGGCTGATGGTTTTGATGTTCTTTGTCCTGGCAGGTGTGGCCCAAGCCGGGGATGTGGTCAGGATCGGGGTGCTGGCCAAGAACGGCCCGGCCAAGGCCCTGAAGAAATGGAAGGCCACCGGCGACTACCTGGCGGCGAAGATCAGCGGCAAGACCTTCGAGATCGTGCCCCTGGACTTTGACAGGGTCTTCCCGGCCATCAAGGATGGCGAGGTGGACTTCTTCCTGGTCAACTCTTCCATGTTCGTCACAGCCAAGGTCAGGTATGGCGCCGTGCCGATCCTGACCATGATCAACTCGCGCCAGGGCAAGGCGCTCAAATCCTTTGGCGGTGTGATCTTCACCACTGCCTACAACGATGCCATCAATTCGCTTGCCGATATCAGGGGCAAGAAGTTCATGGCCGTGAAAAAGTCCTCCTTCGGCGGCTGGCAGATGGCCTACAAGGAGTTTGTCGATGCCGGTATCGATCCGTTCAAGGACTTTGCC
>JALSNC010000142.1 GCA_026987195.1 Desulfobulbaceae bacterium | reverse complement strand
GAGACACCAAGGCCTGAAACGCCAGGCGGCCAGGTTTGTGGCGCAGCCAGTTACCTGTTTGAGAAGGTATTGAGACTGTCGGCTATATCGTGCCTGATGACGCCTTCCGCGGCGCAGCCAGTTACCTGTTTGAGAAGGTATTGAGACGTCTGCCCCGGGCGCAACCACTCCCATGTGGCAGGGCGCAGCCAGTTACCTGTTTGAGAAGGTATTGAGACCAAACCATGCAGCGTACACGCTGAACAATATGTAGGCGCAGCCAGTTACCTGTTTGAGAAGGTATTGAGACACAAAATACATATTCAATCAGCAACAGAAATAGTGGCGCAGCCAGTTACCTGTTTGAGAAGGTATTGAGACAGTCTCTTCTGCTGTCAATTTGGCGCTATCAAGCGGCGCAGCCAGTTACCTGTTTGAGAAGGTATTGAGACGTCGAGGACAGGAGGATAGGCGGCTTCGTCATAGGGCGCAGCCAGTTACCTGTTTTGGGAGGTCTCCAACGCGGGCTTTGTGCCTGCAACTCCAATGTTGCGCCAAGCGCGCATGTTCCGGCACAACCACAGAATTATTAAAGGAAAATCACCCTCTCATTTCTGAGTTGTGAGGCACTATTCCAGGAGATGAGGAAAGATGGTCTCAGGATGGATACTCGGAAACGTTCGGCAGAATTGCAGCCAGGCTGGCTGGCGGCAAACGGGGACGTCAGGGGGTGGCACCGGGACCGTCAGCCGCGACCCTGCCTCATAAGCCTGGCGGAGGGGGCAGCACGACCGTGGCTGCAGGCATGGAGGATACCTGGTGAGCTTTGCTCTTCCCCTGGCTGAATACCGGTGCACGTGCCGGGCCATCGACCCCGTCTCCCTCCCCGCCCTGGCCGATCCCCTGTGGCGCAGTCTCTTTGGCCTGGCCCTGCGGCGTCTTACCTGTATCGAGGGGGAGCATGCCTCCTGCCACGGTTGCCGCCTGCGTTTTACGTGCGACTATGCTGTTCTCCTCATGGGATTCAACCGGACGGGTGGCAGAAACGGCATTACCCGCCACATGAGGACCATTCCCACGCCGCTTGTCTTCCGCTGCCGCATCCGCGACCACCCGATCCTCGTTCCCCAGGGCGCCTGCTTCTCCGTCCGCCTGGTACTGGTCGGCACGGCCAGCGACCGGTTGCCAGCCGTGGTCCGCGCCCTGGAGAGTGCCGGTTCCCTGGGCCTGGGGCGCAGGCGGGCGCGCTTCACCCTGGAGGAGGTGGCCCAGACAGGACCGCAGCCGCCGGAACGTCTTGTCGTAACCGGGGAGCGGACAGTCGCCCCGGGCCTGCCTGCGCAGGTCGCCATTCCGAAAGCGCCCCGGAGCCTCAGGTTCACCTTCCTCAGCCCCTATCTCCTGCCGCCAGGCACCCGGATCGAGGAAGGATTCGATGGCAGGCGCCTGGTCATGCAGATCGTCCGCCGGATCTCGGCCATGCACGAACCTTACAGCGGCCAGCCCCTGGAAACCGACTTCCGCGGTCTCAAGCACCTTGCCGCGACCCCCTTCTTCCTGGATGGCGATCTGCAGGCCGAGCCCGGTTACAGTTACCAGGCCAACCGCAAGCGGTTTCTTGCCATCCGTGGCAGTTTCCTGATGAGCCTGGCCGATTGCGCCCCGCTCTGGCCGTGGCTCTACCTGGGCCAATGGCTGGGCGTGGGCAAGCAGGCCGGCAAGGGGTTTGGCCGCTACCGGCTGCAGGTGACAGAAGAAGCATCCCGTGGATGAAGGAGGTATATTCCGGCAACCTGCCGGCCGGCCCTACATCCGCTTCCAGCGCCGCGGCTGCGAGGTGCGGGGTTGGGGACGGATGTTCTGGAATATGCGCCAATCTGAATCGATCTTTTTCAGGATGTAGCGCTGCCGGTTGGTCTCCTGGTAGACATAGACATACTTTTTCTTTCGCCTGTCCCACCATCTGAGGTACCAGTATTCCCTGGTCACCACTTCGGCATCGTTGCCCCGCACCTCCTTGACGTTGACGGAAAGCAACTGGCAGGTGGAGGGATTCATGGGGCTCTGCAGGCTCCATCCCCTTCTGGCCACCGCCTGCACCACATCGGCGATCCTCAGCATGGCAGGTCCCTCCGGCACGAACCAGCGCGCAAGGCCATCCAGCCTGATCTCCGGCAGGGCAAAGTAGGCCTGCAGTTCGGCCGCCATACCCTCGGCCACCACCCGCTCCAGGTATTCGACCAGTTCACGGCCGATGGCGAGCCGCAAGCCGTTGTCCGCCATCTCCCGCACCAGCAGCGCATAACCGGCACAGCAGGGATAGCCGGTGGCGGAGAGCCCCAGCCACCGGAGCTGGCTGCCATGGACCAGGACAAAGACATGGTCGTGCCTTTGCCCCGGCCCCTGGTAGAAAAGGCGCAGTTTCCGTTCCACCTCGAACTTGTACTGGGCCGCGGTGGTCCGGGAGATTGCCGCAAACTCCCGCACGTGCTCTCCCTCGATGCCGAACAGACGCTCGGCACAGGCCCGGAAAAAACGCCACTGCCTGGCCCCGGGCCGGCCGACCACGGTCCTGGTGGCCATCAGATGTTCAAATGCAGCCTGCACGGCCTCCCGCTTTGCCATCACCTCCCGGTACGCCAGATACTCCACGGCCTCCCTCCGATAATTTCCTCCAATTGGAGTTTATCTTGCTGTAATAAGGTATTCTTATAGCAAAAGACAAGGATTGCAGGTACTGTTTTTCTCAGCGGCGCCGGGAGCATCCCGTACGATTCCAAGGAAAAATATCACATCCCGGAGGGCACGGCAATGCGGACCAACATCTTCTTCAACGGCTCCTGGGCCGGCCAGTTGCTTGTCGGCTGCGGCCTGTTTCTCTGCTCGTTGCTCATCGAGTACCGTATCCTGCTCACCTTCCTCGCACCCGCCTCCCTGGCCCTGGCCCTGCTCCTGACCCT
>JALSNC010000141.1 GCA_026987195.1 Desulfobulbaceae bacterium | reverse complement strand
ACCCTCTATCTTTCGCCGCTTGCCTTTCCGGAAAATCCCTACCATCGGCTGGTCAAGGACTACAAGCTGGTACGTGACAGCCTCAACGATCCCCTGGCCGATGCCCGCCTGGCCCTGGAGCTGTTTGCCGACCAGTGGCAGAGTTTCGTCCGCATGGCCGGGCAGGCCGGTGATATTCTCGCTTTTTTCCGTTTTTCCTTCTCCGGCCAGGCGCAGTATGCCGGCCTGGAGCAGGTCTTTGCCGCCCTGGGCGCCGAACCGGTTGCGGCCGACCGGGCCGCGGAGATCTTTTCCGGTCTCTGCGGAGACCGGGTCTGTCGGCAGAACCTGACAGCACATCTCCACCAGTGGCTGACCGATGGTCCTCCCGGTCCGGTCATGGCCTATGTCCTGGCCTGGATCCGGGTGGCTGGCGGCAATTCAGTGCTGCCACCCTGGGTCCGGCACCATTTTCCCGTCATTCCCGCCATCCTCGACAGCCTCCGCGTGCATCCCTGCCGGGATCCCGAATGCAGTTACTGCCGGACGTCTGCCGCCGGCCACCAGCTCAGGGAGCTGTTCGGCTTTGACGCCTTCCGTCCCGAACCCCGGGCCCCGGACGGCGGCAGCCTGCAGCAGGCCATTGTCGAGCATGCCATGGCCGACCGTCCCCTGCTGGCCATCCTGCCCACCGGCGGCGGCAAGTCCCTCTGCTACCAGCTGCCGGCCCTGGTCCGCTACCAGCGCCGGGGTCTGCTCACCATCGTCCTTTCTCCCCTCCAGGCCCTGATGAAGGACCAGGTGGACAACCTGCGCAACCGGACCGGTTCACCGGCCGCCGCGGCCATCTATTCCATGCTGACGTCGCCGGAACGGGGCGCGGTTCTGGAGGGGATCCGCAAGGGCGATGTGGGTCTGCTCTATGTTTCGCCGGAACAGCTTCGCAACCGCAGCTTCCGCAGGGCGGTGGAGAGCCGGGAGGTGGGATGCTGGGTCATTGACGAGGCCCACTGTGTCTCCAAATGGGGACATGATTTCCGTCCCGACTACCTCTACGTCCCCCGGTTTATCCGGGAACTGGCGGAAAAACAGAAGGTAGCGATTCCGCCGGTCCAGTGTTTCACGGCGACGGCAAAAAGGGACGTGGTGGAGGAGATCCTGCAGATCTTCCAGCGGGAACTGGGTCGGAAGCTGACCCTGTTTTCCGCCACCGTGGAGCGGAGCAACCTCCGTTTCGAGGTCCGGCCGGTCAGCCGGGCCGAGAAGTTTGACATGGTCCATGAATTGCTTCGTGAAAGCGTGGCCGAAGAGGGCAGCGCCATCGTCTACTGCGCCACCAGGCGGGGCACCGTGGAGATGGCCGACTACCTGACGGCCCGGGGCTGGGACGTGGCCCCGTTTCACGCCGGTCTCGAGGACCCGGTCAAGCGGCGTGTCCAGGAGGATTTCGTCCGCTCCCTGACCCGGATCATCTGCGCCACCAACGCCTTTGGCATGGGCATCGACAAGGACGACGTCCGCCTGGTGGTCCATGCCGATATCCCCGGCTCTCTGGAGAACTATCTGCAGGAGGCGGGCAGGGCCGGCCGCGACCGCAAGGACGCCCGCTGTGTCCTGCTCTACAATAAGGAAGATATCGAACAGCAGTTCCGGCTGGGCGCCCTCTCCAGGCTCAGCAAACGGGACATTGACCAGATCCTGCGGGGGCTGCGCAACAGCCGCCGCGGTTCGGGAGATGACGAGATCGTGTTGACCAGTGGTGAATTGCTCCGCATGGACGGGGTGGATACCAGTTTCGGCGTCGAGGAGTACGACAGCCAGACCAGGGTGGTGACCGCCATCTCCTGGCTGGAGCGGGCCGGCTTCCTGGAGCGCAACGAGAACCGGACCCAGGTCTTCCAGGGCCGACCCCTGGTGAAGAACATGGACGAGGCGCGCAGGAGAATCAGGAGGCTCAGGCTGTCGGCACAGGCCAGGCAGCGCTGGCTGCAGATCCTGGAGGCCCTGATGAACGCGGAGCCGGACGAGGGATTTTCCGCCGACGAACTGGCTCTGCTTCTGCCCGAGACCGGCCAGTGGGGCGACAGGGAGGGACTGAGCGCCAGCCAGGTCGTGATCCGGACCCTTCATGATATGGCCAATGCCGGTATCCTGGAGCAGACCATGCTCCTGTCGGCCTTTATCCGCCACCGGGTGAAGAACTCCAGCCGGAGCCTGCTGGAGCGGATCATTCTTCTGGGCGATGCCATGCTCGATGTCATGCAGGAGGAGGCACCCGATGCCGACAGCGAAGGCTGGCAGAGTCTCTCCCTCAGGCGTCTCAATCAGCGGCTCCTGGACCAGGGGTTTGGCGAGGCCAATCCCGAGGTCCTGCGGACCCTGCTGCTGAGCCTGTCCCGTGACGGGGTCGGCCTGGCCGGGGCCAGGGCCAGCCTGGATTTCGCCCATGTCAGCCGCGACTGTTACCGGGTCAAGCTGCAGCGTGACTGGCAGAGCCTGCGCGAGACCGCCCGCCGCCGGAACCTGGCGGCCCGGGTCATCCTGGAGAAGATCTGTTCCCTGGTGCCGCCGGAGAGCCCGGCCGGCAAGGACCTGCTGGTCAGGTTCTCCGCCGACGACCTGCTTGCAGCCATACGCGGCCGGGTGGAGCTGGCCGCCGCCCTCAACGATCCCCTGGCCGCCATGGACCGGGCCCTGATGTTTCTGCACGAGCAGGGGGTCATCACCCTGCAGCAGGGACTGGCCGTGTTCCGCCAGGCCATGACCATCCGCCTGGCCGACACCGGTCGCCGCCGGTTCACCAAGGCGGACTACCAGCCCCTGTTTCATCACTATGGCGAGCGTATCTTCCAGGTGCATGTGATGAACGAGTATGCCCAGCGTGGCGCCGAGCGGATCGCCCAGGCCCTGCGGCTCGTGCTGGGCTACTTTGCCATGCCCAGGATCGATTTCATCAACCGTTTCTTTCCCGGTCAGGAAGAGATCCTGGAACGGGCCACCTCCCGGGAATCCTTTGAGCGTATCGTCGATTCCCTGGCCAACCCGGAACAGGCCGCCATTGTTGCCGCCCCCGGGGAGGAGAACATGCTGGTCCTGGCCGGACCGGGATCCGGCAAGACACGGGTGGTGGTGCACCGCTGCGCCTACCTGCTGCGGGTTCTGCGGCAGCCGGCCCGCTCCATCCTGGTCCTCTGTTTCAATCGCAGCGCCGTGACCACGGTGCGCCGCCGGTTGCGCGCACTGGTGGGGCGGGACGCCCTGGGCGTGACGGTGCAGACCTACCATGGCCTGGCCCTGCGCCTTACCGGACGATCCCTTGCCGAGCGCTGTTCCGCCGCTGACCTGGAAGGAGTCATCGCCGAGGCCGCCGCTCTGCTGCGGGGCGAGATCGAACTGCCCGGCCTGGAGGCGGACGCGGTCCGGGACCGGTTGCTGGCCGGATTCACCCATATCCTGGTGGATGAGTACCAGGATATCGACGAGGACCAGTACCAGCTTGTTTCCGCCCTGGCCGGCCGCACCCTGGAGGCGGACCGGCAGCTCTCCATCCTGGCGGTGGGTGACGATGACCAGAATATCTACGGCTTTCGCGGCACGGGCGTGGAGTTCATCCGCCGTTTCCGCCAGGAGTATCACGCGGCCCGGCACCTGCTGGCCGAGAACTACCGGTCCTCGGGCCATATCATTGCCGCGGCCAATGCGCTGATCGAACCCCTGGCCGGCCGGATGAAACAGGGCAGGCCCCTGCGCGTGGACCGGGCCCGGGCCGAAGAGCCGGCCGGTGGCCGCTGGCAGGAACTGGACCGTTGGGGTCAGGGCCGGGTGCAGTGCCTGCGGGTGGAGGACGAGACGGTCCAGGTCCGCTGCCTGGCCTCGGCCCTGGAGCGGCTGCGCAGCCTGGACCCGGACATCGACTGGTCGGACTGTGCTGTCCTGGCCCGGCAATGGTCCCTGCTGGGGCCGATCCGCTATCACCTGGAGTCTCTGTCCATTCCAGTGGCCCTCCATGCCGAGGTGGCCGGCAGCCTCAACCCGACCAGGGTGCGGGAGGTGGCCGCTTTTCTCGACCAGGTGCGGGCCATGGGCAGCGAACCGGTGGACTGCGACCAACTGGAGGAGACGCTGGCCAGGTGCCGGGGGGAGGGCGACGACACCATCTGGCTGCAACTGCTCACCGATCTCCTGGAGCAGTGGCGCCTGGAGGCCGGCGAGGGAGCGGTGCCGGCGGTCATGGCTGCGGATTTTTTCCTTGAAAGCCTGCGCGAGGGCAGGCGGGAGCATTCCCTGGGGCGGGGGATCTTCCTCGGCACGGTGCACAGTGCCAAGGGCAGGGAGTTTGCCCATGTCCTGCTGCCGGACGGGGGCTGGCACAGGGCCACGGACGAGGAGCGGCGTCTCTACTACGTGGGTATGACCCGGGCCCGCGAGACCCTGACCCTGTTTGCGCGCGACGATACGCCCAACCCCTTCACCGCCGCCCTGCGCGGACCGTTTTTCCTCCGGGTACGGCCGGGCCTGCAGCATGGCGGGCGGCCGGTGGAGCAGGTCCGCTATCACCTGCTGGGCCTGGAGGACCTGTACCTGGATTTTGCGGCCCGCCACCCGTCCGGCCATCCCGTGCACCGGAGACTGCAGGCACTCACCGCCGGTGATCGTCTGACCCTGCAGGTCCGGAAGGAGAAGGTTGTTCTCTGTGACGGGCGGCTCGTCGTGGCCGCGCTGTCCCGCAGGGCGGCCGAACAGTGGCGCTCGCGCCTGGAGAGTGTCCGGGAGGTGCGGGTTCTGGCCATGGTCCGCCGGACCGCGGAGGAATCCGATCCCGCTTACCGGGCCGGTTGCCTGGTCGATTCCTGGGAGGTGCCGGTGGTCGAGCTGCTCTGCCGGATGTAGCGGTTGTGTTTCGGTCCGCATATTCGGGAGGATGTGGTGATGCTAGTTATTCCTGTTAGGATGGTGATGCAGAAAACATTAATAATTTTTACTAAAAAAGATTGACAACCGGGACAGCTCCGGTAATATTTGCTGCAAATGGCGGATCGGAAAGGTCAGGGGGATCTTTCCGGCTGCGGTGTCACCGCAGAGGTCATCCGCCCCGGGGAGGCCTGTCATGGAAACAGCAGGTACCAGCATCACCATCCAAGAGGAGGAATCATCATGAAGAAGATCATCACAGCGGCAGTACTGGCCATGGGACTGGCGGCAGCGCCCGCCTTTGGGGGCAACAGCGTCATGAAGGAGGCGCAGCAGAATTTCAAGCCCATTCCCTTCGGTGTTCCGGAACTGCCCGGCAATCCGGTGACCGTGGAGAAGATCGAACTGGGCAAGATGCTCTATTTCGAGCCGCGGCTCTCCAAGAGCGGCCTTGTCTCCTGCAACTTCTGCCATAACGTGGGCATGGGCGGCGACGATTTCCAGGAGACCGCTACCGGCCACGGCTGGCAGAAAGGGCCGCGCAACTCGCCCACTGTCCTCAATGCGGTCTATAACATGGCCCAGTTCTGGGACGGGCGGGCCAAGGACCTGAAGGAGCAGGCCAAGGGACCGGTGCAGGCGTCGGTGGAGATGAACAACACGCCCGAGGGCGCCATCAAGACGCTCAAGAGCATGCCCGAGTACGTGGAGCTGTTCAAGAAGGCCTTTCCTGACGACAAGGAGCCGCTCACCTTTGACAACATGGCCGCGGCCATCGAGGTCTTCGAGGCAACGCTGACCACCCCGGATTCGCGTTTTGACCAGTTTCTGCGCGGCGAGGAGGCGGCCCTGGACAAGGACGAGCAGAAAGGACTGGCTCTGTTCATGGAAAAGGGCTGCGTGGAGTGCCATGGCGGTCTGAACATGGGAGGCGAGGACTACTTCGCCTTCGGCGTGGTCGAGCGGCCGGCCGAGGAGATTATGGGCGGAGACAAGGGCCGGATGAAGGTGACCCTGGTCGAGAGCGACGAATATGTCTTCAAGGCACCCTCTCTGCGCAACATCGAACTCACCCCGCCCTATTTCCACAGCGGTAAGGTCTGGACGCTGGAGGAGGCGGTCAAGCTGATGGGTTCGGCCCAGCTCGGCGCCGATCTGAGCAAAAAGGAGGTCGGCCTGATCGTCGGTTTCCTGAAGACCACCACCGGCCGCCAGCCCGAGGTGGTCTATCCCATCCTGCCTGCTTCCACCAACACCACCCCCAGGCCGGTGCTTGACTGACACCACTGGCTGAAGGAGGAGAAAATACCCCGAAGCCGCCGTTGGCGGCGGCTTCGGGTCCCAACCGTCCTCGCCGGACGGTGCAGGATTCCCCCACCGGGACAGCGACGCCTTGACAGGGCGAACGCGATTGAGTATTTTCAGGTTACACAATTTTCCAGGTGCCGCCATTGCGGCTGAAAAGGGAACCCGGTGTAAATCCGGGACGGGCCCGCCGCTGTAACCGGGGACGAATTCCGCACTCAGGTCACTGTCCGCTGCCGGACGGGAAGACGCGGAAGGAGAAAGAGCCGGGAGTCAGAAGACCTGCCTGGAAAACAAGGCACACCTCGAGGCAAGGCGTGTGCTGCACGGAATCTGTGGGAAAATCAGGGACCCCGGACCGATACTGTTTATCGGTCCGGGGTTTTTTTATTGCCGGCCGCCGGAGGAAAAACGCTGTTCGCGCCGGGGCCGGCGGACAATCATCTGCAGAGGAGGTTGGGATGACCAATGACACGGGAAGGAACACTATCGCCGGGCCGGCTCCATCCACCGGCGATCTGCTGCTGGTGGGTGAAGGGCTGCATGTCATGAATCCCGCCCTGGTCAGGGCCATCGAGGAACGGGACAAGGAGCGGATCCTCGACATGGCCCGGAGGCAGGTGGCGGCGGGGGCCGACGCCCTTGATCTCAACCTGGGCCAGTCCCGGGAGCTGTGCCGGCGGATGTCGTGGCTGGTGGAACTGGTCCAGGAGGAAATGGAGACCGCCTTTTTCCTGTCGTCGCACGTTCTTCGCATGGAACAGGCCCTCAGGGTACACCGGGGACGGGCGACCATCAACGCGGTCACCGCCGACGAGCGTGAGCTGGCCGGCGCCATGGAAAAGGCCATGGCCTTTGACGCCGGTCTGGTGGTCCTGCTGGTCAGCCCGGACCTGTCACCCTTCGGTGTCGACGAGCGGCTGCAGCTTGCGGCCCGGGTGCTGGAGACCGCAGCCAGGACAGGAATGGAGCCCGGCCGTCTCTACCTTGACCCGGTGATCAGTTGCCGGCCGGATCCCATGACCTGGCACCTGGGCGGCGGTCTGCCGGACATGGAGACCATCATCGAGTCCATCCGCATGATCGGGGAGCTGAGTGATCGGCAGGTGAAGACCATCGTCGCCCTGAGCAACGCCTCGGTCTGCCTGCCCGCGGGGCGGCGTTCGGATCTGCACTGCCGGCTGCTGCCCATGCTGGTCGAGGCCGGCCTTGACGCGGTGATCCTCAACTGCAGCGACGCCCGCCTGATGGCCATTGCCAGGGATCCGGGAGCATCGCTCAGGACAGCGGCCTGAGGTCCCGGCGGCCGGCAAAGCAGGTAGTTGCTGATAGCGGTGAACTATTACGCGCCCCCGGCAGTGTCCGCTTTCAGATGGGCGGGGCGATGGTCACCAGGATCCGCATCTTTTCCGTTGCCCGCACGCCGTGCGGTTCGCGGATGTCGGAGATCAGGATATCGCCGGCCCTGGCCGGGATGGTGGCGTTATCGGCACCAAGGAACTCGCCGCTGCCTTCGAGCACCAGGATCGAGAGCTGGCCGTCCATGTCGTGGGAGTGGACCGGGAAGGTGTGGCCTGCGGCGAGATTGAAGTTGATGATCTTGAAAAAGGGCGAGTCCTCGACCAGGAAGTGGCGGTTCATGCCGTGGTCGGGGAAATCCCGGGTCTTGTCCAGTTCCAGTTTCTTCATGGTATCGTTTCTCCTCTTCGGGGTTGTTCGTTTGTTTCAGAGTCGCTGCAGCAGGTAGAGCAGGGTGTCGATCCTGCGCAGTGACTGGATTTCCCTGAACTGCCGCAGCAAAAGGGCCGGGTCGCCGGTGCCGGCCACCGGCGACAGGTAGAGGGTTCCCCTGGGATAGTACCTGGGCAGGGTGTCGGTGATGACCCGGACCATGGTCTCAATATGGCCTGCGGGCAGGGTTTCGTCAAGCAGGCAGTTGCAGGTGACCTCCAGATCGGGCCAGGCACGGTTGACCGCCACCATCCGGGCAAAGGCGGCCCGGACCCGGCCCGGATCGACGGGCTTGGCCAGCCGGGCCAGGGCGGGTCGGTGAAAGGACTCCAGGCCGATATTGATGTAGATGCGCTGGGGCAGGCCATGGAGGCGGGTGAGATCCTTTTCGTCCAGGGCGAGAAAGGAGTCCACGCTGCCAAACAGGAAGAGCACCGGGCCGCGGATCAGGGCGACATCCTGGCCGAGACGGCGAAAGCCATACTCGGCCGCCCGGCAGATGGCCTCGCTGCCGGCGGCAAGTCCGTCGTTCTGGCCGAGGAAGAGCGCGTTGTGGTTGCGCAGGTCGTCACCATAGTGGTGGGCCAGGGCGTCGATCTGCCGCCTGACCCCGGCCTGGTCCCGGACCCGGAAATCCCCGCCGGTCTTGACCTGGCAGAAGCCGCAGTTGTAGAGGCAGCCCTCGCTGATCATCACCGGGATCACGTCATAGTCCACGTGCCGGCAGTCCGGGGGCAGGACCGGCACCCGGGCGCGGAGGATGCGGCGCAGCCGGTGGGCCCGGGCGTCGAGATGCTGCGGGGTCGCCGCCGCCACCCTGGTCAGCACTTCGGCCGCCCGGCCCTGACGCTCCCTGCCGCGGACCTGGCGCCGGGCGGCCCTGCTGAGGGGGCCGGCCAGGGCCATGGCCCGCCGCAGGGCAGGACGGGAGAAATCCACGGCCGGGAAGAGACTGTTGCTGCCGTACCTGAAACAGGGCAGGTAGTACTCGCCGATGCGGTCAAAGGTATCGTCATAGCCGCGGACACTGTAGTAGATCCAGTCGTTGCCCATGGATCGTTTCAGCCATTCCATGGGATGCGGCCAGGATGGATCGCTGCCCTGGATGAAACGGATCTCGCCATTGAGGTTCAGGTGACAGGTATGGCCCGCGAACCGCAGCTCGTGGTAGCGGCCGTACCGGGCCGGGTAGCTGAGCTTGCGGTACCGGCTCAGCCCCTGTCTGTCCGGATGGACGATGATTTCCTGGTCACTGGTCATATCATTGTCGCTTCCATCAGGTACCTGCCACCGCCACCCGGATCCTGATAATTGTAGATGGGCGTCCCGTCTTGAGGTATATTGCGGCCATGGAATCTCCGCACTGCAACCGCAGACCACTGGTACGCTACAGCTTCGAGAATCTGCTCGCGTGGCTGCTTCTCTACCTGCTGGCGGGGCCGTTTCTCAAGGCCATCCCCCATGTCAGGTTTGTCCTCAGTGCCATTCTCACCTTTGCCCTGGCCTCGGCCATTGTCACCGTGACCTGCCGCAGCGGGGTCTTTTTTCTCACCATCGTCCTGCTGATCTGGACCCTGGTCATGCACTGGCTGACGGTCTTCGATGTCGTGGCCCTTCCACCCTATCTGACCCCGGTGGCCCTGGTATTATACCTTGCAACGCTGATTTTTTCCTTTGCCGGGTATATTTTCCGGGCCAGGACCATAGATTCCAGCCTGATCAGCGGCGCCCTCTGCCTGTACCTGCTGCTGGGCATGCTGTGGGGGTCCATCTATGCCCTGCTCGAGGTGCTGCAGCCCGGTTCCTTTGCCGGTGATCTCCTTGCCCGGACAGTGGACCCGGCCGACCGGTTGCAGCAGTTCCAGTACTTCAGCTTCGTCACCCTGACCACCCTGGGCTACGGTGATATTCTGCCGCGGACAGAGGGGGCAACGGCCCTCTGCCAGACCGAGGCCATCATCGGCCAGTTCTTCATGGCCGTCCTGGTGGCGCGGCTGGTGGGGATCCGGGTGGCGCAGGAGTTTTCCACCAACTCCGGCGACGGGGCGTAGGAAGAATCAGGTCCGACAGGCATATTCCGTGTAATCCTGGCCGGGCATGGTATACTGACGGCCAGGGCTGAGGTAGAAGTTCAGCAGCACGCCACCCGGAGCCTACGCTGACCTGCGGACAGGCACGCCTGCACAGGTAAGCGTAGACTCCGAATCTGCGGCCCCTGAGAGCGCTTGCACCATTGTGGCCGGACAAACCGATGGTTAGCCATCCCGTGAGGGGGGTATTGGTGAACTATTACAGGCTGAGCGGCGCCTTCGTCCCACAACGTTCTATGCACCGAGGTCGCCAGTGAAGATCCTTGTCATCAATACGGGCAGCTCCTCGCTCAAGTTCAGGCTCTTCGACATGCGGGGACTGGTCAGGCTCGCCTCCGGCCTGGTGGAACGGATCGGCGAGGCCCGGGGCCGGGCACTGCTCCGTTACCGGACGGCCGCGGAGAACCGGGAACGGACCGTGGAGCGCAGCGGCCCCATTACCGACCACGGCCGGGCCATGGAGGAGATGCTGTCCCTGCTGGGCGAGGCCGGTCTGCTGGCCCATGCCGGCGAGCTGGCCGGCATCGGCCACCGGGTGGTGCATGGCGGCGAGGTCTTTCATCGGCCGGTCCGCATCGACACGCGTGTCCTGGAGGCCATTGCCGAGCTGGCGCCCCTGGCGCCCCTGCATAACCCGGTCAACCTGGTGGGTATCCGGGCCGCCATGGCGCAGGCCCCGGACGTGCCCCAGGTGGCGGTCTTCGACACCGCCTTCCATCAGACCCTGCCGGAGCACGCCTATCTCTACGGCCTGCCCTACCGCCTTTACGAGGAGCACCGGGTCCGGCGCTACGGTTTCCATGGCACCTCGCACGGTTTTGTCTCCCGCCAGGCGGCCGGATTCCTCGACCGGCCATACGGCTCCCTCAACATCATCACCCTGCACCTGGGCAACGGCGCCAGTGGCGCGGCCATCCGCGGCGGCCGCTGCGTGGACACCTCCATGGGCATGACGCCGCTGGAAGGGCTCCTCATGGGCACCCGCAGTGGTGACCTCGATCCGGCCATTCTCCTCTACCTGGCCCGGGAGGCCGGCATGGACAGCGATGAACTCGATGATCTGCTCAACCGGCAGAGCGGGCTCAGGGGCCTCTGCGGTGACAATGATATGCGGACGGTCATCGGCCGCGCCGAACAGGGGGACGGCCGGGCCGCCCTGGCGCTGCGGATCTTCTGCCACCGGCTGAAGAAATATATCGGCGCCTACAGCGCCGTCCTGGGCCGGGTCGACTGCCTGGTCTTCACCGGCGGCATCGGCGAGAATGCGGCCCTGGTCAGGGAGATGGCCTGCCGCGATCTCGAGAACCTGGGATTCATCCTCGACCGGCAACGCAACCTGCACCGCACAGAGGGCATCCGGCCCATCCATGATGACGCCTCACCTGTCCGTATCCTGGTGGTTCCCACCAACGAGGAACTGGAGATCGCCCGGCAGGTGGTCGAAGTCATCACTCCATCCGAGGTGCAGACGTCATGAACCTGCCGGCAAACAAGACAAAACTTGTATGTACCCTCGGCCCGGCCTCGGACACGCCGGAGATGATCGAACAGATGATCCGCTCCGGCATGAACGTGGCCCGGCTCAATTTCTCCCATGGCGATTTTGCCTATCACGGGGCACTGATCGCCCGCATTCGCGCAGCCTCGGTAAAGACCGGCCG
>JALSNC010000140.1 GCA_026987195.1 Desulfobulbaceae bacterium | reverse complement strand
CGATGTCATCATCCAGGGAGGTGGCCATGTCAGGGTCCAGGGTTTCGGCGATCATGGTTCCGTTGGACGGCCGAAAGACAATCACCCTCCCCTTCCTGACGACCCTGGCGAAGAAGCGGTCCCTGCCCATGGTCAGCAGGCTGGTGCTCCCGTCCTCACTCCTGCCGATCCAGGTGGTGGTCCTGTTGCGATGGTATTGCCGTGCCACCGCCCGGAAGAGCATCTCCTTGCCGGCGACCGGAAGGAGGAGCCGGTCTGATTTCCGCCGGATCAGTTGCCTGAGGGCACCGGTGCGGACAGTGAAATGGCGCCGGCCCATAACCAGGCCCTGCCACTGGACTCCGGGGGGATGTTTCTCTTCCAGGAGGCGGATGGCCGGGGGTGTGACCGAGGCACCGGCCGTGGCAGCAAGGAGCCAGAGGCAGGTGACAAGACAGACAGGGACCGGGCCGCGCCTGCAGGTAAACGCGATCCATTGCCAGGCCTGCTGAAGCAGGGCACAACACCAGGCTGCCGGCCTGGGCGGTCTGTCCGGTCCGCCAGGGGAGAAAAGCGGGTTGTC
This sequence comes from Desulfobulbaceae bacterium, assembly GCA_026987195.1. Lineage (GTDB taxonomy): Bacteria > Desulfobacterota > Desulfobulbia > Desulfobulbales > Desulfobulbaceae > DRKI01. Next base: position 11,275 of record JALSNC010000140.1, on the reverse strand, counting down.
CGTCACGTCGATCCTTTGCTGCGGCTGCGACAACATCGAGCCGTCCTGGTTTTTCGGGAAAGGCCGGCAAGGCAAGGACCGGCATGATGTCTGCGCTTTGCGTCAGTGTTTGTGGATATTATATAGGCCTGCCTGAAAAAATTCCCGGAAATTTATTTTTTCAGCAGAAAAAAAAGATGTCATATGGCGACATGCCCGTCTGCCTTGTGGTTGACAGTGGAACGTGCTATAGAGCAGGGATATACAGGATGCATGTTCATCCCCGGTTCGCCGTACGCATTCACAGGGACCGCACGGAGTCTTCGCTTGCCTCTTTGCACGGTCGTGCCTGTCCGCACAGGCAGGCTGTCGGAGTCTCCCTGCGGTCGCTTACCTGCGGTCAGGCACGCCTCTGCACAGGTAAGCGTAGACTCCGAATCTGCGGCCCCTGAGAGCGCTTACACCATCGTGCTCGGAAAAACCGATGGTTAGTCATCCCGTGAGGGGGGTATGGTTCACCGGGCAGAACATAAAGCACACTTGTACGCAAAACGGTTGCCGAGAACAGTGAACTCTTCCACAGCAGAAGCCTCTGCAGCGATGAATCGCCGCAGGCGGCAACCATGGAGACTTCTGTTGTCCGATACCGGGAGCTGGAAATGAAAGAGGCGGTTGAGAAGGCGCTGGCCCGGGTTCGCCCCACCCTGCAGAGAGATGGCGGTGACGTGGAACTGGTTGCGATCCTGGATGACGGCACGGTCAAGGTGCGCCTGACCGGCGCCTGTCAGGGCTGTCCCATGTCCAGGGCCACCCTCAAAGAGGGGATTGAAAAATTTCTCAAGAGTGAGGTTCCCGCTGTCAGGTCGGTGGAAGCGGTGGAGTAGGACGGTCCCTGCCCCTGCTTGCCAGGTCGCAACACGGTGAAGAACAGCAGGAACAGTTCACCGCTGTCGTCAAGCCGTTATTGAATACGCAGTGATCTTTTTCGAAAAATAATCGGTGTCTGATCAGGAGGTAATGATTCCTGACAGGCCCGATCCCCATGCCGGTCCTTGCTTTTTTCCAAGGAATGATTAATATCACTGTTGATTGATCCCCACCTGAACCAGTTCGTGACTGCTGGTGACCATCAGGCAGATCGTAGTAGTTCACCGCTATCGGCAACTACCTGAAAAGGCCGATATTTTGGGCGAATCAACAGGATGTGGTGTACAAGATGAGTTTTCTGGAAGGATTGCTGTGGCTGACCCTCAACGTGTACCACGAGGCGCGCAGTGAACCGCAGATCGGGCAGCTGGCCGTGGCCCACGTGACCCTGAACCGTGCCGTACAGAAGAAAGAGAGTGTCGAGGAGGTGGTGACCGCGCCCTACCAGTTCAGCTGGACCTTTCAGAAGAAGTCCTATCTTCCCACCGAACCGGGCGTGTTCATGGACTGTCTTCAGACCGCGCTCAAGGCCATGATCAGTTCCGATTTCACCCAGGGTGCGACCTTTTACCACCGCAAGGACATCAATCCCGCCTGGGCAACCAGTATGACCTATGTCGCCCAGTACGGGGATCACGTCTTTTACCGCAACTGAACCCTCCCTCCTGCAGCCGGCATGCGGTCTCCGCCGGGCCGCTGTCGGCATTCGAACGTCGATACAGGCAAATCTGCTGCGTCAGCTTCACCATCTCCGTGTTCGGTGGTAAAGGCACTGCTCTTTTCAGCCAGTTGACGAACTGGTACACCGGGTGAATACTCCTGCTGCCCCCCGGTCAGAACGAGACCTTTGGGGCCGCGGCCTCACCCTCGGGCACCTTGAAATACTCTGCCGGCCCCACACCGGCCAGGGAAGCGAAAAATCTGCCAAACACCGTGCGTCGGTAGGTATTCAGCCTGCGTACCGCGTCGTTGTAGCGCTTCCGCTCCACCGCGATCCGGTTTTCGGTTCCTTCCAGCGAATCCATCAGCTTCAGAAACGATTCATTGGCCTTGAGGTCGGGATACCTCTCCTGCAGCATCAGGAGCCGTGACAGGGCCCGTTCGAAGCCGTTGGCCGCCTCCACCTTCCCGGCAACCGTCGATGCCTGGAAATACCTGGTCCGGGCATTGGCGAGATTTTCAAAGATCTCCTTCTCGTGCTTCGCATACCCCTTGGTGGTCTCCACCAGGTTGGGGATCAGGTCAAAGCGCCGTTTAAGCTGGTTTTCGACCTGCGCCCACTGGGACTTGACCTGTTCGTCCATGGCCACGACCCTGTTGTACTGCCCCACTCCCCACAGGACAATCCCGGCCGCCAGGGCGACCAGGATCCCGACAATGACGAGTATTGTCTTCACCGTGCTGTTCATTTGCTTTTCCTTTTTCAGAGATCAGAAGTCAGAGGACCGCACGGATCGCTGCCTGCAGCAATCTGTGCTGATCAACCCGATCCGCTTTTTACCAGCCACCGGAGGCGCCGCCGCCGCCAAACCCGCCGCCGCCGCCGGAGAAACCGCCAAACCCGCCGCCGGAAAAGCCGCCGCCACCACCCCAGCCGCCGCCTGGAAAAAAAATCATTCCGGCGGGCCCGCCCCGGCCGCCGCGACCTGAGCGACGGCGGCGATTCCTGAGCATCAGCAGAAAAATGGCCAGTGCAATGAGGGAAAAAATCAGGCCGTCGCTCCGGTTCTGCCGCCGCACCTGCTTCGGTGGCAGGCCGGTGATGCTGACGCCGTAGTGGTCGGCAAGTATGCGGATGATCTCGGCTGTGGCCGTGAATATCCCCTCGCTGTACCTGCGCTGTTTGAAATACGGTACCAGGGCCTGCCGGCCGATGCTCCCCACCAGGCTGTCGGGCAGGATCTCCTCGAGGCCGTAGCCCACCTCAAACCGGTACTTCCTGTCTCGGACAGCCACGGTCAGCAGCAGACCGTTATCCTTGCCCTTCTGGCCCAATTGCCACTGTTCGGCCACCCGCAGGGAGAAGGTGTTGATGTCTTCGCCAGCCAGGGAGTTAACCGTGAGGATCGCCATCTGCACCGTGGTCTTGTCTTCCAGGTCCCGCAGAAGCGCTGAGAGCCTGGCCTCGGTACTGTCGTCGATGACGCCGGCCAGGTCGACGACACGGCCCGGCGGACGGGCCGGCACCTGCGGCGAGGCCGACCATGCCGGTACGCCGGACAGAAGGAAAATGAGCAGAAGGAGCAGCTCAGGCCGCCAGCGCATCGATATACTCGGCAAGGGATTCCATGGCATGGTAATAGCGGTCAAACAGATTCATCAGTGTCTCCTTTCCCGGCAGGACATCAGCTTCCTGCCGGGCAAGGGCGTAAACCGCCTCGAAACTCTCGCTTTCTGCCAGGTCCGGCTGCTGCAGGCTGCGGATGAGATCACGTCCGGCAAGAGCAGGTCTGAGGTTGCGGAGATGGCAGAGCCCCCGCACCAGGGGGAGCAGGGACTTCATTGATTCGGCCAGCAGGACCGCCAGGCGATTGCGCTCGCCCAAGGCCCTGAGATAGCCCTGGCGCAGGCCGACCAGCATGGATTTGACCTCGCGCTCGCACTGCAGCCTGAGTTTTGCATCGTCGATCTCCAGGGTAGCCAGCAGGTCCTCGCCGGTGAGCGTCAGGTGGACTTCGCGAAAGTTGAAAAACTCCAGGGGAAAGACGTCCAGGGACCTGGCGATGTAGTGCGGGGTCATGAGGAGGGGGGCGGCGATATGTCTGTCCCGGAAAGAGGTGCCGAGGCCGACGAGCATGTCGAGGAAATCCAGATCGATCCGTTCCAGGACTATGACGGAGTTGATATCAGAACGGCCGGGCTGATAATCCGGGGTCAGGACACTGCCGACCACGTGGATGGAAAGGAGTCCCGCCGGGGTCTCTTCCTGCACCCGGGCCGCAAATTCATGCATTGCCGCGGGTATATTGTCGCTGTAGGGGGTGGTGTCCATGGCAGGCTGTGTTACCGGTGGTAGTTGTGGCCCGCCTTGATGGTCCAGGCCCGGTAGAGCTGTTCCAGCAGGATGAGGCGGGACATCTCGTGGGTAAAGGTCAGGCGCGACAGGGCCAGCACCAGGTCGGCGCGCCGGAGAACAGTTTCATGCAGGCCGAGATGGCCGCCGATCAGGAAAAAGATCTCCCGGGCGCCCCGATCTTCCCACCCGGTCACCAGGTGGGCCAGTTCCTCGGAATCGACCTGCCGGCCGGCGGGATCCAGGGCAACGACAAGGCCGCGCGCACCGGTCCGGGCCAGGAGCTGCTGTGCGTCCCGGCGACGGATCTGTTCCGCCGGCCCCCGGTGGCTGTGCTTTTCCTTGAGCACCACCAGCTCCACTCCGACATACCTGGCCAGACGGCCGGCATAATCCCGGATGCCGGCATCCAGGTACTTTTCCCTGGTCTTGCCGGGAAAGAGAAAGACAAATTTCACTTGGACTCTTGCTAGAAATTCAACCGCTCCTGTTCCTGCTGCAGCCGGGCCAGGATGGTGCGGAATGTGGCGTAGTCCAGATTCTTGTTGATACCGGGACAGGAGGTGCGGATGGCGGTGAAGTTGGCCTCGTCGGTGAGAATACTGGGATGCAGCGGCCACTGGCCGCAGCGCCAGGGCCGTCCCTCGTGGACCGTGCAGCCTTTGTTCTCACTGTAGAAGATGCAGTGTCCGTCAACGGTCTTCATCTGGACTGTGGTGCCGGTGATCCTCCAGTACCGGTCGCGAACCTCCTCCCTGCTCATGCCCAGGGCCGCCACCATCCGCTCCTGGTCCCGGGCATCAAGGGAGACCGTCGTCTCACCCTGACAGCAGTAGCCGCACCGCTGGCATTGGAAGATGTCGCTGATCTGCGCCTTCGGGGTATCCTTTGCCGACATGGGTCTGCTGATCCTGTTACTGGTTTGCATGGATGATGGCGTCGCAAAAAGTCCGATCTACTGCGTTGTAGCGGGTACGGCCAATGCTCGACGTACTTCATGTACGCCTCCGCCTGGCCGACACCGCTACGCCTTGTATATCGAACGTTTATGCTGAGCCATCTTGAGAGTGTGATGGACTTTTTACGAGTCCATCATAGATAGTGGTGAAGTGTTACAAAAAAACGCACAGGTGGAAACCCTGTGCGCTGTCCCTGCCACTCCGGGGCGCATCATTGCCGGGTAAAAGTTCAGCAGCACGTCATCCGGAGTCTGCGCTTAGCTGCACGCGCTGGCGGCTGGCCGCATAGCGGGGTCTCGCTGCGCTCGCTTACCTGACGGCCAGCCGCGATCACGCACAGCTGAGGCACTGCTGAACTTTTACCAAAAGTATCAGCATTTTCAGGTGGTTGCCGATAGCGGCGAATGCTTGCATTTCCGGTTCCGGCCGGGATCAGGCATAGCCGATCATATCGCCGAAGGTGGAGATGTCAATGCCGAACTTCTGTGCCGCCTTTTTCCACTTCAGGGCGTCCTCGGTGTGGAACAGGACCTCGATGTCGCCGGGTACCGTCAGCCACGAGTTGTCGACGAGTTCGTTCTCGAGCTGTCCGGGCGCCCAGCCGGCATATCCCAGCATGAAGAGGTAGTGTTCCGGGCCGCTTCCCCTGGAGATATCCTCGAGAATGGAGGCATCCCGGGACAGGGATACCTCCGCAGTCACCTCCAGGCCCAGCCCCTTGCGGTACTCGGCACTGTGGAGGATGAAACCGGCATCCAGTTCCACCGGCCCGCCGATGTAGACGGGCGGCAGCGGTCCTTCGGGGATGGGCATGTTGGCGCCATGCAGTACATCCAGCAGGGTGATCTCCGTGCTCGGGTTGTTGATGACCAGTCCCATGGCCCCTTCCTGGTTGTGGGCACAGAGAAAGATCACCTGCTCCCGGAAGCGGGGGTCCGGCATCTGCGGAGTCGAGATGAGAAAGTGTCCGGTCAGACTTTCCATAATCGCCTTGTTGGTTCCTGCTCTTTGTCTTTACAATATCCGAAAATCGGCCCGAAGTGAAGAGATTTGGGCGGGGCGCTGCCGATTCGTAATAGTTCACCGCTATTGCCAACCGACTAATATGCCGATACGTTAAGTAAAAGTTCCGTAGCCGCGGCAGCGGACGATCGTAACCCCTCACGGGATAACCAACCATCGGTTTTCTCGACCACAATCCTGTAAGCGCTCTCAGGGGGCGCAGATTTGTGCAGGCGTGCCTGACCGCTATAGCCTACCTAGGCGGGCAGGCACGACCGTGCAAAGATGCGGCTCCTGTGAGCGCTTACGATTTCCCGGGAAAAATGATGGTCATGCGCTGGCAATCCGGCTATATATGCAACAGTCCCGGCAGGAATCCCCCACCCTCTTTTCCGTCATTGCCGTCCATGGACGGTGCAGACGGCCGAGACCGATTGTCACTCTACTTCAATGTAAGGATTCCTGCCGTAAAATCAACTGTACTTCGCAACAGGTGGTTGCCATGGGAGAATCCACACCGCTGCAGACAAAATCTGCGGCCCTGAAAAAAGCCATCCGCTGGATATCCGAGACCGTACAGGAACATCCGGAAAAGGCGAGGGAGCAGATCCTGAGAGAGGCCCAGCTCAGATTCGACCTGTCACCGGCCGAGTGCGAGTTCCTGGATGCAAACTTTACGGATATGGCGGCCGGCAGAACGGTCCGAGTCCCGTAAAAGTCCGTAATAGTTCAACAGCAGTAACCCCTTACGGGATGGCTAACCATCGGTCTGTCCGACCACAATGGTGTAAGCGCTCTCAGAGGCCGCAGATTCAGCGTCTTCGCTTACCTGTGCAGGCGTGCCTGACCGCAGGTAAACGACCGCAGGGAGACGCCGACAGCCTGCCTGCGGGCAGGCACGACCGTGCAAAGAGGTAAGCGAAGACTCCGTGCGGCTCCTGTGAGCGCTTATTCTGCACGTACTCACGGCTGCCAGCAGTATCAGGGCAGTCCGAGTCGGCCATGCTCGCTTACCCGCCGGCAGGGCAATGCTTCCGGCCGAAACGTGTTGTACCCGGACTAAGCGCTCGGATCCTGGTCACAGCACTGTTCCTCTTGCCCGCTCCAGACAGGCAGTTCGATGGTGACCCGTGTTCCCCTCCCCGGTTCGCTCTCCATGCGGATGCTGCCGCCATGGTCGGAGATGATCTTCTGCGAGATGGCCAGGCCGATGCCGGTGCCGTCCTCTCTGGTGGTGAAGTAGGGATAGAAGACCTGTTCCATGGTCTCGGGGTCCATGCCGCTGCCGGTGTCTTCGATGATCACCTCCACACTTCGGCCGCCGGCGGCACCGCGGGCCGCGACCCGCAGCTCCCCGCCCTGGTCCATGCTCTGGACTCCATTGAGCATGATATTGATAAAGACCTGGTTCAGGCGGTCCCGGTCTGCCATGACGGCGGGGAGTTCCTCCTCCAGGGTCAGGGTGATACTGATCCCGTCGCTGGCCGCATCAGCGTCGATCAGGCGAGCGGCCTGGCGCAGCAGCTCTTCCAGGTGGACCGGGGCCAGGGCGAGGCTGGCCGGCCGGGCGAAGCTGAGCAGTTCAGAGATGGTGCGGTTCATCCGTTCCACTTCCTGCACCAGGAGGGTGGCCATCTCGCTCTCCCGGCTTGAGCTTGCGAACTTGTCCCTGAGCAGCAGGGCCAACCCCTTGACCGAGCTCAGGGGATTGCGCACCTCGTGGGCAACTCCCGCCGCCATCCTGCCCACCGCGGCCAGCCGTTCGTTCTGGCGCATCTCCTTTTCCATGGCCTTGAGTTCCGTGACATCGGAGAGCAGCAGCACCTGGCCCATGTAGTTGTTCTCCTTGTCCCTGATATCAATCAGATAACAGATAAGCACCACCTCGCTGCCATTGACGCAGACCCGTACCTCCGCCTCCCTGCCCTGATCGCCGCTGCTGTCCGCCTCCTTGCCGACAGGAGAAAAAAACACCTGCAGCTGCCGGGGCAGAACCATGCCCGGCTCCCTGCCCATGACATCTTCCGCTGCCACTCCAAGTATCCTGGCCGCGGCGCGGTTCCAGGTTGTCACCCTGCCGTTTCTGTCGGTGGCGATGATGCCGACCGGCAGCCTGGCAATGAGCAGCCCGGTGAAGGCCTGGATCTCGGCCAGGGTCTGCTGGGATATCCGATAGCCCTGGACCGCGGCAAGGGAGAGCCATCCTCCCACCCCGACCAGCAGCATGGCCAGGGAGAGCATGAGTATCTGGAAGCGCAGACGGCCGAGTGTCCGGTCATAGGCCCGCATGTCCAGGCCCACCGCCACATAGTAGTGCTGTTGTGTGCCGTCCGGAGCCAGATCGTGGAAACGGGCGTGCGGATTTGCGCCGAAGAACCGGCTGTCGCCCGTTTCCGGGGAGCGTTTCCTGAAGAACCTGAGCGGCATGGGCGGCATGACAGGACGATACGGTATAAACGACCGGAATGCAGCAAATATTCGGCCATCCCGCCGGGAGGTGAAGACCTGATAGATCAGGGTGCCGGTGTCCATGCGGTCGGAGCGCAGGGCCTCTGGCAGGCGAAAGGTGGACTGTTCCCCCCTGAGTCCCCTGTTGCTGTGGGCGATGATCCTGCCCCGTGCGTCCACCAGGGCCAGGAAACGGATGTCCGGGTCGTCGGTGAGGTGATCGATCACCCGCTGCACATGTTCGTACCAGGGTTCGATATTCCAGTTGCCACGCCGCAGGTCGGCGATATAGGAGGCCCGGGCACCGGAATGGATGACCCGCATCAGGGTGTCGGCCTTCTGGACCAGGGCATTGGTCATGAGCCGTTTTTCCCGCTGGATATTGCTCAGGGCAAAGGTTACCACGATAAGGACCAGGAGCCCGGTGGCGGCGGCAAGCAGCCAGGGTGAGACATAGATGAACCTGGGTCGTGGAAACATGCGCATCCTGTTATGCATGACACCCCCGTGCCATGCGGGAGAAACGAAGCCGGCCGTGGTCCCGGATGGCCGGCAGGGAACCGGTCCGGGAGGCGGCCTTTTCCGCTCTCTCCTGCAAACCTGAATCCAGGTGGCCGGGGCAGGGGTCCCGGCGAGACCGGCCGGCCGCAATCCGGCATATCTTCTGCGCGCAGCAGCGTGGGATTGCATGGAAAAATTGTGTCATGCGGGATCGCCTCAAGTCGTGCAGGCCGATACAACCGTTTCCCCTGCACCCTGTCTTTTTTCATGCTGTCGGCCCGGGTGGATAAATATTACCCACCCTGGCACCGGCACCGGGAAAAAATTACCCGGATCAGGGGCCGGCCGGGGGTGCCCCGGTGGAAGGCGGCACCGGTGGATGTTGATTAAATAACGGAACTCCACCGAGAAAAATTTTTCTTTTGTTTTTGGCACGCGATTGGCAATAGATGTGGCAAACGCGAAAATCAACCAGACGAGACAACAAGGAGCATAATCTGATGAATGATGCAAGCAGAAGAATAACCAGGATCACATTGACAGCACTGACAGTGGCGGTCCTCACCTTCACCGGCATCCAGGCCGGCATGGCCAGCCCCGGCGAAAAGGGTGGTCCCGGCTACCACGGTGCCATGATGGGCTGTCCCCAGGTGGACGAGAAGACCAGGGCTGCCAGGGAAAAGTTCCTGGACCAGACCGTGGACCTGCGGAAACAGATGATGGAAAACCGTGCCCGGATGCGGGCGCTGATGCACTCCGCAAGTCCTGATCCCGACCAGGTCTCCAAACTGGCGGGCAAGATCTTCGATCTTCGCGAGCAGCTCCGGGTCAAGGCCCGCGAAAGCGGCCTCCAGGGAACAGGTCCCATGGCGATGATGGGTGCCTGCGGCTGCGGCGGTCCCATGGGCATGGGGACCGGGATGCCGGGCCACCATATGATGATGAAAGGCAGAATGTAGAATCCTGTCTGCAGGGTCGCCTCACCATCAACACGCTCTCCTCCTAAAGTAGGCATCCCGGCGGGTTTCCCCTCCTTTTTCCCGCCGGGATACTGCTCCCCTGCTTCCAAGCGCAGGACGCTTTTTACATATATGCTCTCCTCCTGAGTCGATATCCCGGCGGGTTTCCCCTCCTTTTTCCTGCCGGGATATTGCTCTTTCCGCCCCTCCATCCCTATAAAAATACCTCTATTTTCAGATAGTTAAAGATGGCAGCGAACTGTTGCCCATCTTGTCGCTCCCCGAAACCCGTTGCCGGACAATGCCTTTCACGGATTGTTCAATGGCTGTTGACAGACGGGAAACTGCTATATTAAGCTCTAAGGAAAATATGCGATTATTTTCCTGATATGTCTGAGGTGGTCTGCATCACCACACCCGCTGCAGGCCACAGCTCTCTTTCTCCCATCCCGAGAAACCGGACAGGGCAGAGGACTTCTCCTGCCCGTTCTCTAAAGGAGTATCGATCATGACAGGCGACCGTATCTCCACTGGAATCCCCGGACTGGACGAGGTGCTGCACGGCGGATTCCTTCCGGCCTCCAGCTATCTTCTCCTCGGCGGCCCCGGTGCCGGCAAGACGGTCCTTTCCCTGCAGTTCCTGCTGCAGTGCCGGGATGATGATTCCCGGTGTCTCTTCCTCTCTCTCACAGAATCCGTGGAAACCATCCGCCGGGACGCGGCCAGTTTCGGCTGGAACCTGGACGCCATCGACCTGGTCGACCTGACCCTGATCGACGCCTCTCCCCGGACCAATGGCGAATACAGCGTGTTTTCGCCCAGCGAGGTGGAGGAGGAAAACATCTGGAGCAGGATCTACCAGGCCATCGAGAAGCACCGGCCCAGGCGGCTGGTCATCGATTCGGTCACCAACCTGCGCTATCTCTCCACAGACGAATACCAGTACCGCAAGCATATCCAGCAACTGATCCGGTATCTCTCGCAGCAGCAGTGCCTGTCGCTTCTGCTCTTTGAACCCGGCGAGCTGGAACGGGAACAGTCCATTGCCATGGCCGTGGACGGCATCCTCGAGTTGCACAGCGAGATCTCCAAGGAGCGGGTCACCGAGATCCGTACCCTGGAGGTGAGCAAGTTCCGTGGCAGCGATTACCTGTCCGGCCGCCATACCCTGCGGATCACCGCCGACGGTATCGTTGTCTATCCGCACCGGATCGAGATCCTGCAGCGTCCCGGCCGGGAAAGCATGAAGCTCTCCACCGGCATCACCGCCCTGGACGAACTGCTCATGGGCGGGTTCCACCTGGGAACCTGTACCCTGCTCACCGGTCCCTCGGGGACCGGCAAATCCTCCCTTGCCACCCATTTCCTTGTCGAGGCGGCCCGAAACGGCGTCCGCGGCGCCATGTACTGCTTCGAGGAAGGCGCGGAGTCCATTCTCGACCGGTGCCGCGGCATCAATATTCCCCTCCAGTCCTGCCTCGACAGGG
>JALSNC010000139.1 GCA_026987195.1 Desulfobulbaceae bacterium | reverse complement strand
TGCCTTTATCGAGCATCGGTTTCTCAGGGCCGGATTCTGGACCCCTTGAGCCGGCACGAACTCCGGCTCTACTTTTTCCTGGCGCTCGTTGCCGACCGCCACGGGCTGTCATTTTACGGCTATGACAATTTCTGCAAGGTGGATACAATGCGTGTCAATTAACCCGTATATTGCACGGGATATATCCTGTTGTCCATGATGCAGACACAAAAAGCCCCGGGTGCGGCCGCACCCGGGGCTTTTTGTGTTTCGTGTACCGCTGGAACGAAAAGGGTTACTGCAGGGCCGGAGCCGCTGCCTCCTCCTCTGTTGCAGCAGGGATCTTGTGCAGCTCGACCCGCCGGTTTCTGGCCCGGCCGGCCGGGGTGGCATTGTCGGCCACCGGGTCCGCCTCGCCATACCCCTTGGCCACCAGTCGTGCGGGATCGATCCCCTTGCTCACCAGGTAGTTGAGCACCCGCCTGGCGCGGGCCTCGGAGACCTTGAGGTTGCGGGCCGCGTCACCGATGTTGTCGGTGTAGCCGGCCACCTCCATCCGCACTTCGGGGTGCTCCTTGAGCAGTTGCACCACCTTGTCCAGGCTCTTCATGGAAGCATCGGTCAGGTCGGCGGTACCGGGTTCGAAGGTCACGCCGCCAAGAATGATCCGGCCGTCACTGGCGCAGCCGAACTGGTCGACCTCGGCACCGGGCGCGCTCTGCGGGCACAGGTCCAGGCGGTCGACAAGGCCGTCATGGTCACTGTCGGGTTCGCAGCCCTCGGCATTGACCTTGACCCCGGCCGGGGTATCGGGGCACTTGTCGTCGGCGTCGGGCACTCCGTCGTGGTCGCTGTCAACGATCCTGCGCTGCAACGCCTCTTTTTCCCGGCGCAGGGCCTCCAGCTCGGCCTGGAGGCTGCTGACCCTGCCTTCGAGTTCACTGGTCTGCTGGTGGCTCCGGGCAAGTTCTTCCTTGAGTTTACCGGTTTCTTCCTCCAGGGCCTGCAGTTTTTCGCTGGCCGCCCTGAGTTCCTGCACCTCGTTTTTCGTCCGGGTCAGCTCACCGGTGGCCTTCTGCAGGGATTCCTTGAGGGTGGCCACGGCGGCAGCCGCCTTGAGGCTTTCGGCAAGTTTCTGCTCGATTTCCTGCTTGGCGCTCTCGGCTGCGGCCAGTTTTTCCTGCATGGTGGCCAGCACCCCCTCTTTTTCCTTGACCTGGGTGGAGAGCCGGGCCACCTGCTGTTCCAGCTCCTTGAGCTTGCCTTCCACCTCCTGGCGGGCAGCCAGGAGCTCTCTTGCGGTCTCCTCTTTTTGCCTGACTGTACCGCTCAGCTCGTCAACTCTGGCCAGGGCGGCGGAGAGCTTGTCCTGAAGAAGCTGCTCGGTCTTTTTCCGCTCCTCAAGTGCAGTGGTCAGTTCCTTGACCCGGTCCTCGGTGGCCCGGATTTTTTCCTCAACCTGCTGCAGCTTTTCAGCGGCAGCCTTGGCATCGGTCTCAGCCTGTGCAAGAGCGGCGGTCTTCTCTTCCAGTTGCCTCCGGATCTGTTCAGACTGCGCGGCAGCGGCCTGGGCTGTGGCCAGCTGTTCCTGAAGTGCGGTCAGCTCTTCGGTCTTCTTCGCCAGCTCGGCCTTGACCTGCTCGAGTTCCTGGCCGGCAGCCCGGGCCGTGGCAAGCTGTTCCTGGAGCGCGGTCAGCTCTTCGGTCTTCTTCGCCAGTTCGGCCTTGATCTGCTCAAGCTCCTGGCCGGCAGCCCGGGCCGTGGCCAGCTCCTCCTGGAGCGCGGTGAGCTCTTCCGTCTTCTTTGCCAGTTCGGCCTTGACCTGCTCGAGCTCCTGGCCGGCCGCCCGGGCTGCAGTCAGCTCCTCCTGGAGTGCGGTGAGCTCCTCGGTCTTCTTCTGCAGCTCGGCCCTCACCTGCTCGAGCTCCTGGCCGGCAGCCCGGGCCGCGGCAAGTTCCTCGGTGGTCTTCTGCAGCTCGGCCTTGACCTTTTCCAGCTCCTGCGCACTGGCCTGCGCAGCGGTGAGCTGCTCCTGGGCCGCGGCAAGAGCCTCGCTCTTCTCCTGCAGGGCTGTCTTCAACTGCTCTGCCTCCTGGGCGGCGGTACGGGCAGTTTCCAGTTCGGCCGTCAGGCTCTGCTGCTGCGTTTTCAGGTCAGCGAGTTCCTTGTTCAGTTCGGCCAGCCTGTTCTCTTTTTCCCCGATGCCTGCGCTCAACTGCTGGTTTTCGGTCTTCAGCCGCTCCAGCTCGGCCTGCAGCTCGGTGAGCTGTGCAACCTTGGCCTCTGCCTCGTCCAGGGCAGCATTCTTCTTTTCCAGTTCGGCCTTGACGCTTTCCAGTTCTGCAGCCGCCCTGGTTGCCGCCTCGAGACGGGTGGCCAGCTCGGCCTTCTCCTTGCCGGCCGCCTCGATGGCGGTTGTCAGCTCCTTGATTTTTTCTTCTCTGGCCGTCAGGGTCGCGGTCAGCTCGTCCACCTGTTTCTGCAGAGCCTCTTTCGCCTTATCGGCCTCGGCAAGCTGCCTCCTGGTGGCGGTCAGCGTGTCCCTGGTCTGGGTGAGCGCTGCCTGCAGCTCTTCGATGGTCCTGGTCGCGGTACCGAGCCTGTTGGTCAGGTCCTTGATCTGGTTGTTGAGGATAAGGGAGGATTCGGTCAGGCTGGCCACCCGGCGCACCAGGTTCTGGCCTTCCCTGAAATAGTCGTCAGCGTCCTGGCGGGCCCGGGCCAGCTCACCCCGCAACCGGACCAGTTCGCGCTCCTTCTCCTCCATCTCTTTCCTGGCGGCATTCAGGTCAGCCTCGACACTGGCCATGGCCTTGGGCTGTTCGGCAAGTTTTTCCTTCAGGCCGGCGATCTCCTCCCCGGCCCGGTCAATCTCCTGCTGCTTCTGTTCAAGCTCGCTTTCCAGGGCAGCGATCCGTTCTTGCAGGGGAGCCAGCATCCTGTCTTTTTCCTGACCGTAACGGAGCATGGCCTCGGCCTTGAGGTTGGCCTTCTTCAGGGCGTTCCTGGTCAGGGAAAGCTGGGAGGTGGCATCGGAGAGCCGCGCCT
>JALSNC010000138.1 GCA_026987195.1 Desulfobulbaceae bacterium | reverse complement strand
GTAAGCGCTCACAGGCACCGCATCTTTGCACGGGCGTGCCTGTCCGCATAGGTTAGGCTATAGCGGTCAGGCACGCCTGCACAAATCTGCGGCCCCTGAGAGCGCTTACAGCATTGTGGTCGAAAAATCCGGTGGCTGGTTATCCCGTGAGGGGTTACAGCGCGGCGGATTGGCGGCAACTGCACCCAATTGATGAGTTCCTAGAGTTCCGGGGGGGGGAGATCTCAGCGCCGCCGCAGTTCTTCCCGCCAGCAGTAGAGGACCGGGACCACGAAGACAGTGAGGATGGCGATGGACATGCCGCCAAAGGAGGGGATGGCCATGGGGACCATGATGTCGGCGCCCCGGCCCGTGGAGGTGAGGATGGGCAGCAGGGCCAGAATGGTGGTGGCCGAGGTCATGAGGGCGGGACGGATACGGCGCTGGGCCCCGGCCAGGACCATGGCCCGGATCTCCTCGCGGCCATGGCCTGTGAAGCGGGCCCTGGATTCGTCCAGGTAGGTCGCCATCAGGACACCGTCGTCGGAGGCGATGCCGAACAGGGCGAGGAAGCCGACCCAGATGGCCACCGACAGGTTGATGGGATGGACCTGGAACAGCGCGCGCATGGAGTCGCCGAAGATGGAAAAGTTCAGGAACCACTCCTGGCCGTAGAGCCAGATCATGAGAAATCCGCCCGACCAGGCCACGAGGATGGAGGAGAAGACCATCATGGTGGTGGCCAGGGACTTGAACTGCAGGTAGAGGATGACCATGATCAGCAGCAGGGCCAGCGGCAGGATGATGGCGAGTCGTTTCTGGGCCCGGATCTGGTTTTCGAAGTTGCCGGCAAAGGTGTAGGAGACGCCGGCGGGCAGGACCAGTTGGCCGGAGCCGATCTTTTCCCGCAGGAACTGCCGGGCCTGCCGGACCACCTCCACCTCGGCTGTCCCCTTTCTGCCGTCAAAGAGGACGTAGCCGGTGAGAAAGGTATCCTCGCTTTTTATCATCTGCGGACCACGGGTATAGCGGATTCGGGCGAGCTGACGCAGGGGAATCTGTTCGCCGCCGGGCGCGGCCACCAGGATCTGGCCCAGCGATTCCACCGAGTCACGCAGCTCGCGCAGGTAGCGGATGCGGACCGGGTAGCGCTCCCTGCCCTCGACAGTGGTTGTGATCCTGCGGCCGCCCACGGCCACGGCCAGGACCTCCTGCACCCGCGCGAGGCGGATGCCGTAGCGGGAAATGGCGTTGCGGTCGATGACGATCTCCAGGTAGGGTTTGCCCACCACCCGGTCGGCCAGCACGGTGAGCGGATTCACTGACGGCACCTCCTTGAGGAGTTCTTCCATCTGCAGTCCCACCGCCTCGATGGTGGCCAGGTCCGGTCCCTTGATCTTGATGCCCATGGGCGCCCGCATGCCGGTCTGCAGCATGATGATGCGGGTGGCGATGGGCTGCAGCTTCGGCGCAGAGGTCACCCCCGGGATCCGGCCGGCCCGGACGATCTCGTTCCAGATGTCGTCACTGGTCCTGATCCCCGGCCAGGAGGCACGGCCCGGGTTGATCTCGGGGTCCAGGGCCGGGCGCCAGAGCCTGAACGGTCTGCCGTCCGGATCAGGGACAAGGCGGCCCTGGCTGTCCCGTTCATAGCGACCCCGGACCAGGTAGGGCATGCCATCCCCGGCCGGCAGCAGTGTTCCGTCCTCGCTGCGGAAATAGTCCCTGCGGTCCGGCCGGAAGGCGAACCGCAGCCTGCGGCCGCGGTCGTCGACCAGGTACTCGGGGCGGTAGTTGATGATGGTCTCGATCATGGAGAGCGGTGCCGGGTCCAGGGCGGTCTCGGCCCGACCCATCTTGCCCACCGCGCTTTCCACCTCGGGAATGGCGCTGATCCGCCGGTCCTGCATGGCCAGCACCTCCTGGACCTCGGCGATTCCCGCATGCGGCATGGTGGTGGGCATATAGAGAAAGGAGCCTTCGTCCAGCGGCGGCATGAACTCTCTGCCCAGTCCGGGAAAGGCGTGTGCCAGGGCCACCAGGGGCGGGGATCTTCTGACGGTTTCGGGCAGGCCGGAGGTGATCTTCGGCACGCCGAGCCAGATCATGGCGCCCAGCAGGGTGAGCAGGGTCGGGATGGACAGGAAGAGAATCTTGTGGCGCAGGCACCAGGCGAGCATGCGGGGATAGAGAAACTGGAAGAGCTGCAGCAGGCCCAGCAGCAGGCCGATCATGATCGCGACAAAGAGGATATTGTAGGCATCGCCCCGTTCCACGCCCAGTGGCAGCCAGTAGCGGCCCAGCAGGAAGGTGATCAGGCCGATGGCTATCCAGCTCTCCACCCGGTTCAGCAGCAGCATGAGCCGCCGCGGCAGCCATTTGAGGACAAACCGGTACAGACCGAAGGCCGCCATGATCCATCCCAGGGGGGTGATCCGCCATGCCAGCAGCAGGCCGGCGGCCAGCAGGAGCGACGGCATCACGAACTGCATCAGGCCCGGCACCCGGCCCCTGCGGGCCCGGGAGAAGAGGAGGTGGGCCAGGGGCGGCAGCACGGTCAGTGCCAGGACGATGGAGGCGATGAGGGCGAAGGTCTTGGTATAGGCCAGGGGCTTGAAGAGCTTGCCCTCGGCGGCCTGCATGGTAAAGACGGGCAGGAAGCTGACAATGGTGGTGGAGACCGCGGTCAGGATGGCGCTGCCCACCTCGGTGGCGGCCTCGTAGATGATGGTCAGCGCCGGTGTGCCGGGATCGGCCTCGTCGAGGCGGGTGAGAATGTTTTCGCAGATGATGATGCCCATGTCGACAATGGTGCCGATGGCAATGGCGATGCCGGACAGGGCCACGATATTGGCATCCACGCCCAGGACCTTCATGCCGATGAAGGACATCAGCACCGCCAGCGGCAGCATGGCCGAGACAAGAAACGAGCTCTTGAAGTGCATGACCGAGATCAGGACCACGATGATGGTGATCAGGATCTCCTGGCCCAGGGCGGTCTTCAGGGTGCCGAGTGATTCGTGGATCAGGCCGGACCGGTCGTAGAAGGGCACGATGGTGACCTTGCTCACCGTGCCGTCGGCCAGGGTCCTGGACGGCAGGCCGGGGCTGATCTCGCGGATCTTTTCCTTGAGCCGGTCGATGGCGGCCAGGGGGTTGTCGCCGTAACGGACCACGGCCACGCCGCCCACCACCTCGGCCCCACCCTTGTCGAGCACCCCGCGCCGCAGGGCCGGACCCAGCGATACCCGGGCCACGTCGCCGACGCGGATCGGCAGGTTGTCCGTGGCCCGGATCACCGCCTTCTCGATATCGCCCAGGTTCTTGATGAAACCGACCCCGCGGATCACATACTCGACCCGGTTGATCTCAATGGTGCGCGCGCCCACGTCGATGTTGGACTGCTTGACCGCGGCAAAGACCTCCTCCAGGGTCACGCCCCGGTCGCGCAGGGCATCCGGATCGACATCCACCTGGTACTCCTTGACAAAACCCCCGGCAGAGGCCACCTCCGAGATACCGGCCACCCCCATCAGCGCATAGCGCACGTACCAGTCCTGGATGGAGCGCAACTCGGCCAGGTCCCAGCCGCCCACCGGGTTGCCGTCCGGATCGCGTCCTTCCAGGGTATACCAGAAGATCTGACCCAGTCCGGTGGCATCCGGCCCCAGGGTCGGGCGGACCTCCGGCGGCAGGGTGGAGGCGGGCAGGCTGGCCAGTTTCTCCAGCAGCCGTGAGCGGGACCAGTAGAATTCCACGGAATCGTCGAAGATCACGTAGATGGTGGAAAAACCGAACATGGAGTAACTGCGCACGGTCCTGACCCCGGGCAGGCCGAGCAGGGCCACGGTGAGGGGATAGGTGACCTGGTCCTCCACGTCCTGGGGCGAGCGGCCCTGCCAGCGGGTGAAGACGATCTGCTGGTTCTCACCGATATCCGGGATGGCGTCCACCGGCACCGGGTCCCGGGGCAGCCAGGAGATGCTGAAATCAAAGGGCGCCACCATGAGCCCCCAGCCGGTCATGGCCAGAAGCGCCAGTCCCACCACCACCTTGTGGAGGAGACAGAAGCGGATGACCGCCCCGACCGGGGATGTGGCCGGAGGGAGTTGCGGTTGCCGGTCCGGATTCATGGTGTGCCCCTGAAAAGGTCTCCGGACCCGGGCCGGCAGCGGGGGTGCAGACACTCACAGGGAGCGCACGGAGTCTCCGCTGCGCTCCGCTTGCCTCTCTGTACGGTCGTGCCTGCCCGCACAGGCAGGCTGTAGCGGTCAGGAAGGCCTGCACAAATCTGCGGCCCCTGAGAGCGCTTACACCATTGTGCCCGGAAAAACCGATGGTTCGTCATCCCGTGAGGGGCTACGTGCGGGTGTATCCGCTGACGGAGGGCGCTCATTGCTTGATCTGGCGGCGTACCTCCCCGCAGCGGAGCATCATGGCCCCGAAGTAGGGATTGCTGATCCGGGTGCCCGCGGCCAGCCAGGTGGCGCCTTTGTTGTCAAAGGCCATGGGGCAGAAGTGCTCGTAGACCGGAGTGTCGATATCAGCGCCGAAGACGGCAACGGTGCCGGCCAGGGCCTGGCTGAATGGAGCAAAGGCGGTGCGGATGGCCTTGATCGTGGTGCTGTCGGCCAGGGCGAGCAGGGCCTCGTTGAGGTGGAAGCTCAAGGTCTCTGCCCGGTCCAGTCCCAGGTCGGCCAGGCTGGAAAAGACCCCGTCGGCCGGCTCCTGCATGGCCGCGATGGCGGTCAGGGCCTTTTTTCCATCATCGCCGGCCAGGGCCTGCTGCAGGACGAGGTAATGGCGCACCAGTCGGCCCAGCTGCCGCCGCAGTTCCGGGTTGCCCGGCATGGCCGCTGCCACGTCGCTGAGAGAGAAGCGGGTCCTTACCTGTCGGAAATGCTCGGCCATGGTGGCATAGATGGCAAGGCGCTCCTGCCGGTCGTCGGCCTCCTGCAGGAGGAGGATGTCGTTTCTGAGCAGCATGCCCAGTTCCTGCCAGGCCAGCCTGTCCTTTTGCGCGGATTTGTCGGCATCGACAATACCGAGCATGGCGCTGAACGAGCGGGTCGCTGTCCGGATCCGTTCACGGTCTCCCTGGTGAACAGCCCGGGAGAGCCCGGCAAAGGAACGGTTCAGCAGGTTGAGGCGGGAGAGGAAGAGGAGGGGTGGGGAGGCCTCGTCCCGCCTCACTGCCGATACATACGGATTCATCAGGGAGGGGCGTCCCTGGATCTGGATGGCCGAGTCGATCTTGAAGGCACCGCGGGTGACGACCAGTTCGCCTTCCTTCAGGCCGGACTTCACCTGGTAATGACCGTCCTGGCGGGCGCCGAGGATGATCTCCCGCCCTTCATAGACGCCTTCCCTCCCGGGTTCCTGAACATAGACCAGGGCCCGGCGGCCGGTGATCAGCGGTGCCGAGGCCGGGATCAGGAGTGGCGCCTTGCCCGGGTCGCCGCCTGCCCTGTTCAGGGTGACGGCCCGGGCGAACATGCCAGGCTTGAGGCGGAGGTCCGGGTTGTTCACATTGAGGCGGATCCTGACGGTCCTGGTCCTGTCGTTGACCAGGGGGTCGATGTAGGCCACCTTGCCCCGGAATTCATCCCCCGGAAAGGCCTCGACCGTGAAAAGGATCTCCTGGCCGAGCCCGATGTCCTGCAGGTCGGACTCGTAGGCCTCCAGCAGAACCCAGAGATGGTGCAGGTCGGCGATGGTGTAGATGGGCTCGCCGGTACGTACATACACGCCCTCGGTCACGTTCTTGCGGATGACGATACCGCCCATGGGCGCAGTCAGGGTGATGTGATCGGCCGGCCTGTTGCGCTTCTCCATCTCCTTGACCTGGGCATCGCTGAGTCCGAGCAGGCGCAGTTTTTCCCTGCTCGCGTCCACGGTGCGGACCGCGGTGCGGCGGAGGAGATCGTTCTTTGTGCCCTGCAGCCGGTCAAGGGCGGCCCTGGCCTGGATCAGCTCAGCCTGGGCCGTGAGCAGTTCCGGGCTGTAGATCCTGGCCATGGGCTGGCCGCGGCGGACAGTGGAGCCGGTATAGTCGACAAAGAGCCTGTCGATGCGGCCGCCGACCCAGGCGGTGATGGTCCCCATCCTGGTCTCGTCGTAATCGACCCGGCCCACCATGCGGACCTGCCGGCGGGCACCACCGCGGACCACCGGGCTCACCTCGACCCGGGCCAGTTTCCTTGCCTGTTCATCCAGGGTTATGCTGCGCAGTCCTGCTGCTTCTCCCGGTTTCTGCTCCACCGTGACCTCGATGAGGTCCATGAAGCAGATGGGGCACTGGCCCGGTTCAGGCAGCCGGATCTGGGGATGCATGGAGCAGGTCCAGAAGGTGGCGCTTCCTTCCGCCTGGCCGTCCGCAGGGACGGAGCCTGCAGTGGCCGGCAGGAAGGCGAGGAGGATGATGAAGAGGATGCGTCTGGCAGGGGATATTTTCATGGGGTCCGGCCTGGTTCAGGAGGTTTTTCGCAACTGTTCGCCGCTGTCGGCAACTACCTTGAATTACCGCTACTTTTGTGTTTTTTCCCTTGCTGGAAGTGGTTCGGCCTCCTGGTCCATCTCCTTGAGCTTCTGCAGGTATTTTTCCGGGTCCTGCCTGAACCGGGGCGGACAGGCATTGCAGCAGAAGTAGACCCGCTGGCCCTGGTAGTCGGCATGGATCGCCTTGTTGACGGGTCCGCCCATGACCGGGCAGGTGGTCTGGGGGCCGGCCAGGGCCGCGGTGGCTCCGGCAGACAGGAAGGCGGTGCAGGTGGCGAGAAGGGCCAGGGTTCTGATCTGTCGTGTCATTGGGTGCTCCTTCGGTTCTGTGGTGGTTCGGGATCGGTTGATGGTTGCCGATTACGGTGAACTGTTGCCTTCCCAGCGGGCCAGGGTCATACCGCTCAGTTCCTCCAGCCGGGCCAGGGTGATGGCGCGCTCGGCCAGGGCCCGGCTTTCTTCCAGCTCGAAGTCGAGCAGGCCGCGCTGGGCATCCATGAGCTCCAGGATCGAGTAGGTGCCGCTCTGGAATCCCTCCAGGGCCACCTCCAGTTCCTGGCGGATCTTGGGAACCAGAGAGTCCCGGAACAGGGCAATCTTCCGCTGCGCCTCGCGGTAGCGGTAGAGGAGCTGTTCCACGTCCGAGGTCAGCTCGCGCAGCAACTGCTCCCGCCGGTGGCGCGCGTCCAGTATCCTGGCCGACTGTTCCGCCACGGCCCCGTGTCGCCGGTCGGTGAAGATGGGAAGGTTCAGGGTGACGCCGGCGATGACCGGGTCGTCACCGGAACCGGCCGGAGCGCCATACTCCGCTTCACCCGTGAAGATGGTCTTCAGGCTGAAGGTCAGGTCGGGGTAGAAATCACGTTCGGCCAGGGCCCGTTCCTTCTCGGCCCGGTCAATGACCTGGCGGGCCTCTGCCAGCTTCGGCGAGCGGGTGCGCAGGGCTGCCAGCAGTTCGTCCGGTGTCACCGGGAGCTCCACGACCGGAATCTTATCGGGGAGAGGACGGGCCATTTCCGGCGCGCTCCCCAGCAGGTTGTTGAGGTCGATCCGCCGGGGCACGGTCTGGTCGTTCAGGTCCCTGGCCTGCTCCTCCACCCTGTCCATCTCGATCTGGATCTTGAGGACATCGACAAAGGAGGAAGAGCCTGCGGCATAGCGGGTCCGGGCAATGGACTCCAGGTAGCGCAGGATCTCCAGGTTCTCACCCACGATCCTGATGCTCTGGCCGAGAAGGCCGTATTCAACATAGGTGGTCTTCACCCGGCGGGCGACCTTGAGCTCCACTGCGGCCAGTTGCCTGGCTGCGATGATGGCGTCGATCTCGCCCTGTTCCCGCCGCAGGGCGAGCTTGCCGAACCAGGGTACGGTCTGGCTGAGGGCAACGGCGCTGTTTTGCGGTCCGGTCCTGGTCTCGATGGGTTCCAGGTAGTATTGAACCGAGATGCGCGGGTCCGGCAGGACGCCGGTACGACGGATCCTCTCTTCAGCCGCCTCCAGCCTCGCCCTGGCCGCTCTGATCTCGTCGTTGCGCTCCAGGGCAGTCTGCAGATAGGCGGCCAGGCCTCCGCCATCCCCGGCCTGGACCAGCTGCACGGACGCGGCAAGACAGCAGAGAAAGAACAGGGGCAGCAGCCTGGTCATGGATACCTGAGACATACAAGAATATTTGGAGGCGGAAGGCCGGGCCGGACATCTCCGCCATAGTTCATCATTTACTGCGATGGACCGTACAAGTTGTATGCCAGGGAGGCGGAAGGCAGAGAAAAGGAGAATGGGAGACGGTTTTCCGGGGTCAGGCGGGCGAAACAGGAGAGGGATCGGGCCGGCGGCAACCGGGAGTGAAGAATAGTCAGCATCAAGGTGAAGAATATTCTTCATCGATCCGGAACCCGGCAACGAGAGCGCTGTAAGCGCTCACAGGAGCCGCACGGAGTCTTCGCTTACCTCTTTGCACGGTCGTGCCTGCCCGCATAGGCAGGCTATCGGAGTCTCCCTGCGGTCGCTTACCTGCGGTCAGGCACGCCTGCACAGGTAAGCGTAGACTCCGAATCTGCGGCCCTTGAGGGCGCCTGCGCCATTGTGCCCGGAAACCGATGGGTAGTCGTTCCGTGAGGGGGGACGTCCGGAGATGCGGTACCTGTGACCGCTTAGGTCAGGTGACAGGTGTCAGGAGACAGGGAGGTGCTACCTCTGAAAGATATCTGCCCAGGCCGGCCTGTTGGTTGGATTTTCATGTTCCGTTATTTTATCAACCAGTTGGCAGGTCGTTGTCTTGAAAAGAGCCATGGCTGTCCGGGTGCTGTTATCGCGGAATTCTACGACAACATAATTGCCATTGTCGATGAATCCCCATTGGCCGATCATTGACATGTTGATCTGTATGGTGCATATCTTTGTGTTTCTACGGTAGATCTCAAGCTTGTCCGGGTGCGAGCGGGCCGAATATGGATTTGTGTAGGGATTGGCAGGCGAAAAATCAATGGGCAGGTCGTGCTCATTGCCCATTGCGGCCGACACCGTCGATATTGCCCATAGCAAAATAATGAACAATGAATACTTCCAGTGATGCATTGGTCCTCCATGGAGTTTCGGGGAGAGTTCCCGGGACAGCGTGGTTGTCTCTGGCCGCCCCGGATGATCCTCAGGTGATGTTGTACTTTTCCATGCGGTAGATGAGAACATGGCGGGGGATCCTGAGCAGCCGTGCGGCCTGGGCCCGGTTGCCGTTGCCGAGGGCAAGGGCCTGGCGGACCAGATCACGTTCCACCTCCTCCAGGGATATCCCGTCCGGCGGCAGCTGGAACAGGGTGCCGGTGACGTTGCCGGGCTGTTCCGGCAGGAGGATGTCTCCGGCCTCGATCCGGTCGGAACGACGGAGGATCAGACTCCGTTCGACCACGTTCTGCAGTTCGCGGATATTACCGGGCCACCTGTAGCGCTGCAGCCTGGCCATGGCTTCGGGGCTGAAATCGACACCGGCCGGAGCCTCATGCCGGCGCAGAAAGTGACGGACCAGGGCGGGGATATCCTCGACCCGCCGGCGCAGGGGCGGCAGGTGCAGGGGAATGACCGAGATCCGGTAATAGAGGTCCTCACGGAAGCGGCCGTCACCGATGTCCTGCTGCAGGTCGCGGTTGGTGGCGGCGATGATCCGGATGTCGATCTCCTCTTCACGGTCGCTGCCCACCGGCTGGACCCGGCTTTCCTGCAGCACCCGCAGGAATTTGACCTGCATATCGGGCTGCAGCTCACCGATTTCGTCCAGGAACAGGGTGCCCTGGTGTGCGGACTGAAAACGTCCCTTACGCTCCCTGACCGCGCCGGTAAAGGCCCCCTTCACATGACCGAACAGCTCGCTTTCGATGAGGCTGTCGGGAATGGCGGCGCAGTTGACTGCGACAAAAGGACCGGCCCTGCGCTTGCTGCGGCTGTGGATGAGCCGGGCCAGGACCTCCTTGCCGGTTCCGGACTCGCCGGTGATGAGGACCGTGGCCCTGGATTCGGCCACCCTGAGCGCCGTTTCCAGCAGTTCGGCCATGGCCGGGTTGACCGTCTCCATTCCCTCGGCACCGCTGAGCCGGTTGACTTCCTCGGTGAGGGTTCGGGTACGTCTGCGCAGGCTGCCCAGCTCCAGGGCCTTGCGGCAGGAGAGCCGCAGGGCCTCCCGGTCAAAGGGTTTGGCAATGAACGTGAAGGCCCCCATCTGCATGGCCCGGACCGCCATCTCGATGGATCCGTAGGCGGTGATCACGATAACCGGCAGGTCGGGTTCCTGTTCCTTGAACCGCTGCAGCAGCTCCAGGCCGTCCATGTCGCCGAGCTGGACATCGGTGACCACCAGGTCGGGAGTTTCCCGTGTAAAGCGCTCCACGGCCTCTTTGCCGCCGGCCGCCGCCGTGACCCGGAAGCCGCCCTGCTGGAGGTTGTATTCGGTGACCCGGCGCAGAGAATCATCGTCGTCGATGAGAAGGATGTGGTTCATTGCTTTTCTTCCCTGGTGGTCTGTCCGTCGCAGCCGTGCTCCGGGAGCTGGATGGTAAAGCAGGCGCCGCCAAGGGGCGAGTCGCCTACGGAGATCCGGCCGCCGCAGCTTTCAATGATCCGGCTGGAGATGGCCAGTCCCAGGCCGGTGCCCTCACTGCGGGTCGAGTAGAAGGGCTGGAAGATCTGTTCCCTGAGTTCCGGTGCCACGCCGGGACCACTGTCTTCCACGGTCATTCGCAGGTCGCTGCCGCCGGCGTCGGCGCTGATCCGGATCCTGCCACCTCCAGGAACCGCCTCCACCGCGTTGAGGAGCAGGTTGATGCAGACCTGGCTCATCCGGTCCGCGTCCAGCAGCACCTGACCGGAGTCCTTGTCAATGGCCTGTTCGAGCCGGATATCTTTCTTGCGCAGCCGGTTGCCGAGCAGGGTGGCGACCTGGTCGATGATCTCCGCCAGTTTCGCCCTTGGCCGCGAACCCTCTTCTTCCACTCTGTTGCGGGAAAAACGGAGCACTTCGTCCACAGTGGCGGCCAGCCGATCGCTCTCCTTGATGAGAATGGTGATGAACTCCTGTTTGGGGTGGTCCGGTGGATAGTCGTCGCGCAGGATCTCCACCGCACCGCGTATGGAACCAAGCGGATTCCTGATTTCGTGCGCCAGCGAGGCCGCGAGCTGACCCAGGGCCGATAGTTTCTGGCTGGCCCGCAACTGATCTTCCACCTCGAGCAGCAGGGCCGTCTGTTCATGCAGCCGCCGGTAGGAACGGGCCAACTGCCTGGACTGCTCCTGGTACTGTTCGCGGAGCCGTTTTTCGCGGCCGGCGATGGCGCCGGTCACCAGACCGGCAGCCAGGTAGAGGACGATCTCCGGCAGCTCGGCCAGGTAGGCGCTCCAGCTTCTGTGGTAGAAGTGGTGCAGGTGGGGAATAAAACTGACAATGGCCACCAGGGCAAGTATCAGGCCGCCTCGGATGCCGAACAGGATAGCCCCGACCACGATGGGCAGGTAGCTGGCTCTCCTGTAGATATCGTGGAGAACAAGCTGGTTGCCGGGCGTGACTGCATGGAGCAGACCGATGAAGAGAACGAGCAGGATCAGGAGGCTGAAGAAGAAGCGGTCCCTGGATGAGAGTCTGTTCATATGCTGCTGATGGATTGTCTTGCAAAATCAGAAGGCCGGCAGTCCGGATCGCAGGAGTCTTCGTGCCGCCCGCGGCGGAAAAATGAAGAATCAGCTTCCGGCGATGCTGGCGGCATGGGCGGATACAGAGCGGTCTGCCGCATCTCACCCTCGCCGCATCTCTCTGCAATGCAAAAGATATGCCTCTGTCTGGTTTTCATCGGTTGTGTGCCCGCTCCTGCGGATATGGAGGTTGACCTGTGTTTTTTGGCAGGGATTCGGCTGCAGCCGCTATGACAACAGGTCGGTGAGTGCCAGGGTCAGGTCGGGGAACCGGAAACG
>JALSNC010000137.1 GCA_026987195.1 Desulfobulbaceae bacterium | reverse complement strand
GACGCACCGCTTCCGGCATACCACCGCAGAAATAATAGCGTCTGAGCAAGTCTATAAGCTGCTGATGAAAGGCTTCGGGTAGTGGTTCTATCTGGTCCAGTTCTTCCAGGTACTCGCGCAACCCTGACTCTCCCATACCATCCAGAAATTCATAAAAGGTCATGGGCAGGAGATCCAGAAAATTTACCTTGCCTACTGGAAAAGATTTTGGCGAGGAGAGCTTAACGCCAAGAAGAGAACCAGCAGAAGCAATAATATATTCCGGGGCCTTTTCCTGAAAATATTTCAGGCTGTTCAGCGCATTGTTTGAGGCCTGAATTTCGTCAAAAATGAGCAGATGGCGCCTTGGGAGGATTTTTTTCTTACTCAGCAGGGAAAGGTTGGAAATAATGTTTTCAGGATCAAGGCTCTGCGAAAAAAGGCTGTCAAGCCGGCCGCTTTCCTCGAAGTTAAAGTAGAAGACTTCGTCAAACTCTTTTTGGCCGAACTCCTGTAATATATATGTCTTACCGGTCTGGCGCGCACCCCGAAGGATGAGCGGTTTTCTCCGAGAGGAATTTTTCCAATTGACTAAATGTGCATAGATGTCACGCTTCATGAGCCATGAAATACCATGTTTTGAGAGAAACTCAACCTTTTTCGCTCGAAAAACGTGCAATTTCTCCCTTTTTTGCACCTAAAGACGTGAATGCACAAGGCGCAGCGGTGTCGGCCAAGCGGAGGCGTACATGGAGTACGTCGAGCATTGGCCGTACCCGCTGCAACGCAGTAGATCGGACTTTTTGCGAGGCCATCATCCATGGATATGGCAACACCAGGACTGGACCGAATCTGTACCCCCTCACGGGATGATTCACCATCGGTTTGTCCGGCCACAACGGTGTAAGCGCTCTCAGGGGCCGCAGATTTGTGCAGGCGTGCCTGACTGCAGGTGGGCGACCGCAGGGAGGCTCCGATAGCCTACCTAGACGGGCGGGCACGACCGTGCAAAGATGCATTCCCTGTGAGCGCTTACCGCGAATGTCGTCAGTCAAAAATTACCCTGTGAGGCAGGTTGCCCCCATGGCATACAGGATCAATACGCCTGCCTGGCGATCCCCCACGGCACTCTGGCTTACGGCCGCTGCCATCCTCTTCCTGGTCTGCGCCTGGCAGCATCTCCACCTGGGCAGTATCCTCGATTCCACCCTCCTGTTCGGTGACGACGGCGACGGGTTTTTCAACCTCTGGGTCCTGCAGCACAACACCATCTACGCTCCCCGGGGCCCGGTCTCCTGGATGGACGGGCGGATCTTCTGGCCCGACAACGCGCAGACCCTGTTCTGGTCCGATATCCTCCTGGTGCCCACCCTGCCCTTTGCCGCCCTCCGGGCCATGGGCGTTGCCCTGTTCACTTCCTTCAACCTCACCATCATCCTGCTGTCGGCGGCGACCTATGCCACCCTCCTTCTGCTCCTCCACCGGTTCAGGCAGTGGTCGACGGCCAGCGGCGGACAGGCCCGTCCGGACTGGTTCATCCTGCTCTTCTCCTGCAGCATGGTCTTTTCCATCAGCCAGCTCACCACCTACATCCATTTCCAGAACCTGTGCGGCGTCGGTGTTCTCCTGATCCTGCTCGGCCTGTGCGGCTTCAGCGCCACCGGCAAGAAACGCTGGCTTGCCCTGGCCCTGAGCGCCGAGGTGGGCCTGCTCTATACCGCCCCCTACTTCGCGGTCCTCGGCAGCATCCTCTTTGCCCTCTGGCTCCTGCTCCACTGCCTGGCCTTTCCTGAACGGATCCGGGGCGAGATCGCCGCCACCTGGTGGCTCTGGCTGGTCGCGGCCGCTGCCGCCCTGCCACCCACCCTGCTCTACCACCGGGTACCGCACCTCGACTACAGCCCGGCCATGCTGCACGCCACCATGGCCTCGCACCTCGACCATCTCTGGACACCCTCCCGGGGCCCTCTCCGCCAATGGCTGCTCTCCCGGGGGCATGATCTGCCCCGGATCAGCCATGAATCCCTGGCCTACATGGGAATCGGTGTCCTGTTCCTTCTGCCGTTCATCCTGGCCCTTGTCCTTGCCGACAGGAAGAGGAGCACCGACACAGGAGCAAGCGAGCGACGGTTCCTCCTTCCGGCCGGCCTCTATCTCCTCTCGCGGCTCACTGGCACGCCTCTGCCGGCAGCGGCCTTCATCCTGGCCTGGGCCGCGCTGCTCTTGTTCCTGCTCCTGCTCCTGCTCCATGTCCGGGCCAGGATCCGCAGACGGCCGCACACCTTTGCCGCCTTCCTGGTCCTGCTGGCCGCCATTGCCGCCTTCGGCCTGGCCCTGGGTCCGGACCCCCTGTTCATCGACGCCCGGATCAATCCATCGATCTGGGGGATCTGCAAGCTCCTGGTGCCCGGGGTGGCCAACATGCGGGCCATCGGCCGCATGGCCGGCCTGGCCAACATCTTCCTCCTGGTCTGGATCTATCTCCAGTTCGTATCCCTGCTCCGGGCACCGGGCCGGAGAAGACAGTGGACGGCGCTGCTGGTGCTGCTGCTCCTGGGCCTCCAGAACCTGGAGGCCTGGCCGGTGCGGGCCCGGGTCAACCACTACCCCGCCCAGCGGCTCCAGCCGGATCCTGAGGAACGAGCGGCGCTCGCCTCCCTGCCCGCAGGCGTCGGCTGCGTCTTCCCCACCAATCCCTGGCCGCGCAACACCCACGCCATGCTCTACCTGGTCTCCCAGGGCCAGATCACCCTCATCAACGGGTATTCAGCCCGCTCCACCCCCCTGCTGGACAGGCTCATGGCCGCCGGCCGCCAGGGAAGGGAGCCGACCAGGGAACAGCTCGCCATCCTCGAAAAAACCGGCTGCACCTACCTCCTGCTCTGGAAACGCAAGATCGGCCGCAGAAGCCAGCAGGCCCTGGCAGAGCGCTATCCCCTGGTCGCGGAGACGAGGCAGATGGTGATCCTGCGCTTTTCCGGGAAAGCGGCCGGAACTATCACTCGGAAAAGATAAAGCGGCGACGGGTAAAGAAATTGTAGAAGAGAATGACGATCAGCGAGCAGGCCCTGGCACCGGCAAAGGAAAGCCCCGCACCAAGCAGGCCCAGGGTCAGGAGCAGATCGATCATCGAACCGGCCAGGGCAAAAACGCTGAACAGGACGATGCCGCGGCCGACCCGCCGGTTGCGGAACAGGATACGGGTACAGAGAAAATAATCCGCCACCGACGCGAGCAGAAAGGGAAGCGCCAGGGAAGAGGCGGCAGAGAGCCCCAGGGAACGAAGCAGGCCCACCCCCAGGGAATCGAGGAGAACGAAAACGAGCCAGATGGGCAGGTAGACGAGCAGTTGCAGCGGGGCCGGCGAACGATAACCGTTGTAGCGCAGGATGCAGTAGATGGCCCGGAAGCCGTCGCGGACCCCGATCTTCTTGCCCTCGGCATAGCTCCTCGAATCATAGGAGATCCCCATCTCGTAGATCTCCAGGTCGCGGTGCGCAATCTCGGCCACGATCTCGGGCTCGAAACCGAACCGGTTCTCCCGGATCTCCACCGACTGGATGACATCGCGGCGAAAGACCTTGTAGCAGGTCTCCATGTCGGTCAGGTACAGGTCGGTGAACATGTTGGAGAGCAGGGTGAGAAACCTGTTGCCCATGGAGTGCCAGAAGGAAAAGACCCGGTGCTCGCCCGGCGAGAGAAACCGCGAGCCCAGGACCACATCGGCCTCACCTGCCCGGATCGGCTCCACCAGCCGTTTCAGATCCCTGGGGTCATACTCCAGATCCGCATCCTGCACCGCCACCACATCACCGGTGGCGTACCTGAACCCGGTGCGCAGGGCCGCACCCTTGCCCTGGTTGACCTCGTGATGCAGCACCCGGATCTCGGCATGCCGGGCCTCCAGTTCGCCGGCCAGGGCAAGGCTTCTATCGCGCGAACAGTCGTCGACAATGATGACCTCCAGGCTCAGGTCCTCGTCCGCAATGGCCAGGACCCGCCGCAAACACTCTTCCAGGGTCTTTTCCTCGTTGTAACAGGGGATAACCACCGACAGCTTCAGGGACATGCTCTCTCACCCCGTTCCGCCAGCAGATGCTCGAAATAGGGGATGGTCTTCTCCAGCCCCTGCCGCAGTTCCACCTCGGGCTCCCAGCCCAGCTTTTCCCTGGCCAGGGTGATATCGGGCCGCCGCTGCTTCGGATCGTCGGAAGGCAGCGGCTTGAAAACGATCTCCGAGCGCGAACCGGTCAGTTCGATCACCTGCTCGGCCAGTTCAAGGATGGAAAACTCGCCCGGATTGCCCATGTTCATCGGCCCGGTAAACGCTTCCTCCGAGGCCATGAACCGGAGAAACAGTTCGATCAGGTCATCGACATAGCAGAAGGACCTGGTCTGGGTGCCGTCGCCGTAGATGGTGATCGGCTCGTTCTTCAGGGCCTGGACAATGAAGTTGGAGACCACCCGCCCGTCGTCGGGATGCATGCGCGGCCCGTAGGTATTGAAGATCCTGCCCACCTTGATCCGGACCCGGTGCTGACGGTGGTAGTCGAAGAACAGGGTCTCGGCGCATCGTTTGCCCTCGTCATAACAGGAGCGCAGACCGATGGGGTTGACATGGCCCCAGTAGTCCTCGGTCTGCGGGTGGATCTCCGGATCGCCATAGACCTCGCTGGTTGAGGCCTGAAAGATCCTGGCCCCGGTCCGTTTGGCCAGGCCCAGCATGTTGATGGCGCCATGGACCGAGGTCTTGGTGGTCTGTACCGGGTCGAACTGGTAATGGATGGGCGAGGCAGGACAGGCCAGGTTGTAGATCTCGTCCACCTCCACGTAGAGGGGAAAGGTCACGTCGTGCCGCATGATCTCGAACTGCGGGTTGTCGAGAAAGGGGAGGATGTTGTCGCGTGTGCCGGTGAAATAGTTGTCCACGCAGAGCACGGTGCATCCCCGCGCCAGCAGCCGCTCGCAGAGATGCGAGCCCAGAAAGCCCGCCCCTCCCGTCACCAGGACCCTTGTTCGCCGAAGACCTGCCATGATTGCTCCCTTGCGTTGCCCAGAAGTCAGAGAGCGGGCACCTCCCTTCCGGCCCGCCTGAAACTGGCCACTATGGTGCGCCATCTGCGGCCAGGATGCAAGTCAAAACTGAAAATAAATAAAGGTGGCCGGCTCGGGGCTGCGCAGGACCAGGATACCCAGCAGGAGCAGGGCCATGAGCAGGGGGCGGGCCATGAGCGCCGCCCGCGGCAGGGTGTCGTCCAGGCGGTGATGACGCATCCAGCGCAGGTGCGCCAGGCCATGCAGCCAGATGGGCAGTGAATAGAGCAGGCCGAGAAAAAAGAGATAGGCGGCGATTCCGCGGCTGGCCGGGTCCTCCTGCCACGGTGTGAGCTGCAGAAGGTGCAGCAGCCGGTCGGTGTCCGTCACCCGGAACAGGAGCCAGCCGATGCAGACAAGGCCAAAGGTCACCAGCCGCTTCCCGCTGCGGATTCCCGGACGGAGTATGTGGGGAACAGGAATCCGCAGCAGGGAGGTGATCTTGCGCAGCCAGCGGTGGAGGAGAACCAGCAGGCCATGGTAGCCGCCCCAGAGGACAAAGTTCCAGCTCGCCCCGTGCCAGAGCCCTGAGAGCAGGAAGGTGAGCATGATATTGCCTGCGGCCCTGGCCGGCGGCACCCGGGAGCCGCCCAGGGGAATGTAGACATAGTCCCGCAGCCAGTAGGAGAGCGACATGTGCCAGCGCCGCCAGAAATCAGCCGGCGAAGTCGCGAAGTAGGGATGGTCGAAGTTGCGCGACAGCCTGAACCCGAGCAGGAGAGCGGAACCGCGGGCGATATCGGTATAGGCCCAGAAATCGGCCAGGATCTGAATGGCAAAGGCGAACACCCCCGCCCAGACCATGTAGAACCCGGGCTCGTTCAGGGAAAAGACCTTGTAGGCGATGAGACCGGTATTGTCGGCAATGACCAGCTTCTTGAAAAAGCCCCACACCAGCAGGAGCAGGCCATGGTTGATCATGGCCGGTGTCACCCGGCGTCGTTTCTCCACCTGGGGCATGAGATCGGCGGACCGCTCGATGGGACCTGCCACCAGTTGCGGAAAAAACGAGATGAAAAGGCAGAAGTCGATGAATTTTCGCTGTGGTTTCACCTCCTGCCGGTAGACATCGACGCTGTAGGCCAGGGCCTGGAAGGTATAGAAGGAGATCCCCACCGGCAGGATGATACCGAGTGACCAGCGGAAGGAGGGCAGGCCCAGGGCCTGGAGCAGGGCCGAGACGTTGTCGAGAAAAAAATCGGCATACTTGAAGTACCCCAGCACACCGAGACAGAAGACCAGGGCCGCTGTCAGGATATATCGTCTTTTCTCCGGCCAGCGCTCCATGGCCAGGCCGGCCAGGTAGTTGACCGAGGACACGGCAAAGATAAGCGCCGCAAACCAGGGCTGGACATAGCCAAGGAAGAAGTAGCTTGCCGCCAGGAGAAAAATGTTTTGCCATTTCCTTGCCGGCAGCAGCCAGTAGACCCCAAAGACCAGCGGCAGGTAAACGAGATAGGGGATACTGTTGAAACTCATCGCAGAAGGGCCCGCACCCGCTTGAAGAAGAGAGGGGTATATTCCTTCGGCTCCCGGATGTGGTCCCCCTGGCCGTACATGGACAGGGGCAGCCCGGGATCACCGGTGAAGTCGTAGAGTGCCGCCCCGTTTTCCTCGAGAAAGGCACGCAGCTCGGCCATGAAGCGCTCCATCTCCGGGCTGTCCTGGACCACGCCGTCCGCCGGCGGTCGTTCCTGTACCCGGATGAAGGCCAGCGGCAGGTGATGCTCCCTGCCAAGGCGAAGGATGGCCGGCAGGAAGGAATCTTTCACCGCGCTCCTGAAGTCGAGCGGATCCCTGTCACTGCTGTGCATGGACTCCCTGTCCATTGCCGCGCCGACATTTTTCAGGCTGAACCTGTCGTTGACCCGCCTCAGCAGTTGCTGCCGCTGCCGGCGGTGGCTGTCGTCCAGGCCGGGAACAGCGAGCAACAGGGCCGCCTGGCCAAGGGCGTCACGCACGGTTTTCCGGTTCCCCTGGACGGTAAAGAGGCGATTGAGTATCCCTCGGATGCCACCGGCGCCAGTTACTGCACGACCATGGGCGAGACGTTCGAACTCGGGGTCCGGCGCAGGCGAGATCCGTTTGATCAAGGTTTCAAAGTATGGGCCGGTGGTCCGCATGGCCGGCTGGACCAGGGTGGTACCCCGGAAGAAGATGAAGACCCGTTTGGGCCGGATGCCGCTGGGGATGAGGAGGTACTTCAGGGCCAGGTAATGGATGCCGGACAGACCGCCGAAATTGACGATGGAGTACACAGGTACCCCGCCCAGGAGCTCGGACAGCAGGTCGTCATCAATACGGCTCCAGAGCATGGAATTGCCGATGAACACGAACCTCGGCTGACGGCGGACAAGCTCCTGGTGCACCATGGGGCCGATGTAGGGCTCGCGCCGGCCCAGGTCGGGTATAAGGAGGGCTGGCGCCAGGACCAGGAGGATGGTGAGCCCCACGGCCAGCGGCCGGTCGCCCAGGGTCAGCGGCAGAACGAGCAGGAGCAGCGCCGCGGTGGCAAGGATACCGGAGAAAATGGCCAGCGGCGCGGCCAGACCCATGATCAGCCACCAGGTATCCAGGCTCCCCAGCCGGGGCATGGCCACCATCTCCCCCTGCAGATGCTTCAGGCGCATGAGCGGCGGAACCCGGACACCGATGGAGTAATTGCCACCTCCCCGGTCCCAGTCCAGTTCGGCACGGAGCAGATGCGGCCCCCGGCGTAACCTGAGCCAGCGCTCGCGACCATGCCCCGGCTCGGCCCTGAAGGGAAAAACCGTCTTCCCGTCCAGGCCAAGACCGGCCTTGCCAGTGGCGGCGAACTCCACCTTGTACTGGCCATCGGCGGGAACGAACCAGATGGTCCAGGCCACGGCGTGGTGGAAATCCGGATTCAGGCCCACCCTCCGCCCGGCCTCCAGAAACGTCGTGTAGCCGTCCACCGGCAGGGACCGGGCCGGAACTGAGAAGCTGACCCGCCAGCCCTGCCGGGAGAGCACGGCCCTGGGAGCGACTACCAGGTTCGCCACCAGGGCGGGCAGCTTCAGGGCAAGCACCAGGACGACCAGGCCCGTCACCAGGATGACCAGCAGAATACGACGTCTCTTTCCCGTCATCCTCGCCTCCTCACGTTCCGCTCTCTTCCGGCCCGTCACCACGCTGCACCTGGATGATCTCCATGATCTCAGCTCTCACGATGCCACTGCCGTTGTAATAGATCCGTGGTTCGATCCGGGAGGAGCGGGCCACCCGGAAGGCCAGCTCCACCCGGCCCCCTGCCGGTGTACAGACAGCGTTGCGGGCGAGAACCTGCCTGCCGTCGGCGGTGGCGACATCGATGACCAGGGGTGCATCGGGCCGGACCTTCTCCATCTGCAGGGAAATCTGCAGGAGATAGCTGCCCGGGCTCACCCAGAATGTCGCGCCATAGGCCAGCCAGTCGGGCGGATGGATGCCGGGCCGGGCGACCCGCTGTCTGCTCCCGGTCCCCTGGCCGTGATTCTCTCCGGTCCTGCAGAAGGTATCGGCCACGGCAAAGCGGTAACGGATGGGCCGATTGTCGACAAAGGGTTCCAGCCGCAGGCGCCCCTGGTCCAGGACCAGGCGATAGGGGGTACGCCGGGGAAAGGCACCGGCCAGGATGCGGCTGTCCAGCTTGTCTGTTGCCGCCACAAGCGGTTCACTGGCCAGTCCCCTGGGATTGAAGGCCATGCCCCTGCTGACATAGTGCATCCCCTCGATCCTGGGCGCCAGGATCAGGCTGTCCGGCGGTGCATTCCGCAGCAGGGCCCGGTACTGGCCGCCAAGATCCTGCCAGGCGCGCAGAACACCCACCTGCTGCCGGCTGAAAAGAAGACTGCAACAGAACATCAGCAGCAGAACAGCACCCGCCATAACAGGCCACCGGCGTAACAGGGGCGCAGCCAGGCCATGGAGTCTCCGCAGGCCGAAGGCGGCAGGGACCAGGAGAAAGACCAGGGTCTCGAAGTAGTAGACCGGTCCCACCAGCCGGATCCCCTCGAACCAGAAGAGTACGTATCCCAGCCAGACGCAGAGGGAAGCGGCCAGGCAGAGCGGACTCCAGCGCCTGTTCCAGCCAAGCAGGCCAAGGACGAGGACCAGGGCCAGGGACCCGGGAAACCCGAACAGCCACCGGTCAAGAAGCAGCAGGTTCTCGCCCATGGCCCTGAGCCCTGCCAGCGGTGTATGTACTGCCGGTATCTGGCCGGCCGGACGCGGACCGAATCCCAGGGCATCGCTGGCCTGGTAGTAGAGATAAGTGGGGGTCCATGGATCGCCCACGGTCAGATGATTGTAGAGAAGAAAGACCGCAAATCCCAGGCCGGAGGCAAGGACAAACAGCAGGGTACCCCACAGGTTCCGGCCGCTCCGGTGCCGGGCCAGGTCCACCAGGGCATCGACAGCAAAGGGCAAGGCGATGAGGGCCGCGGTGTAGGTCCGGTTCAGGAAAAGCATAGACCATGCCAGGCCGGCCAGGAGTCCGTATCCCGGGGAACCACCCTGCTTCAGGCGTACATAGGCCAGCAGCATAAGGGCCGCGGCAAGCAGTCCGGAACTGTGGCTGAGCAGGGTGCCGTGCATGAACAGGAAATAGGGGGAAAGCAGGAGCAGCAACGGCAACTGATACAGGGAGAGGCCAAGCCCGGCACCGAGCAGGCCCATGGCCAGAAAACTGAGGGCGGCGGCCAGGGAGACCATGAGCCGCGGCTGCCCGACCAGGACACCGGGGGTCAGCCAGGCGGCATGGCCGGGCGGATAACGGGAGAGCCAGCCCGCCGTGTCGTCCATGATCAGCATCTCATGGGGAAACATCCGTTTCGGTTCCGGCGCCGGTCTTGCCAGGATGCCGTCGGCGAAACAGTTGGCCTGGAAGAGGTAGGCATTTTCATCGGTGGTGACGGGGGCGTCGAGAAAGACCGACTGGCCCAGCCACCAGGTGACGCAGAAAACAGCAACTGCCCCGAGGATCGCCAGCACCCGGGGAGAAGGAGAAAAGAACATATTCACGGTTGCTGGTCGGATTCGGTAATGAGTGAAGGATACTGTCCCGGGGCACGCGGTTGTTGTGCCGGCACGACCGTCCCGACGGCAGGTGAAACCCTGCTCTCCACGTGCAGGAACAGGCCATCCGCCGGCAGAACGGCGGAACCGCGGACCGCGACCGGCCGTCCGGTGGCCGCATCCCTGAGCCGTATCCGGAAGCGGTAGGCGCCCGGCGAAGCGGCAGGAGGAACGACGAGCCGCAACTGCTCGACAAAGATCTTGGTTACGGGCTGGCTGAGGACAAAGGTCAGGGGCATGTGATGCACCAGGGCGCGACTGGCTGCAATCTCCGACCCGTCCGGCCCGGCAAAGATCACGTCAGCGATCAGGGCCACCCGGCCGAGCGAAGGCGGGATGATCCAGAAGGTGCGCAGTGCCACTGTCTCACCCGGACTCACAGGCCGGCCGGGCAGGCTGATACCGGCCAGGCGCACGCCATTGGCAAAGGTGATGTTCAGGGGAATGGCCTGGACCGGCAGTCGGGTCACGTAGCGCATCCAGGCTGGAGCGCCCTGCCGCCAGACCCGGGCCGCAAGATCGGCATAGTCCGGTGATGCCCCATCGTCCGGAACAGCCGGACCAAAGGTCCCGTTCCGGGCCATCCAGGGGCTTTGGCCATCCAGGCCGCGGACAAAGACCATCTCGTAATCAATGCCGGTGATGCCGGCGGCCGGCAGGGGAACCCGGTAGCGCTGCCACTGGTTGCCGGCACGAACCGCGGCGACAACCGTGCCGTTGAGGAGCACGAACAGGTCCTGCGCATCCCTGGCCGCACTTCTTGCCTCAAAGGAAAATACCGGGTCGGCACGGAGGATGTCCCCCCGGACAAAACGTCGGTACTCGGTCACGGGTCCCTGCGGCTCAACAGGAGCATAGAGGGCGAAATTCCGGTCACTGGCAACCAGTTCGCCCCGGGCCCGGACCAGGGCCTCGGTGGTGGCGTACCCCTGGTTATTGAACCGGGCCAGGGCCTGCCGGTCCACCAGGAGCAGGGAGGGCGGCCAGATCGAGCTGATCAGGCTGAAGGCCCTCCGGGGCCGTGTCCGCAGGGCAAAACCGATCTTGCGCTGCAGGGCAGGAGAAAAGCCGCCAAAGCCGTTGACCATCAGGGTGCGGCTGCCGGCTATGGCCAGCATGTAGCGGCCATCGAGCCGACGGTTGCCCAGGGGAATCACGGTCAGGGTGGCATCGGCCCGGCTACGGATGGCCTCCAGGGTGGAAGGGGCAATGGGAACCGAAAACCGCCTGTATGCGTGAGGAATGGCGTGCGCCTCCAGCAGAAGGGTGGCCAGGAGAGGCAGGGCCAGCCATTGCAGGTGCCGCCGGCGGCCTGCCGCCCGGTCGAGGAAACAGGAACCGGCAACGATCAGAAAGATCATAACAATGATGCTGAACCTGGACATAACCCTGAAACCGCTGAGGGGGAAAAAGGATCCGACCAGGGAAAAGACCAGGTTGTCGGCCATGACATGACGGGAGAGTACAAGCAGACTCGGCCCCAGGCTGAGGATGAAGCAGAGCAGGGCCGCCGCGGCAAGTCCGTGGCAGAGACGAGAGGCCTGCCGCTGCGGCGGCTTGAAGGCGGCGAGCAGCAGGGTCGCGGCCAGGGCCGTGGCCAGGGCGCTGTTTCCGGCCAGCAGCAGGAGGCGGCCGGAACCCGTGCCGCTGCTCCGGGCCAGGCCGAGGATGAGTACAGCGAACCCGGCCAGGGGGATGACCCGAAACCAGCGCAGCATGCGTACCGGCCCGGTCTCCCCCCCAGGCTGTGCAGACCGAAGGAGGTGTCGGGCAGAGATGCCATATCCGGCCACAAGGAGCAGCAGGGTCAGGGAGGGAAA
>JALSNC010000136.1 GCA_026987195.1 Desulfobulbaceae bacterium | reverse complement strand
TACTGTTCCCTAGGGCGGCCCTGGTATGGCAGAGGGAACATTTTTCAAAGGAAAGGTCGGCCGGCGTGGCCCCGGGCAGGGTCATGATCCGGCGCCGCGCCCCATGCTGAGCTTTGAGCCGGTGATGGGCCGGCGCATAGCAGAAACCCGAGTGGAGCAGCAGGTTCTCGTTGGTCCGGGCAAAGACCGACAGGGTATAGTCGTACACGGCCCAGGTGGCGGCCTCCATCCACGCCCCCAACAGCCCCTCCCGCCGCTGGAGCACCTTGCGGTCTTCAGGTGAGGGATGTTCGACATTGGACTGAAACGGCAGGGCGCCGCCCGGCCAGTAATACCTGCCCTGTTTTTCCAGCACCGGCCAGGGCAGGGCCACCCAGGTGGGCTCCAGGGGACAGAACTCCATGGCATGCTGCCAGAGCCGCTTCCAGCCGGAACCACGGGACCCGGGGTCGGTGACCTCCTCCATCCAGGCCCGCACCTCCCCAGCCAGTCCGGACCAGACCTGTCCTACCCTGTCACAGACCTTCCGGCCCAGGGACTCCAGGGGGGAGAGCACCTCATCCCCTGCTGCACCCCGGGGAAGAATGGCGACAAAGGTGTGCGGGATGACCGCGGCCCTGGTGGCCTGGAACAGGTCAGACGGCAGGGCATTCCCATCATGATCGTGGAGCCAGATGTCTCCCCTGGGATTCCCGCGCAGGTCGGGATAGACAATCACGTCCGGGCCATAGTGCTCGATGACCGGCTCCATGGCCGCCATGCTCAATTCGGCAAGCAGCATGGAACCGGTCCACAGGTCCTGGCTCTTCCTGGCCTGCCGGAGAAACTCCTGCACCGGCCGCAGGCTGAACGAAAAGAGCCAGGGATGGTCCGGTTCCTGCTCCTGGCCCGGCTCCATCTTTTTCCCGACAAAGGCCAGGGCCGATGCCATCCGGTTATGGTCCCAGATGGAATGATCCGGCGCCCGGGAATCCGCAGGCATGAGCTGCCAGAGGAGGGCATTGCCCTCCTGGACGACAATTTCGTCCTGCCATCTGCGCCAGAAGAGCAAAAAGATTTTTTTCAGTTCATCCGCGCCGGCAGCCGCGATTTCTTCCGAATCGAGCAGGACCCTGGCCGCATTGAGCTGTAATACTTTAAGATCATCAATATCCTTACCGGTGATTTCAGACACGTTCCCGGGATGGGGCAGGCGCAGATGACTGCGACACAGGGGATGGGTCACCAGGGGGTCCCTGTGAAAGTACTGGTTGCCAAGGCCATACCCTTCGGCAAAAGGTAGCGTCAGCAGGGGCCGGTCCGCGCCGGTGGCAAGCAGGTCCGGCGCTGTTTTCATGGGAGCCGGGCTGTCCGGAAAGACTCGCTCCAGGATCTTTCGGGCAAATTTTTTATGCCGCAGGACATCATGCGGAGTTGGGCCCATGTGACGATCTCGCTCCAGGATCTTTCGGGCAAGT
This sequence comes from Desulfobulbaceae bacterium, assembly GCA_026987195.1. Taxonomy (GTDB): domain Bacteria; phylum Desulfobacterota; class Desulfobulbia; order Desulfobulbales; family Desulfobulbaceae; genus DRKI01. Next base: position 10,664 of record JALSNC010000136.1, on the reverse strand, counting down.
TTTTTATGCCCCCCGCTGTGCGGTCGCAGGAAATAGGGTTTGCCCGGCGGATCGTGCAGGAGCTGAACGATCTTGGCGGCCCAGAATTCCTGTGCCCTCATGGCCGCCTCCCCTGTAACTGCTCAAAAAATTTATACATAGCTGAATCTGAGGCCGAATCGCTGGCATTGAGCAGGGTATACTGCCTCCCTTTCAGCCGGGCGCGGATGGCCAGGTCGGTACCGGGCACGGCCCCGTCCATGCGGTAGACCAGGGGACAGAAACGCTGGCCCAGGCGGATGATTTTGATGCCCAGGAGGCTGGCGAAGCGGTCCGGCAGCCTGGCCGCAGAATGGGGACGCTGGGGAAAGAGCTCCACCGGCCCCTTGGGATAATGGCTGTAGCGGAAGGTGAGCGGCAGGCCGAAGCTGGCCCGTTCCGGGGCCTTGCGACCATCACGGGGGCTAGCGAGAAAATCCTTCATACGGGTGTAGTCGGGCGAACGACGCTGCCGGAACCGCTGCATGGCCTCGCCGGCCCTGGCCAGGGCTGTCTGCCAGTCCGTTGCCGGATCCATGAGCACGATCTCGAATCGTTTACCCAGGTGCGGGTGACAGGCTGATTTGCGTTTGGTCGAATCAGACGAATCAGAACGATCGGGAAACCTGCCAAACCAGTCGGCAAATACCTCCCGTCCCTGGCGCAACCCCTCCTGCCAGTCACTGGGCGTGTTCAGTCGGGACGGATCAGGCAGGCGGGAAAACAGGTCCTGCCAGCGTGCCACCTCCCTGCCCGCAAGGCCCCACTCCACCGCCTGCAGGCTGCCGAATCCCCGCCGGCTGCGGCTGCCGCAGCTCCCCAGCATGGCCAGCAGCCAGAACGAGGCCAGCACACCCCGGACCTGGTCCTTCTCCATTGCCGGAGCACGGGGAACAACCCCCTGGAGCGTGAACAGGGTTCCCGGGGCCAGGGCGGTCCGATTCCGGTTTCCCTTCATGGCAAAAGGATAGCCAAGATACCAGGCCCCGTTGATGGTGTTTTTTCCCGACCCCGAAGTGAAGCGGCCGAACTCCTCCCGCCGCCAGCGGTAGAGGATGGTCTTTTTGGGCGGAACAATCCGGAGCAGGACAGACGACTGGCCCATGCCCTTTGTAGTGCCGCCCCAGAGCAAGTCTTCTCGCTTGCCGCCTCTTTTGTCGGTCAGACGAGCGTCTACCGCCCGGTACCAGTGGCGGAGCAGCCCCTTGAAGGACTGGGGCCGCAGTTCGGCCTCCTGCCGGCTGTTGCCGAGAAAGGCCGGGGTGGTGAGGAGAAACCTTACCTCGAGTTTCAGCGGTTCGTTCATGCCATCTCTCCGAAATACTGCAGGCCACGGCCGAAGATCTGCCGGGCCGTTTCGATGCTGTCCGGAGCGGGACTTACCGTGTACCCGGACACCTCCGCACCTGTCCCGACGCGCCAGTCGGTAAAGCGGAGCAGGCGCATGGTATTCCCCTCAGGCGGACAGAGCAGGTCGAGGAGACGGGCGGAAAACTCCTCGTGATGAGAGACGATGAACACCTGGTAGCGGCGACGCGGATCAGGGTTGTAGGCAAGCTGCCGCCAGAGAATGGCCTGGCTGAGCAGGTTGGTGGTATCAAAGGTGGTGGAGGGATCATCCATTATAAGAATCCTGTGCGGAAAACGGACCTTCTGCGAGATCTTGTCATGGTGCACCAGCTCCCGGGAGGCCACCAGCCAGGCCATGGCCAGTTGCGCCTTCTGGCCGGATGAAAAACAGTCAAGCCCCCGACGGTTCTGCGGCTCCTGACCATCCGGGACCCTATCAACGGCAGTGATCCTGAACTCGGGCGTGAGCTCCACCTGGTCGATGCCGTCCGCCAGGACAAAACGACGCAGGATCCGGTTCATGGTCTTCTCGAAGGCCTGGTGGAAGGAACAGACATCCCCGTCCTTTTCCTGCTCTGCCAGAACCTTGTCTCTTTGCGCGCGGATGATCCCGCTGAGCCGGTCAAGCTGCTCTTTCCTCGCTTGAAGAACCCTGCGCTCCTCCAGCAGGTTTTCATAGTTTTTCGCTCTTTTCTCGAATACATCCAGCGCGTCGAGCCTGTTCTTGCTCTCGTCCGCTTCAAGCAAATCCTCTGCATCCTCGAATGCCTTGGGAAGATCGATATTTTTCAACAGTGTCTTCTGGTCGGCCTCTTTGCCGGCAAGCTGCTCCTTGATCTGCTCAAGTTCCTCTTCCAGATCCCGGACCTTTTTCCCGCCGATGCCCACCAGATTTCCCAGCATATTGGCGCAGCGGTGCGCCCTGCCCGGGTCAACCAGTTCCACCTCCCTGACAATATCGAGCTTTCCCTGCCGCGCTTTCTCCTGCTGTTCCGGCCCGGGCAGCCGGACCAGGCTGTCAAGGTCCCTGACCAGGTCGGTGCGTCGCCCCTGGTCGCCAAGGAGGGCCAGGGCCTCCCGCAGCAGGTCGATGTCGGCCGCGGCCAGGGCCTGTCGGGCAGCGCTGTGCTCTGCCTCCTTGTTCTCCTTCCTCTTATGCAGCTCCTTGATCTCCTCCTCCAGTGCGTCAAGCCTGTCTGCCATCTCTCCCAAGGCATGCTTCCTGCCTTGCTCACGGAGGAATTCCAACAGGTCGGACCAGTTGTCAAGCCAGGCGTTGAACAGGTCGCCGATCCCCTTTCTCCTTTCCGCCAGCCACTGCCGCAGTTCCGTCACACCGCGCGCCTCCGGGGCCAGGGACGGGACAAGCCGTAACCTGTCTGCACCGGGCACGGGCAGGCGATGAAACCGCTGCTCAAGATGAAGAAAAAATTCCTTCCACTCCTCCCATGGTGCGAAAACATTCTCCAGGTCATCGATCTGCCGGTTCAGGGACTCCTGTGCGTCGCGGATATTTCCCAGCCGTATGTCCACGACCCTGCACAGGGCCTCGACAGACGGGGCCAGGGGCGGGAACAACTGGCGCAGCAGGACGCTCTCGTCCTCGGGGGCAAGGCAGTGGGAGTGTTCAGCATCATCCTGCTCCTCCTCCGACTGACCAGCGTCCGGCGCTGCCTCCTCGTCAAAGAGGAGACGGACAAAATCCGGGAGATAGGTGGTCATCCGGAAGTTGAGCTGGGAAGCGACCGGCAGAAACACCTCCTGGCCAGCCTCTGGCCCTGTCTCCGTGATCTCCCGCCGCAGGATATCGAGCCGGGGCCTATGCTCTCTTTGCTTTTTCTTCCGGTCGCATGTCACTTCGAGCAATTCTTCCGGCAGCTCATCCCAGGTTTCGATATCCCTGGCCCCTGCCTTGAGCCTGATCCTGAACTGCTGTTCATCGTAGAAGAAAAAGGAATCCATCTGCTCGGGATCCCCAGCCGGATGATGGCCGCTCAGGGCCAGGGCCAGGGCCTCGACAAGGCTCGATTTGCCGTTGCCGTTGGCGCCGGTGACAAGGACAATATCAGCGTCCAGGTCAAGCTCTACCGTGCCGATTCCCTTGAACCCCTTTATTGCCGCGCTGCGAATCCGGGTATAGACCCTGTCCGGCGCCTGCCGTTTCTCGTCCTCTTCCGGCGAACCTTGTTCCTGTGCCTGTTTGAAAATGGTTTTCCCGTCCCATGCGGAGAACAGCCGGTCCCATTCCGGCTGCCAGAGATCCCATGCCCTTTTCGGGCTGATATTCGCATGGATTTTGGCCTCGTTCCAGCCGGACAGGGCATTGACAAGATCCCGGTCCAGGTTCTGACCCTCGTCCGCGGCACTCTCCACCTCCTGCCAGAAATCCTGCAGGGAACGGGTCGCATTGGGACGATAGGAGACAATATCACGGGCCTTCGGCCAGAGCATGGTCTCCAGCAGACGGTCACACTCCTCCCCGGATGCAGGATCTTCCGGCAGGAGCAGGAAGGCGGCCCGGTGGAACTCCTGCCGGCGACGCCAGGCCTGCACGGCCTTCCGCAGGGTTTCGCCGCCCCGGACAGCGACCACGAACGGCATGAGCAGGTCGGACTGCAGGGCGATCTCGCGAAAGTTGAACAGCAGGTCGAACAACTGCTCCCGCCGCTCATGGCAGCAGGTCTTCTCGCTGAGCAGGCGCATGCCGACCCCGACCGGCGAGACATATGCCTGCGCCAGCTTCCACCCCTGCCGCCGCCATGGCGTATCCTCGCCGGTACATGCGGAGGCGAGTTGCACCCGGTGCGCTTTCATCCCTGCTCTTTCTTCATGCTGCATTGTTCGCCGGCTCCGTCTCTCCTGTTTCCTGTTGTCCCGCATTTGTAACCCCTCACGGGGTGGATAAACATCGGTTTGTCCAACCACAATGGTGTAAGCGCTCTCAGGGGCCGCAGATTTGTGCAGGCGTGCCTGACCGCTATAGCCTACCTATGCGGGCAGGCCCGACCGTGCAAAGATGCGGGTCCTGTGAGCGCTTACCCGCATTTCTCCAGCCGGGCGTGGAACAGGGGCCCGGGCCTGGCACGGCGCCCCTGCCACACCCGCCCCATGAGTTCCGGCCACGAAAGCACTCTTCCTGTCATGCGGCCGCTGTCCCCGTTCTCCCGGCCGGCGTCCCCCTCCCGCGCCGCGCCAGGGGGCTCCTCCGGGGGCAGAACCAAGCGCGCCAGCTCAGGGAGGAATACCGGCACAGAACGATGGATACTGAGCCTGCCATCCCCGGACTCGACAGTAAAAAAATCCGGACTCGGGCCCTGGCCGGTAAAGGAAGAGGATGCCTCGACATATCCCACCAGCAGGTTTACCCGGGCAGTCATCTCTGCCGCCAGCCTCATGTCCGTCCCCTGCACCCGGGCCAGGAGAAGGATCCTGTAGTCATCGCACCGCAGAAAGAGCAAGGGCGGCCGGTCGCAGTATTCCTCCCCGCGCCCGGCCGCACAGACCTCAAAGGCCTCCTGTCCGAACCGGAAACAGAACCAGAGAAGGGGCAGGACCAGGGGGAGGTTGCGCTGCAAGGGAAGATAGCTGACCTCGGGCAGGCAGGGGTCCCGGCCGGCCCTGTCCCTGCCGGTCAGGCAGCGCAGCCACCTGCAGAAGGCAACCCCCTGCCATGACCCTGTCTCCTGGAAGGTAAAGAGGTTATTGACGGTTTCCAGGGGCCCGGGGCTGTTCTTGCTCTTCCTCTCTCCTCCGCAGGGCAGTTCACCTCCGGAGAGCGCCAGCCTGCCGATACCGCGGGGGTCAAGCCAGTCCATGAACTCCTTTCTCCTCGGGACCGGTTTCCCCGGCCGGTCCAGTGCAGCGAAGAACTCCCAGCCCGGGGCCGAGGGCCGGATGAACTTCTCCACCAGGGCCAGGAAGACGATCATGAAGATCACCTTCCAGAAGGTATCGGCATCCAGACCATCGGTGGTGTTTCGGCTGCTCTCCTGCAGATACTCAGCGAGCCCGGACAGATCCCGGCCCGAAAAGATGAACTCGCGAATCCGCTTCTCATTGCCGTTCCAATAGCTATGCATGATCTGCTGCTGGGAGAAGGATAGTTTCCGGTCATACAGGTGCAGCCAGATGGCATTGGCCGGGTCCCGGGCATACGACCGGCCGGGCGTGAATTCCTCCAGGAGCCGCAGCACGGTGAACCGGACCTGGGGTTCGTCGCTGCCAAAGCCGGAAAAGACCAGGGCCCGGGCCCGGGCCCGGTCACGAAGAAGATCCCGGGCCCATGTCCGGTCGTCCATGTGCTGCAACTGGCGCTCGGTCAGCAGAATCGAATCCAGGACCTTGCTATTGTCCCGGCCATTCCTGTTCACCAGGCCGGCACAGCCGTTGATCTTGAAGACCCTGAGCACGATCGTCCCTCCCTGGCCGTGATTCAGTTGCAGGCGTCTGGAACCATGGTCCCGGTAACTTTCCAGGTCCGCGATGCTGACGGCCGGCTGGGTCTTTCCATCCGCTGGCGGTCCTCCATCACCCTCCAGACCGTTGACGTGAAATGCGGCCCGTTCCAGGCAACAGTCATAATTGGTGGTGATCACCTCGTTGACCAGCCCCTCCTGGGCCAGGAAGGCGATATAGTAGTGGGCCGGCGTGGGATCGAGCCCGGCAAAATTCCATATCCTCATGGCCCGCACCACGTCACGGTGGCTCAGGAGATCAAGAAAATTCAAGGTTTCGCAACAGATCCCGAGCCGGTCATCAACGGCCTTAAGAATCTCCTCCCGCAGCGTATCCCTGTCAGTGGAATGGTCAGTCCGATCTCCATCTTTGCCCAAGGCCTTGAACAGTTCCTGCTGGCGCTGGCATGCGTCATCTGTTCCGACCAGCCTGTTGAGGACCTGGTCGGAAAGCAGTTGCCGGATCATCCAGCCGACAGTGGGGGTAATCTCGGGGGCACAATGGACGCGAGCGCTGATACTGATGCCGGCGCCGAGAAAGGGCAGACCGCGACCCTCGAGGAAGACACGGGCCAGGTTGACCAGGCGATTGAGCAGGTGCATGCGGCGCTCCCGGGGGTCGGAAAAAGAGGCAGAACCCGGTGCAGGATCCCGGGTTGCTGGAGACACACTCTAGCACCATGATTTTTCGATGTAAATAAAATATATTGCTCACATTTTTCGCACAACTCACGCTGATCGCTGTTTTTCCTTCTCTCCCAACGGTTTCCGGCGTCCTTGCATCTGTATTTTTTTACCGACAGAGATAATTCCCCGAAACAGCAGTGGTTTACATTCCCAGGCGACCGTGGTAGGGTCTGTTTTCCGGAAATGGTATTTTCTGTTCCCTTTTCCCTGCATACCTGTGCCATGGACAGCAGCTATCCGCCCCGTTTCGACCACCTCTATGCTATCTCCGACCTGCACCTGGGCGGCCGCCAGGGTTTCCAGATCTTTTCCCAGGGTGAGCGCCTGGCTGCCACCATCGGCCGGCTGCGCCATGGTATCGGGGACGATCAGCGCCTGGCCCTGGTCATCAATGGTGATTTTGTCGATTTCCTGGCCGAGCATCCGCACAGCTGTTTCAACCAGCGCAACGCGGTGGAGGACCTGGAGCGCGTCATGGCCGATCCGGCCTTTGCGCCGGTCTTCGAGGCCCTTGCCGCCTTTATCTCCCGCCGCCGCAACCATCTGGTCGTCACCCTGGGTAATCATGATCTGGAGCTCTGCCTGCCACCAGTACGGCATGCCCTGCTCGCCCGCCTGGCCGGAGACGACCCTGCTGCCAGGTCCCGCATCCGGCTTGTGGCCGATGGCAGCGGGTTCCGCTGTCGGATTGGCGGAGCCCATGTCCTGCTTGTCCATGGCAATGCAACCGATCCCTGGAACAGGATCGACGTTGCCGGGCTGCTCGCTGCCAAGGCGGCCTGTGTCAGCGGCAGAACACCGGTCGATTTTCCGGCCAACCCCGGCACGCGGCTGGTGATCGAGGTGCTCAACGGGCTCAAGCGTTCCTATCCCTTCGTGGACCTGCTCAAGCCGGAGATTCCGGTTGTCGTGGCCATACTCCATGCTGTTGCGGGGAAAAAATCCAGATTGACGAAATGGTTGTGGCGGCTGCCGGAGATTCTTGCCGGGCCGCTGGACGACAAAATGGCCATGGCCTGTCTCTCGGACCGGGAAACACCGGGGGTGCCGCAGCAGACCCGGCGGGCGCTCCGGGAGCTGCAGGAACTGGACAGGGTGTTTGCCGGCCTCGCCCCGGAGCCCGATGACAACGCGCTGCTCGCCGCAGCCTGGCAGCAGTATGTAAACGAAATCTCCGAGGACGTGCCCGGCGAAGACGACGAAATCCTGCTTGATCTCCGGCTCCGGAAACTCCGTGCCTGGCTGCCCTCGTGGATGGACATGGTCGGCTCTTCCAAGGAAAAGGCCGAGTCACTGCGCAGGACCCTGAACGACGTGCTCCGGGAAGACCGGAGTTTTTCGATCACCGGGCCCGACCGTATCCGGGAGAACATTGCCGAGCTTGCAGGCGACGAGATCAACTTCCTCGTTGCCGGCCACACCCACCTCTGCCGCTCTATCGGTATCAGCGAATCCCGGCACTATCTCAATTCCGGCACCTGGACCGATGTCCTGTGCTTTCCCGCCGATCTTCTGCAAGACCGGGAACGCTTTTTCAAGGTGTTCCAGGCCATCGGGGACGGCGCTGATGCCGCCGGGCTCAAGAAGATCGAGCCGGCCATGATCCGCGAGGAATATACCCTGGCCCACATCCGGGCGGAAAACAACGGTGTCCGCGGAGAACTCCTCCAGGCCGCCCGCGACGGCAGCCTGACCGACGTCAGCAACAGCACAAGATTCATCAGCACGCCATGACAATCCGCACCATCCGCCTCGAGCTCCTCCGGCACGGCAAGGCCGCGAACCAGCTTCTTTCTCCCCTGACTCCCTACCTGGGAGTCTGCGGCAAAACAGGGGTCACCTCGATCACCATCCCCTACGAACATAGGGTCCTGCTGGATCGCCTGAACCGCATCTGTGCACCCCACGGCGCCGGCATCACCCCTTCCGAAGCAACAGCCCGCCAGCGTGCCATACTGGATCGGACCGGAGAGGAAATAACCGAAATCCTGGCCGCCAACCCGGGCCTCGTCCCCCAGCTTCACGATGGCGCACATCATGACCAGGGCCTGATGGAGCTGCAGATCGTGCTCTCGGCCACTGAACTCTCCCTGCTCCCCTTCGAGATCGCCAAGGTGCCCGACGGCTGCATAGGCAGCCCGGCAAGCTGGCTCGCCTTTCAGAACAAGGCGCCGGTCTGCATTACCCGGAGCACGCGCTCCATGATGCACCCCCCGCTCCAATGGAACAGGACGCCACGCATCCTCTTCATTGCCGCCGGCGTGTCCGACCGGCTCGTCATCGCCCACCTGCGCGCCCTGCTCGAGGCCCTTGATCCGTGGCTGCCGGAAGAGCTGCGCCGAAACGGCTCGAGGCCGGCTGGACAGAGTCCTTCGGGTCAGGAGATAGCAGAAAAACTCGACAGGATGCTGGTCCTCCGCAACAATGCCTCGCTGCAAGACATCCGGGAAGTGTGCGCAGCCGGGAACTTCACCCACGTGCATATCCTGGCCCATGGCGCGAGGAACCCGGCCATGCCGGGCGAGCCGGTGGGCATCAGCCTGAAAGGCTGCTCCGGGACGGGCACCGAGGTCATCAGCGCAGACTGTCTTGCCTCGGCCCTGAGCGCCGGCACGCACCACCGATGCAACCGCAGCCGGACCGGCCTGCCCCTGGTCGTCACCCTGGCCAACTGTAACATTGCCTCGGCCGGGGACGTGGTCTACAGCCACGGCAGCTTTGCCCACCTGCTGCACGACGAAGGCGTACCCGTGGTCATCGGCGTCCAGTTTCCCCTCTCTTTCGCCGGCTCGACACGTATGACCAGGACCATCTACTCCCATCTTCTCCGGGGCTGTGACCCGCGCATGGCCCTCCACGAGGCACGTCGGGCCCTCTTTACATCCTCCTCATGCGGCTCCTGCGACTGGGCCTCCCTGGTGGGCTACATCTCCCTGCCCGCGGACTTTGAAAGACAATTGCGTGACTATTTCTATCATCGGCAGATCCAGGTCATTGAAAACCTGCTCCGCTCCATTGACAATAACAAGAACACGAAACACTGCGACCAGGATGAAGACAAGTCGGACCGGTACAGGACAGAAGCTCTCATCAGACGCCTGGACAAGGAGACCGCCAGGCTGCCCGACCATCCCTGCTATGCCATGGAAGTGCTGGCCCTCAAGGGCACCATCGCCAAACGAAAGGCCCAGATATTCCACAAGATAAACAAAAAAGAGGAAAGCCTTCGCTGCCTCCGGCAGGCCCGGCGCATGTACCTCCAGGCGGCCGAGACCGCTGTCGGAGAAACCGGAACCGAAGAAGTGAAGAAACGGTCCCCGCACTGGAGCCTGACCCAGTTTCTCGTCCTGCAGATGATCCTGCACGGCAAGCTGAACGAAGAGGACATGGAGAAATGGCATGCGGCTGTCTTTGCCGCCTCGGTGGACATGCAGGCTCCCCACGGCAGCAAGATTCAGATCTGGGCCTATGCCAGCGCCATGGAACTGAACCTCCTGCGAGCCGCCTGCGACAGCGATTCACGGTTCGCGGAACAGGCAAGGCAACAGGCACGCTTCATCCATGACCACAGCAGGGACCCTTTTCCGGTTGCCTCGAGCCGCAGGCAACTGTGTCGCTACCTCGACTGGTGGTCCACAATCCTGCCGGCCGAAGGCGCCGGGGACGATCTCTCCGAAGCCATGAAGCAGAGCCGGGCCCGGCTCAGGGACCTGGCCGACGAGCTGCACCAGATACTCGACCATGGGTAACGCTCCTGCAAGACAAAGGAGCCTGCACCCTCCTGATTTCTTCTTTTCGCTTCTCATGCCGGGCCATTCATGTGCCACATCCACCCTCTAGACATCCTCTCGCCGGACACCGCAAGGCATCGTGACGCGAACCATGAACTCCCGGGACGGTCGCCCCTGGACCTGGCAGAAGATACTCTGCAAAACAACGAGATACGCCACATTTTACACAAATGAGGTTCGCGCGCCCCTCGCGACACCTATCCGCTTGAAATATCATGATTTTATTTATCGACCGCCACGACATTGCCCCTATGTCGACTCGGACCCGTTCAAAAACATCTATGCAACTTACGAAAAAAACGATATATTTCTTTCGGCCTGACAGGCGCAGCCAGTTACCTGTTTGAGAAGGTATTGAGACATA
>JALSNC010000135.1 GCA_026987195.1 Desulfobulbaceae bacterium | reverse complement strand
TGATAGGCGGAGCGCGTATGCGCTCCGGCTGTCGGGCCCAATGGAGCGCAGCTCATCCGGCGGACGATAGGTCGGAGCGCGTAGCGGTCCGACCTATCATTGTTGATATATGTACTTTTTCCGTCATATTGGACCTTATAGATGCCCTTGATTTCCATATATCAGAATATTAATCGGACCAAGACGGAAAAAACACCAATAAATTTTCCATTTATCATCTTGATCTCAATTTTTTCCACCTATCGAGATATCAAGCAGTATTTTATGGAATTCATCATTCCATCACCAGGACCTTTGCGCCACGGAAATGGCCGGCCTTCAACTCCATGAGCGCACGATTGGCATCGGCCAGGGGATAGGTTTCCACTTCAGGACTGATATTGATGTCTGCCGCGATACTGAGAAATTCACGAACATCGGAACGGCAGACATTGGCTACGGACTTTATCTCTTTTTCCAGCCAGAGATGGCGGGGATAGTCGAGCTGGAGGAGGACATCCCGGTCCCGGGATTCCTTGCGGATGGCATTGATAACAAGACGGCCGGCCGGCGCCAGGTGTTCCATGGCGGCCAGGACCGGCTTCCAGGCCGGAGTGGTATCGATGATGGCCTGCAGGGGTGTTGGCGGGGTATCTTCGGTGTCGCCGGCCCAGGCGGCGCCGAGCTCCTGGGCAAAGGCGCGCTGCACAGGGCTGCGGGCAAACACATAGACAGGGGAATCAGGAAAGCGATGGCGGACCATCTTGAGGACCAGGTGGCCGGAGCCCCCGAAACCGGTCAGGCCAAGGGGCTCACCGTTTTCGATTCCGGTGAGGTGCAGGGAGCGATAACCGATGGCACCGGCACAGAGCAGCGGCGCTGCCTGGATATCGCCGAGACTGTCAGGGATGGGGTGGGCAAAGGCTTCACCGACCACCATGTACTCGGCATAGCCGCCGTCGGCATCGCGGCCGGTGGCCCTGAACTGCGGGCAGAGATTCTCCAGCCCTCCCAGGCAGAACCGGCAGGCGCCGCAGGCGGAGAAGATCCAGGCCACCCCCACCCGGTCTCCCGGCCGCAGACTGGTCACCCACTGCCCGGCCTTCTCCACCCTGCCGACCACCTGGTGGCCGGGAATGACCGGCAGACGCGGCGGCGGGGTGCGGCCCTCGATCTCGTCCAGTTCGGTGTGGCAGACGCCGCAGGCCGACACCCGGATCAGGACATCACCGGGTCCGGGTGTCGGGATCTCGACGTCGCAGAAATCCAGCGGTTCCGTATGTTCCGCCAGATCAGCCAGGGAGCGCAGCACCTGCGCCTTCATCTTGGCGGGCACGTCGTCCTGCCGGTCATTGGCGCGGCCCTCCTGTTCATTCGTAAGCGCTTACAGGGACCGCATCTTTCCACGGTCGTGCCTGCCCGCTCAGGTAGGCTGCAGTGGTCAGACGCGCCTGCAGGGTCCTGCGGCGCCCGGACCCATGCCCGGTTGGCGGCCTGCCCTGGGGCCGGGCTCGAAACCTCGTGATCAGTTCCTGTCACTGCCCGCAGCGGCCTGCGACTGCTCCTGCAGTTCGGCGAGCAGGTCGTTCTTGGCTGCCAGTTCCCTGACCAGCTCCTGGTTTTCATTCTGCAGCTCCTGCAAGGTATCCTGCTGTTCAGCGATCTTGGAGAGCAGCACATTCATGTTGATCCTGACACTGTCGAGCTCGCTGCTGACCTCCTCGAGGGCGGCGTTCTTCTCCTCGACGATCTTCTCCAGGCCGACGATCTGGGCCCTGGCCGCCTCGAGGTCACGCTCCAGCATCGACTTGGGCTGACGGGCCACCTCGGCCTCCTTGACAGCGGCGGCAAGCTTCTTCTCGAGCTCCTTGACCCTGGCCTCGGCGGCAGCAAGCTTCTCCCGGGCAGCGGCCAGATCCTGCCGGGCCACCCGGACCGCCTTGTTGTCGGTGATGGATTTCTGCAGGGCGGCGATTTTCTCTTCCAGCTCCTGCCGCATGGTCTTCATCTGCTGCTCAAGCTCGGCAATGCGCGCTTTCTTCTCGTCGAGCCGGGTGACAAATCCTTCAACCCGCCTGTTTGCCTCCTCCAGGGCCTGCTGCAGCGTGGCAAGCTGGCCATCGCGTTCCTTGAGCCGCTGGCCGAGTTCGGCCACCTGCTTTTCCTTCTCCGCCAGCTCTTTTTTCAGGGGATTGACCAGTTTTTCCATCTCCCTGACCTTCTGCTGCATCAGGGCGACCTGGACATTCTTCTCCTTCAGGCGCTGCTGCAGGGAAGCCACATCACCTTCGGTCCGGGCTGCCTTCTCGCTGCCGGCAGCCACTGCCTCGGCCTTTTTCTTCTCCTCTGCAAGCGCCTGCTCCAGGCCGGCAACCTTTTCTTCCAGGCCGGTCACCTTGGCGGCGAGTTTCTGCAGTTTCTCGTTCCGTTCGGTCACCTGCGCCTCCAGGGCCTTGTTGGCCTTGCGCAGTTCGACCAGTTCCTTCCTCGCCTTGGCGATCTTCTCCCTGCTGGCGGCAAGCTGTTTCTGCAGCCGGGCGGCAGTGCCCTGTTCCTGCTGCTTTACCTCGGTCTGCTGTCCCTGCAGGGCCTCGATCTCGGCCTTGGCCTGCTTCAGTTCCTTCTTCAGTATTCTGGAGTTATTGTTCCCCACCGATCCCCAGATCGATGCAAGGATCACAAATCCCGCCAGAATGGCAATAATCAGATTTTTGTTCATGGCCCCCTACTCCTCTCAGCTTTCCTGTGGTTTTACGGTACGTCGTCACTGGCACCGCACGCGTTCCGCGCCAGTAAAAATATCGGTCTTTTTCAGGTGGTTGCCAATGGCGGCGAACCATTACCCGCGCCATGCTCCGCGTGCCCTTCACACCGCCCCCCCCTGGCGGCATAGCCGGCTATGACGCAAAAGTTCATGCATTTCACAGCAGTTACCGATAGCGGTGAACGGTTACGCCATAGCAACCTGAGGCACCTGTGCGAACGTGCGGCCCCTATGCCAACGTACAGTTCGGCGATTATACAATCACAGGGCCGCAGCCCCTGTGACCGGTTCCAAGTTCGAAATCAATAAATCGGGAGGTCACCTGACCCCGTCCTGGGGCGTGACTCCCGCCTCCGGCGCGACAGAATCTCCGGACGGGCTGCCGGACGGAGCAGCCGGTTCGCTGGCCGTTGCGGGCATGGTCCCGCCGACCGTTGCCGGGGTGGAGAGCAGGGCCGGATCAATGGCTTGCAGTTCCTCCTCGATTCGGCCGAGATTCCGTTTCACCTTGCCGATCAGGTCCGATTGCGGATACTTGACAAGGATCCCCTGCAGCAGGCTGCGCGAGGCGAGCAGGAGCTTGATCCTGCTCTGCCGGTCATGGGTCCGGTTGGCGCGGACAAAGAGCTCGGCCGCCCGCTGCCGGTCTTCCTGCGCCGCCAGACGCGCCGCCTCGTCGATCCGGGCCCGTGCGCGCTCCTCATACGAAGTTCCCAGCAGCTTGCTGAAGCCCTCGATGGCCTTGTCATATTCCCGGGCCTCCAGGTGGGTCATGGCACTGTTCCAGTTCTCCTGCAGGGTCTGCTCCCTGACCAGCCGCTCGGTCTCGATGGCAATGGATTCCGCCGTGGTCAGCTCATCCGTCCTGGTCTTCAGTTTCTCCTGCTTGTCCAGTGGCAGGATATCGCGCGGAATACGTTCAATGAGCAGCAGCGCCTCCTGGAATTTCTTCTCCTTCTCCAGCTTGTCCACCCGGGCCATCAGATCGCTGAACCACTTTTCGGCCCGCTTGCGCGACTCCTCCACGATGTAATCGGCACTGGAAGAGACCGGCGAATAGGGATAGGTCTCCACGAACTTCTCAGCCTGCTGCACCACCCTGAAACCATCCCGGTCCGGGTTGTAGGCAAGATAGCTCCTGAGCAGGGCGGCATAGGCCTTGACCTCTTCCCCCTGCTGGTCGCTGACCTTGAGAGCGGCGAGCTGCTGGCGGGCCCACTCGTTCTTCTCACCCAGGGACTTGTAGATCCGCATGATCTCCTCATAGCGGTCGCGGGCCGCGTCATAGACCTCCAGGCCGAAGTTCAGGTCACCCAGAAGCTGCATGAGGCGGAATTCCCTCTGGGCCTGATCCTTTTTCCTGATCGCGGCCAGGAGATCGGAAAAGACCTTGCGCGCATCGGCCTCCCGGTGGCTCTTCATCAGGGCGATGCCGTAGCGGTAGGTAGCCTCGTAGGGTGCCTCCTCGCCCGGTGCCAGCGGCATCTTTTCGTAGAGGCTGATGACCTGCTCGTAGTCCGCCTTGTCCGCGGCATCGCGGATCTCGTCCGCCGCCTTGCGCACGGCGCTGCTCCTGGAGCCTTCAATCCACTGCGGTGTCTCCCCGCCCCCGGCCAGCAATTCGGAACAGTCACCTTCGAGGAAGGCGATATCACGTTTCTCCAGGTCAAGCAGGGCCGTGCCGGCCAGGAGCTGGGCGCTGCTGAGGGAGCGTTTCTGCAGCAGCCGCTGGTGGAGGGTATTGTAGCCCAGCAGGATATCCTGCAGTTCCTGGCGGCAGGTATTGATCCGGTCCACCTGTTCCTGGTCCAGGTTCAGGACCGCGGCCCGGTCTTTCAGCTTCTTCCACTGGTTCAGCTTCTGTTCGTAGGCAAAGATCCGGTCATTGATCAGGGTCAGGGCCGGCATGAGCACATCATTGTCCGCCACCGGCTCCTCGGGCTGTCCGGTGCCGATGGATGCCGGTTCACGGACTGCAGGCCCGGGCGTCACCGGCCTCTGGGGCTGACGGACGGCCTGCTCCTGCATGGCGGCCTCCCGCCTGGCCCTGGCCTCATAGGGCGAGATCATGTGCCGGTCAGTGACGCAGCCGGAGAGCAGGATCAGGGAAAGAATGCCGGAAAAGAACAGCGGAGCGGCCTTCACACTGGATAGGTTCGACATGGCGGATTCTTCCTGGCTTGCGGAATCAATTGTCCACCTGTGGCCCGGCATCAAAAGAACTGATTGTAATCATTTATTTTCTTTCTTGCCGACCCCGGACAGATACGTACTACCCGAGGATATCAAATAACGCTGGCACGGACAATCGCTTTCTGCAGAAAAACGAATTTCCCGTGTTCCGACGGGCTCGGGCCTCAGTCGGTATCGGTTCCAGCCGTGCCGGCAGGGGCCGCGGCCTGCTGCTGTTCCTGCCGGAGATTGCGCCAGAAGGGACGAAAAAAACGGGCCGGCTCAAAGACACCGTTTTCCACCACCCGGCCATAGGTCAGGACCACGGGCGACGACGGCGGAACCGTGGTCTGCCGGGCACCGCGTCCCGCCAGGACCAGGCCGCCCTGGTCAGGATCCACGGCCACGAACAGCTCCCCGGTATCGGGATAGCGGAGCCGCAGGCCATTGAATGTCAGGTCCACCGGATCGACCCGGTCGCCGGCATGGTCCCGTTGCAGCAGAGTGCCGGCAATATCGCACCAGGCGGGCAGGGCCCCGGTGGCACCGGTGATATGGGTGGTCCCGCGGACCATGGGCGCGTTGTTGTCATAGCCCACGTAGGTCCCCACGGTGTACCCCCCGTCAAGGGTCATGGTCGAGCTGTCATCCCCGGACAGCACGGGCACAAAACCGAGGAAGGCGGCATTGCGGAACCGGTTGGCGGTGCCGGTCTTGCCCAGCAGGGGCGGGGCGATGTCGAGCCCGGCAAGGACCTTCTCCCGTTGCGGATCGTCACTGTGCAGCCGTACCCTGCTGGTCGCGAGTCGGCCGGTGCCGTACTCGACCACGTTCTGCAGGACATTGGCGATGGCTGCCGAGGTCCCGGGGTCAAAGACCCGGGTGGCGGCCACCTGCCGGGAATAGACCACCCGGCCGCCCGGGGCCTCGATGCGGTCGATGATGTCCAGGCCATGCCGGCCGTTGTTGCCGCTGCTTCCACCGGCGGCCTCCCCATTGCCGGCGCTGGCCCGCGAGTCAGTTCGGAATCCGGTCACCAGGGTCTCGTACATGCGGACCGCCTCGGCCAGGGTGACGACGTTGGACCCCAGGGGAAAGGAGAGGACAGGCTCAAGCCGACTGCCGATCCCGGTCTCCCTGGCCAGACGCACCAGGTACTGCAGGCCGACCATGACCCGGTAATCGCGCACCTCGGCCAGCACCTCCATGCTGTAGGGCTTTTTCCCGGCCAGGCTGGCCAGTTCGCGGGCCATCTGGGCATTGACCTGACCATAGGCATCCACGCTGAGCAGCCCGTCGAGACGGACCCGGCCCCAGAACCGCTGCCGCTCATCGCGATCCATCTGCAGCAACCGGTCGAGCAGCCGCCTGTCATCCAGGGGATACCAGTCATCCTCGGGCTGGCGGGCCAGGGTGAAGACGACCCGCCCCTGGCCGTCGCGGAAAAAGGCGCCCGGTGGCCGGTCCGGCGGATGCCAGGACCTGAAAAAGGAAAACAGGTCCTCTTCATGACGCCGCAACTGGTCGAAATAGAGCGGCATCCTGAAAAAGGCCCTCTGCACCGGCTCCAGGGCCAGGAAATTGGCCCGCAGGAGACGACGCCGGAAAAGAAGCTCCTGCCGCTCACGCTTCTTGAGGTCCTTTTGCTCCAGTTGTTCTGAGATCTCGTCGATGAAACGGTCAAAATGCAGGCCAAAGGGCAGATCCCGCAGCTCCCGGTACTCCCCGGCCCGGTCCTCGAACAGGAAATCCGCCTCCAGGAGCTGCACGGCCCGGTCATAGGCGGCCTGGCGCAGGGTGTCCCGGTTGACGACAATGCCGAACCGGTCGCGAATACGGCCCTTGAAGCGGCTGTAGCTCTCTTCACCATCCTCCGTGGTCCTCGGTGCCATATCGAGCCGGGCGGCCACCTCGCGCAGCCTGGGCGGCGTGAGCTGATCGGCCAGATGATAGAGCAGCCAGACCGCGGCCACGTTCTCCGAGGTCACCCCGGCCCAGCTCATGGAGACAGAGGCAAAGGGGCTGTGATGGTCGGGACGGGGGAAGTAGGGCCGGTCCATGAAGACAAAGACATTGCGCCGGTTGTCCAGGGGGTCGGTGGTGTTCCAGCCGAGCTGGAGGGCGGCGGCAAACAGAAAGGGCTTGAAGGTGGAGCCCATGAGCCGCCTGGCATCGATGGCCCGGTTGAAGTAGCGGTTCTCCATGCCGCCGGCCATGGCGAGAATCGCGCCCTGCCTGACCACCAGGGCCGCGCCCTGGACCCTGGGAAACCGTTCCAGGTCCAGGCTCGGGGTCCCGTCCGCATCGAGTTCCCGGACACTGACATAGACCCGGTCGCCCTCGGCGAGCTGCTGCAGGAGATAGCTGACATCCTTTTCGCTTGCCCTGGTCCACCGCTGGTCACGGTACCTGGCCAGGGCCGTGACCAGCCGCTCCAGCCCCTGGCGGTCGATGATCCCGACCGGCCTCTTGTCTCCCAGGTTCACGCGGATCCGCGGCCCTTGCCTGGCATCAGCCTCAATGCCGGCAATGGTGCCGAAGAGAAAACTGCGCCGTGCCAGCTCCGAATCCCCGGAGTAGGTGAGGGCCGCGTATTCCTTCTGCACCTGGTCACGCTCATAACCGCGCAGGCGGACATCGAGGCGGGAGAGATCCCGGCGCAGGGCATAGAGGGCACTCTGCTGCAGATCATGGTCCACGGAGGTGATGATCCGCACCCCCGAGGTGGAGACATTGGAGATACCGTGCTCCTCCAGGGCATCAGCGATGGCAGGGCTGGCGAGATCATCCTTGACCAGATCCATGACCGTGTTGAGGGCAAAGGCCATCCGCCCCTGCCTGAAGACAAGGTCCGTTGTCATGGCCTCCTGGTACCGCGACTGGCTGATCATGCCGTTCTTGAGCATCTTGCCCAGCACGTAGGTGACCCGTTCCCTGGCGCGCTTGCGCACCACCTCGGGCCGGTTCCTGTTCCTCTTGGTGAACGGGTTGTAATAATTGGGCCGCTTGACGCTGCCGGCGATGAAGGCACACTCCACCAGGGTCAGGTCTTCGGGATCCTTGTCGAAATAGTACCTGGCCGCGACCCCGAGGCCGTGACCGTTACCGGAAACAAAGAACTGGTTGCTGTAGAACTCGAGGATCTTTTCCTTGGGGTAGCGGTATTCCAGGCGCAGGGCATAGAGCAGCTCCTTGAGCTTGGCCCGGTAGCTGCGGGATTCGCGCTTGAACAGATTCTTGGCCGTCTGCTGGGTAATGGTGGAGCCGCCCTGCACCACCCGGCCCGCCCTGATGTTGGCGATCATGGCCCTGACGATGCCGGGAAAATCGATACCATGGTGGTGAAAGAACTGGTCATCCTCGGCCGCGACAATGGCGTTGACGAAGTCACGGGGAATCTGGTCATAGGTCAGGTACTGGCGATGCACCCCCTGAAAGAGGACACCTATCTTCTCCTGACCGTCCCGGTAGAATACCGGGCTCTCGCGGCCGAGAATCTTCTCGATATTGGATTCCTCGATCTCGGGACCGGGGTTGACCACCACCATGTAATAGAGGGCCGTACCGGCGCCGGCAAGGGCGAGGATGGCAAGAAAGGCAGAGGTGATGACGAGGTATTTCAGAAAGCGAAGCATGGATACGGCCGGGGTGACAGGGGACAGGGGACAGGGGACAGGTGTCAGGTTCCAGGTTCCAGGTTCCAGGTGTCAGGTTCCGGGGGCCGGGGACCGGGGGCCGGGGGTCTTCGTGCCGCCTTTGGCAGAAAGGTGAAGAAGAATAGGCTCCCGGCGATGCAGGCGAGCCGCACGGATGCAAAGCGCCCTGCCGCGCCTTACCCTCCCTCATTGCACCGCTCTGCGGTGCACTACGCCCTCTGTCTGATGTTCATCGTTTGCTCTACTCACAGGCAGGCATGATGGTTTATAAATAATTTCAGGGGAACTGCAAGCCTTTTTCACTCCCTGCAGCAGGAGGTTTTTCCCGACACCCGGAGATTTTTCCCTATTCCGCCCCCATCAGCCTGCGTATGCTCTTTGTTTCCGGCACTGCCGGCGCTGATCCGTGCGGTATCTCCCCCGATCCGTCTGCGGTGCCCTCCATCCGCGGCATTTCCACAAGAGCCCGATACCACGTCCCGATGACAAAACTTTCCGGAAAGTTGCATTTTTTATTGTACAAAGGCGGACTTTAATGTTAGAAACCTTGTGATAATAACAAGTTGCATGGGTAAATCTCCGTAGCGACCTGAAAATACAGGCAAATTACGAAAAAGTTATCGCTCGCAACGATTTCCGGACAAACCTTCATGCCCGCAGGTGCGGGCACGACAACCGATGAAAATCAGGCAGAGGGCATATCCGTTGCACCGCAGAGCGATGCAACGGGGGTGAGGCGGAGCACATCGCCTGCACCGCCGGGAAGCCAACCCTCATCTTTCCGCCAAAGCCGGCACGAAGCCCCCCGGCACCTGGCCCCTGAAACCTGGAACCTGGCACCTGGAACCTGACCCCTGGCCCCTGATTTTCTGAGAAAAAATACCGTCCATGAGCCCACTCGAACCATCTCCCACCCGTCTCCAGCCTGTCACCCTGGCGGGTCCCTCAGGCCGGACGATTCTCTGTCTGCTCTGTCTGCTCCTCTTTGCCGCAACCGGTTGTTCCCCCCTGGGCCGGAACACCATTGCCACTGCTCCGGGCGCCATGGAGGCCGACATCGACAGTGCCACCGACGAGGATAGCCAGTATGTGACCGTGGAGCCGGAAGAGGTACTGGAGGACGAGCTGGCCGCCCTCAACCAGCTCGGCGACTGGGAGGATGGCAGCAAGGTACAGGAATCCCGGGCCCCGGAGGTCACCTACGATTTTCCGGTGGTGGTCAACAGGCAGGTGGAGTTCTATCTCAACCTGTTCCAGGGCCGGCAGCGCAAGTACTTCAGACGCTGGCTGGCCCGCTCCACCCGCTACCTGCCGCTCATCCGCCGTGAGCTGCAACAGGCGGGCCTGCCCGCCGACCTGGCCTACCTGGCCATGATCGAATCCGGGTTCAATCCATCGGCCTATTCCCGGGCACACGCCGCCGGGCTCTGGCAGTTCATCCGGGGCACGGGCCGCAACTATGGCCTGCGCATCGACTCCTGGGTCGATGAGCGGCGGGAGCCGGAAAAGGCCACCCGGGCCGCGGTGGCCTATCTCTCCAGTCTCTACAACGAATTCAACGACTGGTACCTGGCGGTTGCCGCCTACAATGCCGGTGAGGGCAAGATCCGCCGGGCCATCAAGCGCTACCGCACCAGGGACTTCTGGCAACTGGCCCGACACCGCTACCTGCGCCTGGAGACCAAGCGTTACGTGCCCAAGCTGATCGCCGCCATCATGATCGCCCGCAACCCGGAAAAGTACGGGTTCACCGATGTCGAATACCAGGATCCGGTCCGCTACGAGATGGTCAAGGTGCCGCCGCGCACCGATCTCGCGGCCGTGGCCGTGGCCGCCGGCACCTCGGTGAAGGAGATACGCCGCCTCAACAACGAGCTGCGCAGGAACCTGACGCCGCCGCGCAGGGACGGCTACCGCTTGAAGATCCCCCATGGCTCCGCACAACTGGTGGCCAGGAACATGTCCCGCCTCCACCCGGTGATCACCACCGGCTACAAGACCCACACTGTCCGCAGAAACGAGACCCTGACCCGGATCTGCAGGCTCTACGGCCTCAACAAGACCACCCTGCTCAAGGCCAACAACCTGCACAGCTCCAGGCTGCGCAAGGGACAGCGGCTGCGGATCCCGTACAGGACCACCAAGTACATCCTGCTCAGGGAGGGGGAGACCCCGGACACGCGTTTCGCCCGGGCCGGCCGGGACGGCAGGCTGATCCTGCACCGGATCAGGCGGGGCGAGACCCTGTCCCGGATCTCGAAACAGTACAACGTGCCGGTCCACATCATCATGCAGTGGAACAATATCACCGACGTGCGGCGGATACGGGCCGGGGAACAGCTTGCGCTCTACCTGGACGATGGCAGCGCCCGCGGCGGCTCTCTGCAGACGGCCCGGGCTGATGATCCCGCTCTGCCGGTGCTCAATGCAACGAAAAAGTACCGGCCCGCCGGACAAACCGGCAGCCGGACCCGGGTGACCTGGTATCGGGTACGTACCGGTGATTCGCTCTGGACCATTGCCAGAAAATTCCGGGTTTCGGCCCGGGATATCCGCCGCTGGAACAACCTGCGGAACAACATGATCCACCCCGGGAAGAAACTGGCGATAAAGAAGGGCTAGGCCGGCATCTCCGCAGGTCGCCCGCATCGCCGCAACCGGTGAACTACTACCCTGTGACGATTCCCGATCCCTGGCCCCTGATCCGGCCGCAGCCATAAAGAAACAACACTATCGAAGCTGCGCAATGATCCCTCCCCTGCCATGACATACAGGTTGTTTGCCGTTGTCATCGCCCTGCTGTTCCTGCCCCTGCCGCTTCACGCCGACTCCACCTGCACGGCACTGCCGTCCGAGAGCCTCATCCGGCTGACCGGATTCACCCGCGCCCGCGCCAGCATGGACATTGTCAGCGAGGTTTCCGGCCGCTGCCTGGAGGTCCGGGCCGATGTGGGCCAGCCGGTGCCGGCGGACGGCGTCTTTGCCCGTATCGATCCCACCTTCATCCGCCTCGAACTGGAGGCCAATGCCATCGCCCGCAGGCAGGCCCGCCGCCAGCTCCGTTACGAAGAGCGTGAAGTCCGGCGGGCCCGCAAACTGCTCACCGACCGGGCCTCGTCCCAGGCCCGCCTCGACCAGCTTGAACTCAAACGTGACCAGACACGGCTCAAGCTGGACCAGCTCGCCTCCAAACGGCGCAGGCTCGAGGAGACCCTGGCCCGGCACGCGGTGCCGGCACCGGCCGGCTGGCTGGTCATACGCAGAAACCTGGAGCCCGGCCAGTGGGTCACTGCCGGCACGCCCCTTGCCAGGTGCGGCGACTATACCGGCCTCATCGTGCCGCTTGCCGTCACGGCGCCGGAACTGGCCCGACTGCGGGAGGAAAAGCCCATCCGCCTGGAGTTCCCGGACCAGGGGCTCCCGGGTACGGCCACCCTCTACCGTATCTCGCCCGGGTTCGACCCGGCCACCCGCAAGGTGCGGCTGGACCTCCTCGTCGACCGGGAGACCCTTGCCCGGCTGCCCCGGCAACAGGGCGGTCTGCGGGTCGTGGTCCGCCTGACCATGGAGGACCCCATGCACGCCCTCCGGGTTCCGGCGGCAGCCGTCAGGGAGCGCTATGAGGAGAACTGGCTCACCAGGCCTGACGGTTCCCAGGTCCGGATTATTGTTCTGGGGCCGGCGCCGCCGCCCGCCGGTGACAAGGGCAGGTGGCTGCGTATCATCTCGCCCGAGATCACTGCCGGTGATATCTTCCTCCTGCCCTCTCCCGGCCATCCCAGGTAAGGTACGGTGACTCCCTTTCTCCGTTTCACCCTCGGCCAGCGTGTTCTGCTGAACCTGGTCTTTGTCATCCTCATGGTCATCGGCGCCTGGGCCCTGGTGCGCTCGCCGGTGGAGCGCTATCCCAACATCCACTTCGGCAAGGTCCTGATCGATACCTTCTATCCCGGTGCCTCGCCCGGGGACGTGGAGGCCCTGATCACCAGCAGGATCGAGGAGGCGCTGGAGGACCTGGACAACGTCGAGTATATCCTCTCCAACTCCTACCGGGAACGTTCCTCGATCCTGGTCAAGTTCATCGACGACACCGATTACCAGCTGGGGTATGACGAGCTCCGCTTCCGGGTCCAGGGGATCCTGCGCGACCTGCCGCCTGCCATCGATCCGCCCAGGTTCAACGAACTCGATGTCAACGACTGGTTTCCGGCCATCACCGTCAACGTGGTGGGCGACCGCTCCAACCGCGCCCTGACGCTCATCGCCGAGGATCTCAAGACCCGCCTGGAGCAGATCCCCGGCCTCAAGGAGGTCAAACTGGTCGGCGAATACGTGCGCGAGTTCCACGTGGTCCTCGATCCGGAGCGGATGGCGGAGCTGGGCATCACCTTTGCCCAGGCGACCAGGGCCCTGCAGGAGGCCAACGTCATCGTTCCGGCCGGGGACTACACCACCGGCGGCGGCGAGTTCATGCTGCGGGTGGATGAACGGTTCCGCAGCCGGCAGCAGGTCATGGCGACCATTGTCCGTACCGACAGCGACGGCTCCTTTGTCCGCATCGGTGACATCGCCGCGGACAGCTATCTCTCCCATCGCCAGCCCATTGTCATGTCATCGGTCAACGGCCGCGACTGCGTGAGCCTGCAGCTCATCAAGACCCGCCAGGGCAACGCCATCGCCATTGCCGACGCGGCCCGCAGGATCGTGGCCGCCAACCGGGACCGCTACCGGGACGAAAACGTCGAGCTGGTGCTGACCCAGGATTCCACGGTCAAGATCCGCGATTCCATGCGGGTACTGGGCTTCAACCTGCTGCTGGGAGTCATCCTGGTCTCGATCCTGATCTGGGCGGTGATGGGATTTCGCAATGCCGCCCTGACCACGGTGGGCATCCCTTTCGCCTTCCTGGTCACCATGGCCATCATGTACATGACCGGCAACTCCATCAACGAGCTGTCGCTCTTCTCCTTTGTCCTGGTCTCCGGCATCATCGTTGACGACGCCATCGTGGTGGTGGAGAACATCTACCGCCACATCCAGGCCGGCCGCGACCGCAGGAGCGCGGTCATCGAGGGCGCAGCCGAGGTGATGCTGCCGGTGATCTCGGCCACCCTCACCACCATCGCCGCCTTCCTGCCCATGCTGATAATGACCGGCTCCATCGGCGAATTCTTTGCCATCATCCCCAAGGCCGTCTCCTATGCCCTGGCCGCATCGCTCTTCGAGTGCCTTCTCATCCTGCCCATCCACTACCTGGACTTCGGGCCGGCCCGGCAGCAGGCCATGCAGCGCGGCCGCCACTACCGGATCAGCGTCGGCAGCCACAGTTTCGTGATCGAGGACACCTGGTTCATGGCCTTCAACCGCCGCTTCTTCAACCGGCTGCTGCAACTCGTCCTCCGCCACCGGCTGCCCACCCTGACCATCCTCGGTCTGGCCTTTGTTGTCGCCCTGGTGATCGCGGCGCTCTCGCTCACCGGCAGAAAGAACCTGATCCGGGTCACCTTCTTCCCGGACGACTACTCCATCTACTACGTGGAACTGGACGGACCCGTGGGCACCCCCATCGAACGGACCCATGCCCTGGTACGGAAGATCGCCGCCGAGGTCATGGCCGATGGCCCGGGCATGGCGACCTCGGCCCAGGGCGTGGCCGGATTCTACCTCAACGAGGACTACATGCCGGTGTGGGGCAGCAACAGGGGGCATGTGGTGGTGACCCTGCCGGCGATCAGGGAACGCAGGTTCGAGGATGCGCCGGAAAACGACATCCTCCACCATCTGGAGACCATGCGCCGCAGGCTGGCCCACTTCGCGGACTCGGGATTCTCGCTGCGCATCCGGCCGGAAAAGGACGGGCCGCCCGCGGGCAAGGATCTCAACATTCGGGTCCTGGGGAAACGGCTGAACCTGGTCCAGGGACTTGCCGCGCGTCTCAAGGATTTTCTGCGCAACGATCCAGCCCTGGGGCCGGCCCTGATCGACCTGCAGGATGACCAGGGTCAGCCCGGACGGGTCCTCCGTTTCCGCATCCTGCGGCAACGGGTTGCCGAATACGGTCTCAGCCCGCGCCAGGTGGCACTGGTCGCCGGTTCGGTACTCAACGGCCAGGTGGTGGGCAAGTACCGGCTGCAGGACGAGGAGATCGACCTCAAGGTGCGGATACAGAGCCCGGGAACCTTCCCCTTTGCCCGGGCCCTGACCACACCGGTCATCGAACATGCCGAGGGGCCGGTGCGGCTGCAGGATGTCTGCCGGCCGGAATTCACCGTGGAGCCGGGCTCTCTCCACCGTTTCCAGGGCCAGCGCGCCGTGACCCTCAAGGCCAACCTCCGCGAGGGCAGCGGCGTCTCGTCCCAGATGGTGGTCAACCGGGTGAAAAGATACTTTGCCCGCATCCAGGAAGACTATCCCGGCGTTGCCCTCAACTTTGCCGGCGAATACGAATCGACCCGGCGTTCCTATACCTCGCTCACCTATGCCTTTCTCATCGCCCTCCTGCTGATCTACCTCATCCTGGCCACCCAGTTCAGCTCGTATGTCCAGCCCCTGATCATTATCTCGGCAGTGATCTTCGCCCTGACCGGAGTGATCTACGGCACCTTTCTTTCCCGTTCCCTCTTTACTATTAACTCGTTCATGGCTATTGTTGGGGTGACCGGGGTCGTGGTCAATGACTCCCTGGTGCTCATCGAGTTTATCAACAAGTCCTTTGCCCGGGGCCTGGGAAGGCGCGAGGCCGTGGTCGCCGGCACCAATATCCGCCTGCGGCCCATCATCCTGACCACCCTGACCACCACCCTGGGCCTGCTGCCCATGGCCATCGGCATCCCCGAGTATTCCCTGGTCTGGGGCACCATGGCAACGACCTTTGTCACCGGGCTCTGCACGGCCACCTTCCTGACCATCATCATCATTCCCGTGGAATGGGACATGCTGCAGGCGGCCCGGCAACGCAGAACCCGAACCTCCGGCGGCGGGAGAGCACAACAGCCCACCGTCATCACCATAGAACCGATCGATTCATGACAGACGAAGTCTTTCCGCGCCACCACCATGGTGATGACGTTGCCGTCATCCGCCATGACGACAAGATCATTCTTCTGGTGGGCACGGCCCACATCTCACGGCAGTCCGCCGACCTGGTCGAACGGATCATCGAAGAGGAACGACCGGACACGGTCTGCATCGAGCTGGACGAGAAGCGGTATGCCGCCCTTTCCAGGCGCCGGCGGTGGGAAAACCTGGACCTGAAACAGGTGATCCGCAACAAGCAGCTCTCCACCCTCCTGGTCAACCTGGTCCTGGCCTCGTACCAGAAAAAACTGGGCGGCCAGCTCGGCACCATGCCGGGCACCGAGCTGCTGGCAGCGGCCCGCACGGCAGAAGAACACGGTATCCGGGTCGAACTCTGCGACCGGGACGTGCGGGTCACCCTGCGCAGGGCCTGGCACGCCACCTCCTGGTTCAAGAAGGGCTACCTGCTGGCCACCCTGTTCGCCTCCCTGTTCGACACCACGGAACTGGACGAGGAAAAACTGGCCGAGCTGCGCAAAAAAGACGTGCTCTCCGAACTGATGGAGGAGATGGGAGAATCGCTGCCCGATACCAAGAGGGTGCTCATCGACGAACGTGACATCTACATGGCGGAAAAGATCAAGTCGGCGCCGGGAAGGCACCTGGTGGCCGTGGTCGGCGCCGGCCACATGCAGGGCATCATGCGGGTGATCGGCGAGGACCATGCGGACGAGCTGGCAGAAATCGACACCATACCGCCGGTCTCCAGGGCCTGGAAGGTCCTGGGCTGGTCCATTCCCGCCGCCATCATCCTCTCGGTCATCGCCATCGGCTTCCGCCACGGGGCCGGTGAGGCAGGCTCCAACGCCCTCTACTGGGTCCTTGCCAACGGTATCCCGTCGGCCATCGGCGCCCTCTTCGCCTGGGCCCACCCGGCCACCATCCTCTCCGCCTTTGCCGCCGCACCCATCACCAGCCTGACGCCGGTCATCGGCGCCGGTTACGTCTGTGCCTTTGTCCAGGTGATGACCCGACCGCCGGTGGTGCGCGAATTCGAGGCCGTGGGACATGACATCGCCACCGTGCGCGGCTGGTGGCAGAACAAACTGCTGCGGGTCTTCCTGGTCTTCATCCTCACCGGCGTCGGCTCGGCCATCGGCACCTGGGTGGGCGGTTATCGCATCTTCACCAACCTCTTCAGCTGATACCTTCAGTCATGACCTCACACCACGAAATGACAACACCTCCGGCCCTGAACGGCAAACAGAAAAAGGCCCTGCGCCGCCTGGCCCACCACCTGGACCCGGTGGTGCACGTCGGCCGCGAAGGGCTCTCCGAAAGCCTGATCCGCTCGGCGGACCAGGCCCTGCTGGCCCGGGAGCTGATCAAGGTGAAACTGGGCCAGAACTGTCCCCTGCACAAGAAAGAGGCCGCCCGGCAGATCGCCGAACGGACCGGCTCCGCCCTGGTGCAGCTCATCGGCAAGACCATCATCCTCTACCAGCCCAACCCGGAGTTGCCCGACGACAAACGGATTCGCCTCTGATCCCGTACCTCCTCACGGGATGGCTCGACAATGGTGTCGAACCGGGACAGGAAATGTCGTCTTTCCTCCCCGCCCTGCCGGGCCTCTCTTTCCCGGACAGACCCAGCCACTGGCAATCACGTCAAAAAAAACAGTATCATCTCCACGGCACGCTTGTTGCTTCTCATCGTGCGACACCCCGTATGGGCCCGGCCCACAACCACTACTACACCATCCAGGAGATGATCATGAAGATACAGAACAGCATTACAGGAATTGCGGGCATCACACTCATCACCGGCATACTCCTGATCCCGGCGGCAGGAGATGCACGCGGCTTCGGCCATGGTGGCGGTGGCGGCAGGCACGCCGGCCTGTCCTCCGTTGTCGCCGGCCTGCCCATGCAGGAGCTGAGCACCGAGGAAGAGGTGGGACTGCTCAGGATGCGGGAAGAGGAAAAACTGGCCCGGGACGTCTATCAGGCCCTGTACCGGAAATGGCATGATCCGGTCTTTGCCAACATCATCCAGGCGGAGCAGCGCCACATGGATTCGGTGCGGACCCTTCTCGACAAGTACAGCCTGAGCGACCCGGTCACCGACACCACCGTCGGCGTCTTCACCGACAGCGAAATTCAGGGACTCTATGACAGCCTGGTGGCCCGCGGCCTACGGTCACGTATCGATGCCCTCGAGGTCGGCGCCACCATCGAGGACCTGGACATCAGGGACCTGTACGATCTTCTGGCAAAGACCGACAACACCGACATCAGGATCGTCTATCAGAACCTGGTCAAAGGCTCGCGCAACCATCTGCGGGCCTTTGCCTCCCGGCTCTCCATGGCCGGCGTCACCTACCAGGCACAGTACCTGACGCCGGAGCAGATAAGCGACATCATCACCTCGCCAAGAGAGCGGGGCATGGTCGATGAAAACGGCGAGCCGGTGGCCGGTGGCCGCGGCCGCATGCAGGGTGGCCGCCTCGCCGGCCCGGGCAACTGAAAGAGACGGACGTACCGCCTCCCTCTGCCTCCATGGGCCGAACCCGGCCCATGGAGGCAGAGATTCACCTCTTCCACCTACAGGTCGGTTGCCCGGTTGCGGTAAAGCGACGGATCGACCACCCGAGCCATGGCAGTGGTATCGAGCCGTCGGCCGCAGAACTCGCTGATCTTCCGCGCCCATGGCGACGGCTCCGCCAGGACGTCCCGGAAGGGCACTGACAGCAGCACAATGTTGTCCTGCGCCTCGAGCCAGGTTCCCACCTGGCGGAGATGCCTTGCAAACATCATCTCCAGCCGCTCGTCGGTCGCTGCCGGCTGCCCGCCCTGACGCTCCAGCATCTTGCGCTGCGAGGCCACCACCTCCCGCAGATCCCGCTCCATGAAGAGGATCCGGTAGGAATATTCCCGGGGCAGGTGCTGCAGCAGCATGGAGACCATCTTGAAGGCCCGGCCGCGGGTTGCCGGCAGCCACGAGGCGTCCCGGCCGATCTTCTTGACCGGCTCGTACTCGTAATATCCCCTGGGGTTGTCGACATCGGCCCGACGGACATTGTCGGTGACGATCTCCATGCCGCCGGCCTCGAGCATCTTCATCATCATCGACGTGCCCGACCGCGGCAGGCCCGAGACAATGGTGATGGTCTGATCAGTATCGTCCCGCATGGCGTCCGCCTCAGCGCTCCTCCCCGTTTTTTTCCCTCTCTGCCGCCACCGCGACCTTTTCCTCGACAAAGGTGCCCGTCACCTTGCGCAGGTTGAGCAGTTCCATCTGATATTCATAGGAAGTGACAATCAGTTCGGTCCGGGCCCGGTTCAGATCGGTAACCGCCTGGTCCCGGTCCAGGCTGGTGGCGGCGCCGTAGGAAAACCGGGTATTGGTCATCTCGTAGGTTTTCTCTGCCAGGTCCACCTGTTTTTTAAGGTTTTCCAGCCGGTTCCGGTAGGAATCGATGTTGGTCAGGCTCGTGTGCAGGTTGACCTTGATGGTGTCATAGAGTTCGCGCAGGGCAAGACGGGCGATCTTCAGGTTCTCCCGCTGCTCCCTGAGCTGGGAATACCTGGTGCCGCCGTCGTAGAGGGGAATACTGAGCTGCACCGATGAGAGCAGGTAGTTGAAGTCCTGGTCGTAGGCCGGGTTGTTGTTCACGTAATACCTGACAGCACCCTCCAGGGAAGGCCAGAAGTTGGCCTCGGCGATCTCCACGTCCAGATCCGAAACCTTGACCTGCTGTTTCGCGGCCTGGTAATCGTGGCGGCTCGCCAGGGCCCTTTTGAAAATGGTTTCGAAATCCTCTGCCGGAGGCTGCAGCCCGGGCGGCGGCGCCACCTCGAAATCACGCGCACGGATCCGGGCCTGGTTCCTGAGGATATTCTTCTGCAGTTCCAGGTTGTTCTCGCTCTCCAGCAGGTTGCCCCTGGCCTTGGTGACATTGAGTTCCGCCCGGACCACCACATCCTCGGTCACCTGGCCTGCCTTGAACATGGTCTCGGAAACCCGCATGCCCTCGGCGGTCAGGTCAACGAAATCGCGCGCGTTCCGGAGCAGTTCCCTGGCCTGGAGGACCTGGTAGTAGGCCTGGGCCACCTGGTAGAGGGTGTCCTGGATCTGCTGGAAATACTCCTGCCGCGACCCTTCGATCTCCTCGAACGCCTGCCTGCGGCGCGGAAAGAAGGTCATCTTGAACAGGGGCTGCAGCAGCTCCAGATCGCCCATGGTCTGGTCCTCGGGCACGACCTCCCGGTCGTAGTAGAAAATGGGTCGGTCCGCATGGTTGTACGTGCCATAGGCATTGAGCTTGGGCATCATCTCCACCCGTGCCCTGGCCGGCAGTAGCCTGCTGATCACCACCCGCCGCTCGGCGGCCCGGATGCGGGGATGCTCCTGCAGGGCCAGGTTGAAGACATCTTCCAGGGCATAAACAGGTGTGTCCCCTGCTTTTTCCCGGCTTTCCGCGACCTGGAGGGATGCGATGCGAATATCGTCTCCCGCCATGCCCCTGCCCCCGTCCCCGGCATGGACCACGGACCAGGACAGGAAGACCAGGCATGCCGCCACCTGTACCAGGGCGCCGCTCCTGAAGATCAACGGCCCGGTTATCGACTGTTTCAACACGTTCACGATTTCACCATGGGTTGATTTGCGTCCGGTTTGTTCCACGAGTACCCGCATCAGGCATCAGGGAATCCACGACCAGACCTCGACCCGGACAAAACGGTCCAGCCAGCGGAAGAACACCGCATACACCGGCCGGGTATCGGCGACGATCTTGGCATAGCCGGTCATGTCGCTCTTCAGGTGCGCATCCTGATTGTCCAGTTCGGCCAGCACCGTCACCACCTTGCCTTCCCGTACCAGGGACTGTTCCGTCTCCACCAGCCACTCCCGGTTGGACAGGGCCCGGACGATACGCCCCTTTTCCTTGTCATAGGCCACCGGTGCGATGGCAAGGACGGTGGAGGTATACTTCCTCCCCGGCTCGGCCCAGGTCTTGAGAATCACATCCGCTCCCTGGCGGACATGACTGATATCCTCTTCCGGCAACTGGATGTCCACCAGCAGGCGGTTGGCATCCTCCACCACCGCGAACAGGTCTCCTTTTTCCAGATACTGCCCTTCCTCCTGTACCGGAAAGGAGCTGATGATCCTGCCGTCAATGGGGCTGACCAGGGTCGTGGATTCCAGATCCTTCCTGCTGAAGGTCACGTCCACCTCCGCGGCACGGAGCTGGGCCTCCATGGACCGGATCTCGTCCTCGCGGGGACCGCTCTTGACCAGGTCCAGGTTTTTCAGCGCGACCTGCAACCGGGCCCGATCCATATCGCGCACCTTGAGGGCCTCGTCATAGTCCTTTTCCGACACGGCCTTGTTTCTGTACATCTCTTCCTGCCGTTTGAGCAGCTTCTCACTGTGGCGGAGACTGGTGCGGGCGGCATCCACCTCCGCCTGGGCCCGGGCGATTTCCTCGGGTTTGGGACCGGCCTTGAGCAGGTCGAGCTGGGCCTTGATGTTGTCATAGGTGGCCTGCGCCTCCCTGAGCCTGCGCTCCTGATCCCGCCGGTCCAGCCGGGCCACGGGTTCGCCTGCTCTGACCATCTGGCCCTGGTGCACCAGGACCTTTTCGATCCTGCCCGGCACCTCGGCCCGGATCCCGAACTGGGCCCGGGGCCGCAGACGGAACTCGCCACTGACCGTTGACCGGTACGGCAGCAGCATGACCACGATGACAACGATCAGAAGACCGATCTGTACCAGGTGGCGGATCCGGATGGATCCTGCTTGATTCATCATCACTTTTCTCTCTCCCCAGGTTCCCATTCGCATGAATATACCCTTCACCTGTTGTTCAAAACGCAGGAAAAGCACCAGCAGAAAAAAACACGCCCCGACCCCTCTCAGGGTCCTGACGAGAAAAAAACCGACCAGGCCGAGAAACAGCAGCCAGAAGAGATGGAAAAAGATCCCCGAAAGCGTACCGTACCAGAAAAATATCCGCCGCTCCCTGAGCGTCAACGGCTCCGGCAAGGGCCGGAGCAGGAAGACCGACCGGGCATAGCCGATGGCCCGGCGGCGGAGCCCGTAGATATCGAGCCAGGTGCGAAAGAGCTGGTAGCCATCCCGGTGCAGGAGTGGATTGAAATTGAAGACCAGGTAGATACATGCGGAAAAGGAGATGAACGACCAGACAAAGTGCATCTGCGACCAGGGCACGGTCACCTTCCAGGCAATGACGCTGAACGTCGCCACCATGAGCTGCACCGCCATGGCCACGGCAATGATCCTGATCCGGGCCGGCTGTTCCGTTTCGTAGAAGGTGTCGGTGATATCACACTGGAAACGCGGAAACAGACGATAGATGAACCGTATATTGAAGTTATGGACCTGGCCGCCGTAGTGCCGGCAGGCAATCCCCTTGACGATCTCGCCCAGGAGATTCATGGCGACGATCACCGTGAGCGTGAAGGGCAGAAAATAGTGCTCCCTGGCCAGCAATTTCCATTCAAAGAGAAAATAGCCGCCATCTCTGACCAGAATACCGATGGCGGCAAACAGGGTAAAAGCAAAAACTGGCGGGAACAAGACGAAGAAGGGCAGACGCAGCCACCGGCAGAGCCAGTGGAAGGGACGGTTGGGGTCAAACAGACACCAGACCCTGTCATTGATGGAAAACCTGTGTTCCGATTCACCGTCATCTGCCGTACTGCTCAGAAATCCCTCGGCGTGCAGTTTCCGGATAAAGGCCGCAAGCTGCCGGTGATCCAGGCTGACCCCGAACCGCTGCCGGAAACCCTCACAGATATCCGCCAGCGAGTTCTCTCCCGTGAGCTGACTGCAGATGTAATGCTCTTCCTCGCCGAACTCGAAGACCACGCTCTGCCGGGGATGCTCGATGAGATACGAAAAGACGCCGCCCCTGCCGACATAGGGCGTGATCTTGACCACAGTATCGAGCCTGGGAAAATCTCGCATCATCTCTTCTCCTGTTCTCCAGGCCCCCTAGATCAGCCCCGGGAGAGTGAGCATCTCCTGCCAGTCCCGGCCAACATCCTCATCGGACAGCAGTTCCACTCCGGCGACATAGCCGCTGCCCGCCTTGCGCCGATCGACACGGACCACCCGTCCCCGGACCGTCACCGGCTTCATCCTGCTGCTGCGCTCAACGATGATCTGCAGTTCATCTCCCACCTGCAGTTCCTCGTCGCACTCCACCTGCACGCCATGGAGAGAAACATTGACCGTGGAGGCGAGATAGGTTTCATCCTCCAGGGACTGGATATTGACGGGCAGGTTCAACTCATAACGCTCTTCCCTTCGCTTGTCACGGTCATAGGCGGTTGTCCGCCTCTTCTCGGGCGCGATCTCCACCTCCAGCTCTTCGAGCTCCAGGGCCCGGCGACAGGCGGCAATGGCTTCATCCCGGCGCCCCTGCTTCAGTAACCGTTCTGCCTCGTCGCACCGGCCGCCGATCAGCTCCAAGGCGGCCCGGTACTCTTCCAGCGCCTCATCGAACCAGCCGCGGACATAAAAAACATCACCGAGATCCGCGTGCACCGTATGATCTTTGTTGTCCAGGCGAAGCGCACTCTTGTAATGGGATATGGCCTGGTCATATTTTTTCAACGTCATATAGATGTTGCCAAGCCGCTGATGAAAGACGACCATGCGGGGGTCGATGAACAGGGCGGTACGATACTCGAGAATGGCGAGGTTGAACCGGGAACGGCGCAGATGAACATCGCCCATCCGGGCATGCACCGTGGCCTGGGCCGGATTGATGGCCAGGGCCTCCTGGTAGGCGGCAAGGGCGGCATCATACTTCTGTTGCGCAAAACAGATATCCCCCAGGGCCATATGGGACTGGGGGATGGCGGGATTGAGGTGCAGTGCCTCCTGCACCGCCCTGGTGGCGGCCTCTTCGTCGCCCTGTTCATGCCATGCCGTGGCAAGCCGGTACCAGACGTCTTCTGACTGCGGATTGAGCTCCAGGGCCCGCTCAAAACTGCGGATTGCCTCGTCGCTGCGCTTGCCCGCCAGATGAAGTTCTCCGAGCAGGGTATGGGTTTCGGGATCATCCTCCTCCAGCTTCAGGGCCTGCCGGCAGCAGCGGATGGCCTCATCGTACTCCGTATGTTCGGCATGAATCCTGGCCAGCAGCACACAGGGCTCGGCCAGTTGCGGGTCCAGCTGCCGCGCCTCCCGGAGCAGATCAACAGCCCGGTCGTATTCGCCCTGGTCCATACGGATCCGGGCCAGGAGCACGATGGCTGCCACCAGGGAGGGGTGAAGCTGCAGGGCCGTTTCCAGCTCCTCCACAGCAGCGGCCTCGTTGCCATTGGCATAATGTACCTTGGCCAGGACGAGCCGGGCTTGGGCGCCATTACCGATATAATTGATCTTCGGTACGAACTCTTGCATAACCACCTGTCGATCTCCGGAGATTCAAATGTCCCACGCCTCCTGGTCCTTCTTGATATAGGCCGGGAAACGGTTGAGAATGTGATCGCGCAGCCGGCGGCTGGCCTCCTGGAAATCGTTGCCGCCCCGCTCGTACTCGAGACCGACCACGTCGAGGTCCCGCATGGTCTGATACGACTCCTCCACCGACAGCCCCAGGCCCATGAAGGTGGGGAAGCCGCACTCGGTGCCGAGACAGATCCCCTTTTCCAGCAGCCACCGGTTACCCTCCACCACCCACTGGTCGGCCATGGTGGAGTCCATGGTCTTGTGGGTCCAGGTCATGCCCTCACCTTCCAGCTCGAATTCATCGCGGCCATAGACAATGGTGTCATGCTCGACCCGGAACTGGCCCAGGTTGACGGTATTGGGCCGGGTACGATCAATGAAGGCCAGGGTGTTCTCAAAGGTCTCCCTGGTCTCGCCGGGATAGCCGACAATGAAGCTGGCATGGCAGAAGATGTCATGCTTCCTGGCAATGGCCACACCCCGCTCGGCATCGGCCACGGTGTGCATCTTGTTCATCTTCTTGAGGATCGTGTCATCACCCGACTCGATACCGAAAAAGACCGCAAAGCAGCCGGCCCGCTTCATCAGCTCCACCCGCTCGTCGTTCATGTCGTCCACCCGGGCGTAGCAGGACCATTCAAGTCCCAGGTCCAGCTCGATCATCAGCCGGCAGATATCCTCGGGATAATTCGGATAATGGGGCGGGCCGTCAGTAAAGTTGGAATCGCTGATCCGGTAGCGGGTGATGCCCAGTTTTGCATTGGCCAGCAGCTCTTCGCGAATATCCTCCAGGGGCCGGATGGTCTTGCCGCGGTCATAGGAGCAGTAGAAACAGTTCTTCTGGCAGCCGCGGGAGAACTCGATGGCATAGACATGGTTATAGCTGCGATGCACGTGCCGCCAGTCGGCCACCGGGATGCGAACCTTGCTGGCGAGAAAAGGCCGGCCCGTCTCGTCCAGACGGCTGGCGCGGCGGCCGTTGACACCATACTGCACCGTGCCGTCCGCATCCTTGTACGAGGCATTGGGGATGGTGGCCGGATCCCGTCTGCCGTGCAGGGCCTCGAGAATGGCGATGATCGCCTCCTCGCCATCGCCGAAGACGCAGAAATCACCGAGATCATGGAGGTGCCGCAGCTTGCGGATGCTGGGACCGCCCAGGATCAGGCGGGTATCGCCGGCCATGATCT
The DNA here is from genome assembly GCA_026987195.1 of Desulfobulbaceae bacterium. Taxonomy (GTDB): domain Bacteria; phylum Desulfobacterota; class Desulfobulbia; order Desulfobulbales; family Desulfobulbaceae; genus DRKI01. The sequence goes on along the minus strand of JALSNC010000135.1, from coordinate 16,027 downwards.
TGCGGATCTCGCCGATATAGCGGCGGACCATGATCTCGTTGAGAAGAAAGGTGGTGGACAGGCCCACGGCCCGCGGCCTTTCGGCCAGCACCCTCTTCACCTCCTCCATCCGCCGGGGAAAACGGAGGATGTTGTCAAACACCTTCACCGAATAGCCCGCCCTGCTGGCCACGGTGGCCAGGTCGCAGAGACTCAGGTGCGGCCGGTGCGGGACACGGATGCGGTAGAGCTGCTGAGCGGTCCCGGGATCCTCGCCCGGCAGGAAGGGGAGCGGCCGGAAGTAGTCGGTGATACCGTACTGCTTCTCCACCCGTTCCTTGTCTTCCCTGGTGAAACCGAGGGCCCGCATCTGCTGGCCCAGTTTCTCGTCACTCCGGAACCAGTAATCGCCCTCCCAGGCAATGGGTTCGTCTGTCAACAGCACGAGATCAATCCTGTCTTTCACCGTGTCCTCCTCTTCCGCTTCACGGAAGCAATGTGTAATGTCCTGTCGGGTTCCAGACATCCTGGACACCCCGCTTTCAGACGGTCTCCTTCCTGGCCGCCGTGATCTCCAGCCAGAGGCGCGGCACCTCGCTCACCCCCATGGCGGCCAGGGCGGAACCCGCGGTCTCCTGCAGGGCCTCGCTGGCGAGCTGCACCGGGTAACCGCTGAACAGGACCGAGGCCAGGCCGGCATAGGCACCAATGGTCTCGAAACAGCGACGGTCCATGAGCACGGTCCGCCGGTTGATCGCCTGCACGGCGAAACCGGCCTCATCAAGCCTGTCCTGCCAGTCACCGATGGAGAGCCATGGCCTGGAAAAGGCCGTTTTCGCCGTACCCCGTTTCCTGCGGATGCCGGGTTTGCCCCGGCGCCGCAGCTCCCGGTCCCTGTTCATCAGATAGACGGCTGCCTGTTTCACCCACTCGTGGTGTACCTTTTCGGTGCCCGGCGGCATGGTGCCGGCCCAGAAGGAGGAATTGAAGGCGAACAGGCCGCCTGGCCTCAGCACCCGCGCCACCTCGCGCAGCAGGTGCCGCTCGTCGGGCAGCATATGAATGGAGTTGCCCATGATAACCGCGTCCATGCAGCCGTCGGCCACCGGCAGGATATCGGCGGTGCCCTGCAGGAGCTGCAGCCTGATACCACGCCGGGCCAGGGTTCCCTGCTCACGGAAATGGCGGGCAGCGATCAGCATCGACTCCAGGGAGAGGTCCAGCCCCAGGATCCGTCGCAGGTGCGGGCAGGCCTCCACCAGGAGATCGGTCATCACCCCGGTACCACAGGCAAGATCCAGCAGGGTCCGGACTCCGCCCAGGGGCAGGGTGGCGATAAAGGCACGGTTCGCCTCCACATACTCCGGCTCCTTTGAAAAGGGTTCATAGGTCATGTTGACGGCTACAGCGCACATGGCACAACCTCGTCAGATGGAAGGTTCGGCGGCCGACTCCCTTCTGCGTGCCGCGACCAGAAGATATTTTTCCGTATCCGGCACCCTGTCGTAGGAGAGGCGAAGGCGCTCGGCCAGTTCCCGACGGTCGATCTCGCCGGCAAAAAACTTTTCGTGAAAGAACCTCACCACATTCATGAAATGTCCCTTCCAGCAGGGTTCGGTGGCATCGACCACCTGGACGGGGTTAAATCCCGTGGCCTCGAGCTGCTGCCGGTACTCGACCTCGTCGCGGACATAGTTTTCCTCGTGCCGGTAACGGCGCCGCTTCTCCGCCTCGGCGTGCATCAGGATATCGGAGAGCAGCAGCCAGCCGCCGGGCCGCAGTACCCGGCAGGCCTCCCGGAAGAACTGCCGCCTGGTCAGAAAATGGAAGGCCGCTTCCACACAGATCACCACGTCAAAACTCTGATCGGCAAAATCGAGCCGCGTGGCATCCATGACCAGAAATGTACAGCCCGGAGCATTCCTGCGGGCGATCTCCACCTGTTTGGCCGAGATATTGATGCCGACGATCTTCTCCGGCGCAAAATAGCGGCACAGGTACCTGGTGGTGGCGCCCTTGCCGCAGGCCACGTCCAGGATCCGGCCCCGCCGCCGGGGGAGGAACTCGAGCAGTTTTTCCACCAGCCGCTCCGAGGCCTCTTTCTGGTCCCGTGTTGTCTCGTCCCAGTAGCCGTAGTTGAGGAAATCGCTGTGGCCGTAGTACTGGCAGTGGATGCCGCTGTCCACCATCCGGTCGTAGCGCTCCCCGACGTGTCGACACTCCCTGGTCCGGGCCGCTCCGCAGGTCATGTTCCCTTGCATTCTCTCATCCATGCTCATCCCCTGCGACCTGCGGCCAGGATGTAATAGTCCAGGTCTGGCACGACCTTGTACGTCCGGTCCAGGCAACGCTGCAATCCCGGATAGTCCAGCTCGCCGGCCAGGAAACGTTGATGAAAAAACCTGACAACGCTCCAGTAATGACCGTGCCAGCACCGGACTGTGGCATCAATAACCTGCACATCCCGGAACCCGGACCGCTGCATGACCTGCCGATACTCTTCCAGGTCACGGACATGGTTCTTCTCGGTCCGGAAGGCACGCCTCCGCTCGGCATCAAGATGCATGAGTATATCCGACAGGACCAGCATTCCGCCCGGTTTCAGCACTCGCCATGCCTCCTGGAAAAACCGTTCCCGGGTGTCAAAGTGAAAGGCAGCTTCCACGCAAAGAACAGTGTCAAACGACCGGTCCGGAAATGCAAGATTCGTCGCGTTCATCCGGTGGAAGGAACAACCCGGCGCATTCCTGCGAGCGGTCTCCAGCTGCCGCTCCGAGATATTGATGGCAGTGATCGCCTCCGGAGGATAGTGGCGGAGCAGGTAGCGGGTACTGGCACCCTTGCCGCAGGCCACATCCAGGATACTGCCGGATAGTTCCGGGAGGAAGGCGAGCAGTTGCCGGACCAGATTCTCCGAGGCCTCCTGCTGATTCTTCGTGGTCTCTTCCCAGTAGCCGTAATTGAAAAAATCGCTGTGGCCCACATACTCGTCGAGAAGAGCATTGTACATGATGCCGTCATAGCCTTTTTCAAGACCATGAAGGTCAACACTGGCAGCCCTGTCAATGGACGCCCCGGATTTTCGGACTCTGGCAGTATGGTCTCGCATTGTCCTACCTGTCGGGTCCGAAGGAACGTACCGGGCCGATACCGGAAGCGACCCTCTTCTCCGCCCATGGCATGGGGTGCCGCTGGAAGAAATCCCACATCATGTCATTGGCGTTGATACTGTGCGAGACGTCCCCTTCCAGTTCCCGGCTCAACATCTCCCGGCCGCCCGGCCAGCCATGTCCCATTCCCTCGATCCTGACCAGCTCCACCTCGGTGCCGTCACCGGCCCGGAAGATCTCCACCGTGGTGTTGGGCAGGCTGTACTTCTCCACCGGCTCGGGCGAACACCGGTTCACCTTGACCCAGAACATGATATCGTCCATCACCGACATGTGCTGCATCTTGACCACGGCCAGGGATCCGACACCGCCTGCAAAGGGAGAATTCCTGTCAGCCGTGCCGTGAAAATGAATCACCGAGACCGGCCTGGTGGGCCGGCATTCTTTAAGTCCCATGGTGGCGGCCACAGGCCCGATGGCCGCGATCCGCCCACTCAGTTCACAGGCCAGACGGTAGGCCATCATGGCCCCGTTGGAGAGCCCGGTGGCATAGATTCTCCCGGCGTCGATGTTGAACAGGGAGGCGACGTCATCCAGGACTGCACTGATAAACCCCACGTCATCGACATTCTTCTCCACTGCCGGACCGCAGCACTCGCCGGCATTCCATGTCAGCAGCCGGTGCGACCAGATGGTGCGGCCGGTACCATCGGGATAAACGACGATAAACCCGGCACGATCCGCGGTGCGGTCCATTCCCGTCTGCAGGCGTGCCGTTGCCGAACGGCCGCCACCACCATGCAGGTTGAGGACAAGGGGCACGGGAGTCTTTGACGAATAAGACGGCGGTACATGGAGTGTATAACGCCGCTTCCGCCAGCCGATGCGGATATACCGCTCATAGTCACCGGACCCGAGGACAAAGCGGCCCGATGCGGCATTGTCGTCGATCTCGCCTAGACGACTGTCGATGGCATCCAATTCCTGCTTCAACCTGCGGATATCCCCCCTCTTCTCGGAACCATGGGAAGCACACTGCACACAGACAAGCAGCAGTACCAGCAGGGAAACTATTGTTACTCCGGGTCTCAAACCAGCTCTCCTCCTGGGTTACGGGCCGGGACTGACCAGTCCATCACCACCCGGCCCCGTTCCGATTCACCCCCGGTCAGCCGCTATCAGCAGATAGAAGGACACCTGTCCCCGCTGGCGGTACTGAAAAGGCACGATCTTCCTCAGTTCATCCAGCTCTTCCATGTTGACGAGAACCTTGAGTTCCAGGCACCGGGCGACAAAGGTCTGGAAGCGCTGCCAGCAGAACCCGGTGGCATCGACGATACGGATATTGACAAATCCCTGTCGTCGCAACAGCTCCCGGTAGTCCTCAGGCCCCGGTGGTGCCAGCTGTCTCCTCCCTGAGCGGAACCCGGATTTCCTGCCCCCGTCCTGCCAGAGGATGTCGGAAAAAACGAGACGTCCGCCGGGCCTGAGAATCCGGTATACCTCACCCAGTATGTTCGCCCGGGGCAGATCGACAAAGCCCTCGGCAGATATGACATGGTCAAAGGTCCCGCTCTCAAGGGCCAGCCTGGTGGATGACGAGTAACGAAAGGTGAGTCCTGGAACCCTGCCCCGGCATGTGTCCGGTCCGTCCCTGTGAAAGCAGATTCCGAGAATATCCTCCGGTGCAAAAAAACTCTTCAGACGTTCGGTCGTGGCACCGTGCCCGCAGTTCAGATCAACGATCTTCCCTTCAAGGCGTCGGTCCGCAGTATCGGGACGCGGTTGCTGCTTCCTGGTTTCAAGCCAGGTCCTGAGCTCCTCGTCGTCCGGGGGCAGGGGTATTTTCATAGCCGCTGTGGGACGGAGGAAGGCGATCAGCTCATCCACCAGGTTTTCGCCGGCCGACCTGCCGTCGACAGTGTCCTCGGCCCAATAACCGACGTGGCGAAAACCGGAATCCCGATAGAACCATGAAACGATGGCATCGAGCCCTGCCACCTTTCTCCTGCTCCCAACGACTTTCAGCGTGTTGTCACCGGCGGCAGTGCCCTTTCCTGCCACTGCCGCCTGTGGAACCGGACGGGATCCCTGCCAGATCTCCAGACCGCCCCGGACATTATCTTCATACACCCATCCGGCCGCCCTCTTTACGGCCACCCGGGGACCGAAGGAGTTGGCACTGCCGACGAACAGGCCATACGGTGTGGAGGCAAAGGTGCGAACCCCGATATTATAGGGATTGCCGAATCCGTTTCGTGTTACCGGAAACCACTGAACCCCGTCCCGGGTCCGCCACATGTCAAAACCGGCACTGCGACTGATATACTCATCAAATCGTACAGAGTCGATGATCTTGTCCACCCGCCTGGGCCACCGTTCCCAGCCGTAGAATCTGAGGAACGGACTCCACACTGCCGTTCCCACGTAAAGCCAGCCCTCATGCTCCTGCATGACCCACATATAGGCCGAGGCGATGTTGCCGAACCCGGCCTCCATGCCACTCAAGGGGATCTTCAGGCCGTCGGAAGTGATCCGGGACGTGCCGGTGAGCAGCTCCCAGGAATCATCGGGATAGACCCGCAACACCTCCGGCGGGGCCGGGCCGACATTGTACTCGCGATCAAAGCCTCCGCTCTGGATGCCGGTTCCCACGTACAGGGCACCCTTGAACGGGAACATGGAAAAAACCGCCTGGTTCAATCTTCCCCGGTGAGCGCCATGGGTCAGGACCCTCGTCCACCGATAGGGAGGAGTTCCTTCCGCCCTTGTCTTCCAGAGCTGGAAACCGTCTTTGACATTCAGGGTGCCGGCATACAGATGGTCATCGAAGACACACATGGAATAGACACTGCGATTCCCCGAATCACCGAAATGGGGTCTGCAGGCCACCTGCCACTGTTGCCGGGCCGGATCCGGATTGACGAGGATGGTCATCGTATCGGCGGTACAGGCCTGGGCCTTCTTTTTACCCATCACCGGAGCGATGAAGAGCCTGTCCTTGAAGGCGACCAGCGGTCGCGCTCCCCTGAACCCGCTGCCAAGCCCCAGGCCCGGCTCGGAGACAAACTCGAAGTTTTCGCCGTCATAGGTCCGCAGCATCATGGTGGCCGGGCTGAGACTGGTTCCCCAGGTCGGGGCATAGAGGGCCTCCATGGTCTCGCCTCTGCACCGGAACGGCACCAAATTGCGGAAACCGAAACTGACCGGCGCCTCGAAGCCATCGTCGGTCATGACGGTATCCGATACAAACACCCTTTTCCACTTTTCTGTCCGGGGGTCGAAGCGCCAGATCTGCGCCCGCATGTCATAGTCAAAGATACCGTGAAAGGTGTCCGGCAGTTCCACTGGCCAGACCGCCATGTTGACCGGATGATCGACGCGGGCGTTCTCCACGCCCAGTACGGCACCCCGCAGGGCCAGATTGTGACGGGTGGTGCCCACGTAAAGGTGGTCCCGGAACCAGACCATGGCATGGGGATAGGCGTTGCCCGGGTCACCAAACCCCCTGTCGGCGACACAACGGAAGTTCTTTTCCAGCAGTCCCGGCCCGGGGGATGTGTCACGTGGATATGGCACGGTCATCTCTTGCTGTCCGATTATCGAAGGTTCCGAAACATGAATAGGAATTCATTCCGGATCATACCCGGTACCGATCTCTTTTTCATCCAGGCGCGAAACCTCGTCTTCTGGTCTGCCAAGCAGGTCGCGGAGCACGTATTCATTCCCTTCCCCGAGATCAGGGCCACGGCGAAAGATCCTGCCGTCACCTCCGCTGGAGCGAAAAAGGAGACCCGGGAAAAGGAGATCACCGGCATCGCCTGCAGTCATGAAGTAGTCTCGCGCCGCCAGATGTTCATCCTGCTGCAGATCACGGCCGTCGAGGACCGCGCCCGAGGGGATGCCCGCCCCCTGCAGCAGGTGCATGGCCTGGTAATGCGACAGCTCGCGCGACCAGGCGGCGATGGCCTCGTCGATGAGATCATGATACCTGCGGCGCCGGGAGCGGCCGGCAAACCGCTCGTCATCTACCCATTGCGGCCTGCCCATCAGGCCGCAGAGGGCCTGCCACTGCTTTTCACTCTGGACGGTCAGGGTCACCCACCGGTCGTCGCCCCGGCAGGGATAGCAGCCCTGGGGCGCGAAATAGGAATGCCGGTTGCCCAGCGGCAAGGTCTGTTCACGGTTCATGACATACTCGAGCAGGTGTTCGCCCATCAGGGAATGCGTGGCCGTCTCGGTCTGTGACAGGTCCACGAACTGTCCCTCACCGGTGCGCTGCCGATGGAGCAGGGCGGTCATGATGGCGCAGGTCCCCATCAGACCGTTGCAGACATCCATCTCCCTCGTCCGGTAGCGCTTTCCCTGACGGCTGTAGGCCGTAAGCTGCTGCAGGCCGCTCAGCGGTTCAATGGTTCCGCCGAAACCGGCAAAGCCCGACCATGGGCCGCCGGTGCCAAAGGCCGACATCAGCACAAGAATGATGTCGGGCCGCACCCGCTTCAGGTCGTCGTAGGCAATACCAAGTTTCTCCAGGACATGGGGCCGGGAATTGCTGACCATGATATCGGAGATCCGGACCAGGTCCATAAAGGCATCCAGGTCTCTCTCCTGTCGCAGATCCAGAGTCAGGGAACGCTTGTTCCGGTTCACCTGGTGCCAGCGCGGATGGCGGTTATACATCTTTCTGCCCAGTCTGGCACCCCGGATCACGCACATCCTCCGTGCATACTCCACCCGGATGACCTCGGCTCCCAGGTCACCGAGCAGGCGGGGACCGATACTGGCTGCCCACTCATGGGCAAAATCAAGAACACGTATTCCCGCAAAGGGTTGTTCGCTCATCAGAAAATCCCCTCCTCTTCCATGGCCTGAATCTCTTCTTCTGTGAACCCGAGCAGACGACCATAGACCTCTGCGTTGTGCTCGGCCAGAAGCGGGGCCCGCTGGCTGCGCCATGGCGTGGCCGACATCCTGAACGGAGCGCCACAGTACCGGTGTCGGCCCACCACCGGATGATCCATCTCGGTAAAGAACTCCCTGGCCCTGTGCTGCGGCAGCTCCAGCGCCTCTTCCAGGGTCGCCAGGTAGGCAAAGGCCAGGCCCTGCTCCTGGCCGGCATAGAACAGATCTTTCTTCCTGTACTGCTTCACGCACGGGACCAGGATCTCTTCATACTCGTCGCGCAGAAACCGCCGCACAAGGCAGTGATCGTACTTGGACTGAAACAGCCTCGGTTCATCAAAGATCTTCCGTGCCCTGCGCCAGTGGCGAATGGGCCCGGAGATGACAGCGACCTCGCCGTCCGCGCACTCGTAGTGCTGCCAGGGCATCATGGAATGGCGATCACCGGTCCTCTTCCGGACCTGACCGAGCTGGAGGGTCTCCACCAGGCCCATCTCGATGTTGACCAGAGCAGCCTCCTGGATGGAAATATCCAGATGCTCCCCCCGCCCGGTGGCCTGCCGCCGATGCAGTGCGGACAAGATGGCGGCATAGGCGCACATGGCCGCTGAATACTGAGCCAGGTCCGGGCCGGCCCTGAGGGGCTCGCGCTCCGGATCGCCGGTCTCGTTCATCAACCCGCTCATGGCATAGAGCGAGATCTCGTCTGCCCTGTAATCACGATAGGGACCATCCTGGCCATAATTGGAGATGGAGGCCATGACCAGGGCCGGATTGATGGTCCGCAGGTCGTCATAGGCAAGGCCCAGGGAGGACAGGACCCGGGGCGAAAAATTCTCCACCACCACGTCGGCCTCTTGAACCAGACGGCGGATGATCTCCTGCCCCTTTTCGCTCTTCAGATCCAGGGTAATGCTCTGCTTGCCGGTATTGAGCCACAGAAAGGGGATACTGCGCTCAAGATCCTTCCTTCCCTGGTGGAACGGTCCCAGGCTCCGCATGGGATCACCCGTACCGGGCCGTTCCACCTTGATCACCTCGGCCCCGAAACCGGCCAGGAGCTTGGTGCAGTAGGGACCGGCCACATGGTGACTCAGGTCGATGACCCGGATATGGCCCAGAGCTGTGTCGCTCATCACGATTTCCTCTTCTTCCTCTTCCGCCGCCGGGCGGTAAATGGTCTGATCACCAGATGATCGAGCACCGTGTCGTCGGGCAGGCAGGCCAGCCAGGTGACGAGATCGGCAACCCGCTCCGGGGGCAGTGAATTCTTCGGCGCCTTCACCGGCCCGTTCTGGTTCCAGATCGGGGTATCCACCGCGTCCGGCATCACCACGTGCACGCGGATGCCGGCCGAGCGTACCTCCTCGGCCAGGGCCTCGGACAGCCCGACCACCCCGAACTTGGAGGCGCAGTAGACCGAATCGAAGGCACGGCCCTTCAGGCCCGAGGTGGAGGAAAAGTTGATGATATGGCCGGAACCCTGCCTCATCATCTGCGGCACCACGGCCCGGTTGGCGAGAAAGGTCCCCTTGAGATTGACATCGATCACAGCCGCGTATTCCTCCACGCTCATCTGGTGCAGGAATTTCGGCGGACTGCCCGGTGCACGCAGGATGCCTGCGCAGTGGACCAGGATGTCCAGCCGCCCGCAACGGTCGGCCGCCAGTACGGCCATGGCCGCCATGTCCGCCTCCGAGCGCACATCACAGGCAAAGCCGAGGGGCGTATTGTCTGCCGTCGCGGCCGTCATCTCCTCCACCACCGTCTCGACCCGCTGCCGCTGCAGGTCCGCCACGATCACCACAGCGCCCTCCCGGTGCAGGGCGTGGCAGCAGGCCCGGCCGATGCCCGAGGCGCCACCGGTGACCACCGCCACCTGTCCATCCAGCCTGGCGCTCCTCTCTCCTGTCATGGCGTCCACTCCTTCTGTTGCACGGCTTTTTTCCGGCAGCCGATACCCTGTGATGGCTAACCCCTCACGGGATGGCTACCATCGGTCTGTCCGACCACAATGGTGCAAGCGCTCTCAGGGGCCGCAGATTTGTGCAGGCGTGCCTGACCGCTATAGCCTACCTATGCGGGCAGGCACGACCGTGCAAAGATGCGCTTCCTGTGAGCGCTTACTGTGATGGGCCAGCCAGCCGCTGTGCAGCCCTCTGGCCGCCGGCTCGATGACCACCCCATCGAGATCCATATCCTCCGGATTCGCCAGCATCCAGATCACCATCTCCGCCACCCGTTCCACGGGCAGGATGGCACCCGGCCGGGGCAGCGGCCCGTTCTGGTTCCACATCCCTGTCTCGATGGCACCCGGCAGCAGGGAGCGGACCCGGATCCCGTACCGCGCCGCTTCCACGGCCAGGGCCTCGGTGAGGCCGATGACCGCAAACTTGGAGGCACAGTAGGCGGAATCAAAGGCCAGCCCCTTTTTCCCCGACGTGGAGGAAAGGTTGACGATATCACCCCCACCCTGGCGGATCATGGCCGGCAGCACGGCCCGGTTGGCCAGAAACACCCCCCTGAGATTGGTGTCCAGCACCTCGTCCCACTCCGCAAGGGACATGTCCTTGAGCAACCGCAGGCTGCCGTCGCCACCCCGCAGGATCCCGGCCGCAGCCACCAGGATGTCGATACGGCCGAAACGGGCCAGGGTTTCCGCTGCCATGGCCTCCACGTCCTGTTCGCGGCGGACGTCGCCGGCCAGGGCCAGGCACCGCGAATCGCCGGCAAGGGCCGCCAGCTCCCTGCCGATGTCCTCCAGCCGCTGACGGCTGCGGCCCACCGCCACCACCCGTGCGCCCCGACGCGCCAGGGCCAGGCAGACCTGCCGGCCGATCCCCACCGTACCGCCGGTGACAATGGCCACCCTGCCCGCAACGCCCTTCATGGATCGAGGACCCGGTCCGCTTCCACAAAATCCGTGGCCGCCTCCCCTGTCGCCATGGTTGCGGCGCGCTCCCAGCCGGTCTCGGCCAGGAACTCCCCCAGGGCGGCAATGAAGATGTCCGGATCGGTGAGCGGAAAGAAATGGCCACGCTCCGGTACCAGGACGCAACGGAAGTCGGGCAGCAGCCCCTGCAGGCGCGCCAGGGTGGGCAAAACCCGCGACCGCTCGCCGTAGACCCCCAGCACCGGCAGGTGCAGGGACGCGATCTCCTCCGGAGCAAGGCCGTCGGTCCGGACCAGGTCCTGACGGGCCGTGGTGGTGGAGAGCAGCCTGGTCCAGCGCTCGGCCGAACGTCTGCCGCCGCCCTTGCGGCAGAACGGTACAAAGAGCGGTGTGCCCGCAAGCTCCTGCCGTCGCTCCTGCCACTCGGGCCGGGCAAGCTGCTCGAGCAGGAAGAGCCCTGCCTCCTTCTCGTCAGGGGAGATCTCGATCCCTATCCGGCGGAGATTCTCCCTGGCCTCGGGCCAGTTGGCCCAGTCGCGCGGCCGCTGGGTGGGCTGCAGGGAACGGATGCGCGAGTCGGCCATGGTGATGCCCGCCACCCGCTGCGGATGAAGCAGACTGTAACGAAGAGCTACCACCCCACCGAAACTGTGTCCCACCAGATGCACCTTTTCGATCTCCAGGTGATCGAGCAGCATCTCCAGGTCGCCGGCCATGTCCTGCGGTGTATAGCCGGTGGCCGGCATGCCGGAATGGCCATGACCACGCAGGTCATAGACCGTGACCCGGTAGTCCCGGGCCAGGGTCAACAGGATCCTGATGTTCCAGAAGGCGGAGTTGGCGGCAAAACCGTGGATGAGCACCACGTCATGCCCCTCACCGAAACAGCGGTAACTCAGGGTGACCCCCCTGCCCTGCACCCGGCCCGATCTCTGCATATTTCCTACTCCATGTACCCCAGGGCCTGGAGCTGCTTGATGATCTGCGCCTCCTCGTCGGCCTCGAGGGTATGATGATCCAGCAGGGCATAGGAATCCGGCCGTACCGTTGGCCTGCCCTGCCGCACCGGGTTCTCCTCCAGATACTCCTTTCGGAAGAGCCCCTCCACCACCCTTCCTTCCAGGTCCGACGGCACCGGCAGGCCCAGGCTGTGCAGCAGGCAGGGCGCGATATCCACCAGTTGCATGGCTCCCAGGCTCCCGCCCCGGCTAATTCCCGGGCCGGCAGCCATGAAGACACCCACGGGATAATGGGTGCCCTCCACCTTTGGCCGCCGGTAGAGAACCGGCTCGCGGTTGACAATGGAAAGGAAACCATGATCACGGGTGGCGATGGTCAGGTCCGGGGCCCGCAGGTTGTTGGGCCCGGGAAAGGCCTCTTCCCGGGTCATGACCCGGCTGATCACCGGCCTGCCCTCGTGGTCAGTGATCCTGTACAGTTTATCGATCAGCTCCTGCCGAAAGGTTTCATATTCCGCCACCGGCACGCCACTCCCGCCCTCGGACCGGGCCACCCGGATGTGGATGCCGTTGGAGGTGGTGGTGCTGGCATAGGCAGTGGTCCGATCCCAGTCGAGCAGAACGAAATGACGGTCAATGAGACGGCGATACCGTTCCCGGTCGTCCTCGGCCAGGTCCTCCACCTGCCGCCAGGTGAGATACCCCTGCTCCGCCAGCCAGGTATTGATCCGCAGGACTTCCCGGCTGGGCCCGAAACCATGGTCCGATGCCATGAAGATCCGGGCCTCGGGCCCGGCCAGCGCTTCGATCTCGGCCAGGAAGGTATCGAGCTCCCGGAAATATTCATGGAGCAGTGTCCTGATCCGCGCTTCCCATGACGTGGGTTGCGCGGGAAAGAGGTCCGGGTCGAGAAACCGCCAGCCCATATGCAGCATCTTGTCCGGACCGTCGAAGAGGATCGCGGTAAGATCGGCAGGCCGGGTGCGCATCAGGTGCCGGACCGCGGCGAACCACTGGCGCTCCCGCCGGATATGGAACCGGATCCAGTTCTCATACTCCTCCTCGGGCACCCCCTTTGCCGCCTCCTTCTCCATATCGAAATCCCAGGCCATCTCGCGGGCACTGAAACCGGGAAGCTGTTTGAGTTCCTCGAAGACCTGGCGGGGAAAGATGTTGCGGCGCAGATGCTTCCATGATACCAGGCCCGGAATCACGTACCCGTTCACCTCGGGCGGCGGGGACATCATGGGAAAGTTGAGAGTCCCCACCCGCCCCTGCTGTCGGCTGACCATGGACCAGATGGTCTCACACTGGATATCCCGGAAGTTGTAGAGGGTGAAATAGACCTCGCTGCCCCGCTCCTCGGACCAGATGAAATCAAACACCCCGTGGGTCCCCGGATTGCGGCCGGTCATCAGGGCGATCCAGGCCGGCGGGGTCAGGGGGTTGGGCGTGGAATGCAGCTCGGCCCGCACGCCCCGCTCCAGGAAAGAGGCCAGAAAGGGCATCACCCCGTTCCGGATCAGGGGATCGAGAATGGTGAAAGTGGCACCGTCCAGGCCGATCAAGAGGGTTGGATTCATTGTCTCGCTCCCGTTTTCCCGGCTCACTGTCCCAGATGGCGGTCCAGGAAATCAACCGTATCCCTGACCGTGATCTCGTCCACGTAGCGGCCGTCTTCCATGAGCAGTTCCTCAAAGGGCATGCCGCGTCGCTGGAACCGCTCCTCGATGGCAACGATGAACTGCACCACATCGATGGATTCGAACTCCAGGTCCGCCATCAGGCGGGTCGCCTCGCCGATGGGGTCATCCAGCTCCATGTCCCAGTCTGCCGTCATATCCTCGAGGATCTGAACAAGGTTCTCAAGAATCTTTTCTCTCGTCGTGCCGGCTGCCATTGGTTTCTCCTTCTGCAAGATATGCTGTCGCAAATATTTTCTTTTCCTTATCGTCCACGCCGGTGACCGCGCCCATGGTGGCCCCGGCCATACCGGGCCGCAGTTCGGCCAGTCTGCCGCCGACCCGGAGAATGATCCGCCCACTGGCGCGGTCGACCTCCTCGAGGGCAAGGTCGGCCGGCCCGCCGGGCAGGCCCAGGCCCAGGGCCTTGCCACAGGCCTCGCGGGCGCACCAGAGGCGCAGGGCCCACCGATTGCGTGTCCCGGCATCACCACCGAGGCGGATCAGGTCATCCTCGCTGAAGCCGCCCAGAAGGACATGATCATTCATGGCATCCACCGGCTCCAGGTCGATGCCGGCACCGCCGGCGCCGGGCACCAGCAGGGCAGCACCGCTGCCGGTACAGTGGGCCAGGGAGATCGGTGGCAGGTCGATGTCACGATCGAGCCCCGCCACCCGGGCCACGGGCCGTCCCTGGCCGTCGTCGGCAATGAGCACATCCGCCATACAGGCGGAAAGTCCGTGCTCATCCCGGAGATAGCAGCGAACGGCATCCTTGGCCGCGATCCTGGCCAGCAGCCACTGGTTGCAGTCCCTGGCCCCCTCCCGGACCAGCGTCCGCCAGGCCTCCCGTTCCTCACCGGCCAGGGCAAGAAAGGCCAGCACCCGGTGCCAGACCCCGCCGTGACCATGGAGCAGATCGTCCGGATAGTCGTCCATCCGCCGGCAGACACTGGCTGGAGGCATGTCGGCCAGGGGTTCCTGCCAGGCAGAGGAAAGCAGGGTCTCCCGGGGCCGGAACCGTACCCGGTAGAAGGGATCGGGCAGATCGAAGGAGCGATCGTCCCAGCCGGAAATCCGCATCTGCATCCGGCCGTCGGGTCCGATCAGCTCAATGGCGGACCGCAACTGGTTCTCGGCAAGCGGCAGGATACGGGCCCGGCCACGGACCTCGCTGCCGGCCGGCAACCGGTTCGCGAAGATCTCAAGCCGCTCCATGCGGAACGGGTAGACATTGAAACCGGTACTGCGGTGATCGGCGATCCAGTAGGCGATGAGCTGGCCGGCACCGTCGAGCAGGACCGGATCGGTGACAAAGGCCGGCTCGGCGGTGGAGGCGAAGAAACGGTCGCAGGACAGGACCTCGAGAACCGCCTCGATGCCGTCACTGCCCCACCAGGGCACAGCGGTCACGGTCCGGAAACAGGGACCGGAGAACATGCCCTCGGCATACAGGGTATCCGGTTGCCAGACCGACGGCCGCCGGTCCGTCAGCTCAAAGGTTGAAACCGGCGGCGGCTCGGGAAGGTTGTCGGCAAAGACCATGACCGCCTCGACGATGGGCAGGCCGGCCTGGACCGTGCCCTCCTCGTCCACCTCGCGCAGGGTGACATGGGCGGTGTCGTTCCGGCGCTCGGCGGTCAGCTCCAGGAGGCGGGTATCCTGCTCAAGCGTGATCCAGCGGTAGGCCCGCAGATCACGCATTCCGGCGAGTACCCGGCCGGGAAAGAGCGCAGCCCCGGCCTCGGCCATCATCTCCATGCTCATGGTCAGCGGCATGATGGGCAAGCCCTGCAGTTCCGGATCAGCCACCGAAAGTTCCCGGCCCAGGGTGTGATCGAGCAGAAACCGGTCCTCGGCCAGGTCAAGAAGGCAGCGGGCCTTGAGCAGGCGGCCGGGCCGATGCTCGACGATCTCGCGCAGAAAGGGATAATCGGGCAGATCCGCTGCTTCGTCCGGTCCCATCAGGGCCAGGACCTGGCGCAGGGTGCGGCAGGAGGAAAGTTCGGCGGTCCCGATACCGGTAGCGGCCTGTTCGAGAAAACGGCCCAGGATCTCCACCCTTTTGATGGAATCGATGCCCAGGTCCGCTTCCATGTCCTGGTCCGGATCGATCATCTCCACGGGATACCCGGTCTTTTCGCTGACCACATCCAGCAGCAGGCGCTGCATGTCTGTCTCCCGGCCGGCAGCCTCTTCCACCGGCGTCCCCGGTTCAGCGGCCGGGGCAACAGGGGCTGGGACCTGGGGCGGGCCAGAGGGCCGGGTTTCCTCTGCCGCCGTCTGGGCAAAGGTCTGCGCCGGTTTGCCGGCGAGCCAGGCCTGCATCACCTCCTGCTGGGTGTGGAGAAATTGCTCCATGGTCCGCAGGTACTCCTCCATGCCCTGTATACGGCCGTCGTCGGCATCACCGCCACCCGCGGCCGGTGACGCGGCAATGGCAGCCGCAGGCCGCAGGGTCCCCACATCCTCTCCTTCCAGGCTGAGCAGGGGCAGTCG
>JALSNC010000134.1 GCA_026987195.1 Desulfobulbaceae bacterium | reverse complement strand
CGTGGTGGAAGTGGAGATCGAAAACATCGGCATTCTGCGCAATCCGGTGCGGGCGGAAAAGAGCTGAGACGTAAAAGTTCAGCAGCACGCCCTCTGCACGCGCTCGCGGCTGGCCGCATAGCGGCGGACTATAGCGGCCAGCCGCGATCACGCACAGCTGACGCACTGCTGAACTTTTACCAAAAGTATTGCTGTTTTTCGAGTAGTTGCTGATAGCGGTGAACTGTTACGCTGAGACCTGCAGGATGCAGGTGAGAATACCTCCATGACCACCCACCGTAAAAAGCCCTGTGCGGAACAGTTCCGCACAGGGCTTTTTCTTTACTCACCCGGCTTTCCCGCTTATTCCGGCACGATGCGGACCGCGCCCCTGTCAGCCGAGGCGGCAAAATGGGCATAGGCCCGCAGGGCCGCCGGTACCGGTCGCTGCCGGTCCGGGGTGAAGGCCCTGTGTCCCCGCTCCTCTTCCTGCTGCCTGCGCGCCGACAGCTCCTCCCCGGAAACCAGCAGGCTGATGGACCGTGCATTGATATCTATCTCCACCGGATCACCGTCCCGGACCAGGGCGATATCACCTCCCTCGGCCGCCTCGGGGGAGACGTGGCCGATGGAAAGCCCGGAGGTGCCGCCGGAGAAGCGGCCGTCGGTGACCAGGGCGCAGGCCGTGCCCAGGTGCATGGACTTGAGATAGGAGGTGGGGTAGAGCATCTCCTGCATCCCGGGGCCGCCCTTGGGGCCCTCGTAGAGGATAAAGACCACGTCACCGGGGGACAGGTCTCCCCCCAGGATGCCCTCGCAGGCCGCGTCCTGGGAATGGTATACCTTGGCCCGACCCCGGAAATGCAGTACCGAAGGGTCGACGCCGGCCGTCTTGACGATGCAGCCCCGCCGGGCGATGTTGCCGTAGAGCACGGCCAGGCCGCCGTCGGTGGAATAGCAGTGGTCCAGGTCACGGATGCAGCCCCCGGCCCGGTCCCGGTCGAGTTCGTCGTACATGGTCTCCTGGGAGCCCATGACCAGGTTGCGGCCGCTGCTGGCCGGCGCGCTCCGGTAGAGGGTGAGCGCCTCGTCGCTCACCGTGTCGCGCATGATGTCGTAGCGGTCCAGGGCCTGGGCCAGGGTCAGGCCGTCGGCGCGGAAGACCGAGGTGTCCAGCAGGCCGGCCCGGTCCAGCTCGCCCAGAATACCGAGGATACCGCCGGCCCGGTTGACATCCTGAACATGGTAGGAGGAACTGGGCGCCACCTTGCACAGGATCGGAGTGGTGCGTGACAGGGCGTCGATGTCGTCCATGGTGAAATCGACACCCGCCTCCATGGCGATGGCCAGGAGGTGAAGGACGGTGTTGGTGGAGCCGCCCATGGCGATGTCAAGGATCATGGAGTTCCTGAACGCGGCCCGGGTGGCGATGGAGCGCGGCAGCACCGAATCGTCGCCGGCCCCGTACCAGGCATCGCACATCTCGACGATCCTGCGGGCGGCCCGGTCAAAGAGCGCCAGCCGGCCGGCATGGGTGGCGACCACGGTACCGTTGCCGGGCAGGGCCAGGCCGAGGACCTCGTTGAGGCAGTTCATGGAGTTGGCGGTGAACATACCGGAACAGGAGCCGCAGGTGGGACAGGCCGAGCGCTCCAGGGCCTCCACCCGTTCCTCGCTCACCGAACTGTCGGCCGCCTCCACCATGGCGTCCACCAGGTCGCAGGCCGCATCGTCGACAATGCCGGCCTCCATGGGACCGCCGGAGACGAAGATGGCCGGGATATTGAGCCGGACCGCGGCCATGAGCATGCCCGGCGTGATCTTGTCGCAGTTGGAGATGCAGACCATAGCATCGACCTGGTGGGCATTGCACATGTATTCCACCGAGTCGGCGATGAGCTCCCGGGACGGCAGGGAATAGAGCATGCCGTCGTGGCCCATGGCAATGCCGTCGTCGATGGCGATGGTGTTGAACTCGGCCGCGAAACAGCCCAGCTCTTCGATCTTTTTCTTGACCCGCTGCCCGATGTCGTGCAGGTGGACATGGCCGGGCACGAACTGGGTGAACGAGTTGACCACCGCGATCACCGGCCGGCCGAACTGCTCGTCTTTCATGCCGTTGGCCCGCCAGAGGGCCCGCGCCCCGGCCATCCTTCTTCCCCGGGTTGTCGTCGCACTGCGTAATGGAACCGCCATCATGGAATCTCCCTGTGGTGTGAAGCGGACTGGATCCGCAAATTTTTCCCTTGTATTTCGTTCCTGTTTGGCGATACTACCTAATAAGGCTCTTTGTCAATCTCTTCCGGCCCGATCCGGCAGCTGTGCCCGCGGCACCGTGTGCATACCGGCACAGCACGGCAGGATTCGGACCGGAGAGCGCAACTGGTCACGGGATGCGCAATCCTGTGATTCTACGATCTGCCGGGATGCTCTCTGCCATGAAACAGCCGGAAATCAACTACTGGATCACGGCCATGCTGGCCAAACACGAACGGGTCTCGGATCTCAATATCACTGTGGGCAAGGCTCTGCAAGTGGAAAGCGACGGTATTCTCGTGCCAGTGGACGTGGAACCGCCGGTGCGCGAGCTGACGCCCTTTCAGACCGAGGTCTTCGCCCTCAACCTCATCGGCGGCAACCGCCGCCTGCTGCGTGACCTGGTCAGCAAGGGCTCCTGCGATCTCTCCTATTCCCTCAACGACCGGGTCCGCTTCCGGGTCAACATATTTTCCCAGAAAGGGTACTACACCACCGTCCTCCGCAAACTGGAAACCAAGATCCCCTCCATCGACTCCTTCCAGTTTCCGGAATCCTTCAACATGATGGCTCGCGAGGTCAACGGCCTGATCCTGTTCACCGGCGCCACCGGCACCGGAAAGACCACCTCCATGGCAGCGATCCTCAACCGGATCAACGAGGAACGGCCGGTCCACATCGTCACCCTGGAGGACCCCATCGAATATGTCCATCCCCACAAGAAGGCCACCTTCAACCAGCGGGAGATGGGCGACGACTTTGACACATTTGCCAACGGTCTGCGGGCTGCGCTCCGGCAGGCGCCCAAGGTCATTCTCGTCGGCGAGATCCGTGACCGCGAGACCCTGGAGATCGCGCTCACCGCGGCCGAAACCGGTCATGTGGTCTTTTCCACCCTCCATACCATCGATGCCGGCCAGACCATCAACCGGATACTCGGCATGTTCGAGCAGGACGAACAGCCGCAGATCCGCAACCGCCTGGTGGACACCATCCGCTGGGTCGTCAGCCAGCGGCTCCTGCCCAGGATCGGCGGCGGCCGGGTGGCGGCCATGGAGATCCTCTGCACCAGCCTGCGGATCAAGGACCTGATCATCAACGGCGAGACCGAGGACAAGACCTTCTACAACGTGCTCAAGGAAGGATCGGCGCACAACATGCGCACCTTTGACCAGCACCTGCTCGAACTCTACGAACAGGGGCTGATCACCGAGGAATCGGCCATCTCCTATTCCTCGCACCGCAGCGAGATCAAGCGTGGCCTGGACACCATCAAGTCGGCCCGCGGCGAAAAGACATCGGATATCGACGACCTCAGGATGGAGGAGGAGGAACAGGCCGATCCCTATGGCGGCTGGTCCTGACCATCCAGTCCAGTGAAGTTTTCGGAGCATCTCATGATACGCAACTGCCCCCACTGCCACACTCCTCTTCGTCTCAGCGACAGCCAGCAGGCCCAGCTGAAAAAGGCCCTGGCCGCCCTTGCACCGGGCAAACAGATCACCATCCGCTGCCCGAACTGCAAAAAGGCGATCCGGCTTGGCCGCAACGGCCCGGCCGAGACACCAGCGGCCGCGACAAAGGCCGGTGGCGTCCGTCCACCGGCGCCACCCGACCTGGACTGGCTGAAGACCGGCCGGTTCCAGGGCGAGGAAAAGGTGGAGGACGTGCCCATGGCCCTGGTCCTGTTCGCGGACTCGCCGGCCAGGGAAAAGATCCGCGAGGCCATGGAGTCGGTGGGTTACCAGGTCATGACCGTGGAGACGGCCGACGAGGCCATGGAACGGATGCGCTTTGTCAATTTCGCCTGCGTGGTGTTCCACAGCAGCATGGAGGGCAGTCTCGACAACTCGGCCTTCCACCGCTACATGCGGCAGATGGCCATGGAACGGCGCCGTTATATCTTCTACATCCTCATCGGTCAGAAATTTCACACCCTCTACGACCTGGAGGCCCTGGCCACCAGCGCCAACCTGGTCGTGGCAGAGGGGGATCTCCAGTACTTCGACATCATCCTGCGCAAGGCGATTCCGGCCTACGAGGAGCTGTTTGGCCCCATCCTCGAAGAACTCGGGGCCCAGGGTAAACGCTGACCCCGGGAGAACCCGGCGGTAAAACTCCTGTCTCCCGGCACCTGGAACCTGTCCCCTGGCCCCTGCCACCTGGCCCCTGCCACCTGGCCCCTGGCACCTGTCCCCTGGCACCTGGACCCTGGCACCTGGACCCTGGACCCTGCCGGAGAAACGAAAATCCCGTTGACAAAAAAAGCCTGTTTTTCACGACGAAACAGTTGTTTTTATGAAACAACTCTGGTAAAGAAGGGTTTTTATAGTCCTGTCCACGGGGGACAGGATCTTTCTTTAAATTTTATTCAATAATCTCAAAAGGCTGGCAGGTGCCGGCCCACAGAGGAAGATCAACCCATGACTGACAATGGAACTCAGCCCGCAACCGCGGCAGAAGAAAACGGCACCGAGGATATCAGTTTTGCTGAACTCTTCGAGCAGGAAGACAACAACACCGTCATCAAGGTAGGAGAAGTCGCCATAGGCACGGTGGTCGATAAAACCGACGATGCCGTTCTCATCGATGTGGGCGACAAGGCGGAGAGCTACATTCCCCTTTCCGAATTTCGCCACGAGGACCCGGACCGGGAAATCCAGATCGGCGACCAGTTCGAGGTCTTCATCGAAAAGAGAAAGGAAGAGGGCGGCCTGCTGTTGTCGCGGGAAAAAGCCATTGCCATCAAGGTCTGGGAAAAGATCGCCAAGATCCAGGAGGAAGACGGCACCATCGAGGGACGGATCGAGAACCGGGTCAAGGGCGGCATGTCGGTGGACATCGGAGTGCCCGCCTTCCTGCCCTATTCCCAGATCGACCTGCGGCCGGTCAAGGACCTGGACAGCCTTATCGGCCAGACCTTCGAGTTCAAGATCCTCAAGTTCAACCGCAAGCGCAACAATGTCGTCATCTCCCGCCGGGCCATCCTGGAGGAGCAGCGCAACAAGCTGCGCGAGCAGATGCGCTCCACCCTGCAGGAGGGACAGACCATCCGCGGCGCCATCACCAACATCACCGACTATGGTCTGTTCATCGATCTCGGCGGCATGGACGGCCTCTGCCACATCACCGACCTCTCCTGGGGCCGGGTCTCCCATCCGTCCAAGCTCTACTCGGTGGGCGAGGAGATCGAGGTCAAGATCCTCAAGTACGACCGGGAAACCGACCGGGTCTCCCTGGGAGTCAAGCAGCTCAAGCCCGATCCGTGGGAGCTGGTGCCGGAGAAATATCCGGCCGGTTCCAGGATCAGCGGCAAGGTGGTCTCCATCACCGATTACGGTGTCTTTGTCGAGCTGGAAGAGGGCGTGGAAGGCCTGGTCCACATCTCGGAGATGAGCTGGTCCAAGAAGCCCAGGCATCCCTCCAAGATCGTTTCCGTCGGCGAGCAGATCGAGGTCCAGGTCCTCAAGGTGGAGGCCGAGACCAAGCGGATCTCCCTGGGCATGAAGCAGCTCCTGCCCAATCCGTGGGACGTGGTGGAGGAAAACTATCCCGTCGGCTCGGTCATCGAGGGCAAGATCAAGAATATCACCGATTTCGGTATATTCATCGGCATCGAGGAGGGCATCGACGGCCTCATCCATGTCTCGGATCTCTCCTGGACTGAGCGGATCAAGCATCCTTCCGAGAAATATTCCAAGGGCGAGACCATCCAGGCCGTGGTCCTGAAGATCGACAAGGAAAACGAACGGTTCTCCCTGGGTGTCAAGCAGCTTCAGCCCGATCCGTGGCAGGCGGCGGCCAACAACTATCCCTCCGGCACCATTGTCGAAGGCAAGATCACCAACGTCACCGATTTCGGCGTCTTTGTCCAGCTCGAAGAGGGTATCGAGGGCCTGGTGCATGTCTCCGAGATCAGCCGGGAAAAGATCAAGACCCCGGTGGGGATGTTCAATGTCGGCGACCCGCTCAAGGCCATGATTATCAATGTCTCTGCCGATGACCGCAAGATCGGCCTCTCGGTCAAGGCACTGCAGGAGAAAGAGGAGCGTGGCGGCTCCGTCGACGAGTATGCCCAGCGGCAGAGTTCCGGCCCCTCCACCTTCGGTGACCTGCTGAAGGCCGCCGCATCCGGAGAGACGAAGTCTGACAACGGCGAGGGCGAAGACAAGTAGTTCTGTATGGACGCTATCACCGTCGTGCAGAGCAGTGCAAGCAGACAAACAAAAGGAAACAATCATGCTCAAGCGTGAACTGGTCAACGAAGTCGCCAGGCAGCTCGGCGACTATTACAAGCAGGACATTGCCCAGGCCGTGGATATCATCCTTGAAGAGATATCCGCCGCCCTGGCCGAGCAGAGACGGGTGGAGATCAGGGGATTTGGCAGTTTTTCCGTGCGCACCAGGAAACCGCGCACCACCAAGAACCCCAAGACCGGCAAGATGATGAACATTCCAGCCCGGAAAACCCTTCACTTCACCATGAGTAAATCACTGAAGGAAGTTCTGATCGAAGACGAATAGGCAGGAGAAAAGCTGTTTTGGGCCGGTGCTTGCTTTGTTCAAGTTACCGGCCTTTTTTTATCAGGTGCCAGGTGCCAGGTACCAGGTGACAGGTGGCAGGATTCTTCGTGCGTTTGGGATAGTTCACCGCTATCGGTAACCGCCTAAACATACCGATACTTTTGATAAAAGTTCAGCAGTGCGTCGTAAGCGTAGACACCGGATGGCGTGCTGCTGAACTGGTACAGACGATCTGCTCGGATGCAGGGCGATCCCCCGAACCTCAACCTCGTTGCACCGCTCTGCGGTGCAACGGATACGCCCTCTGCCTGGTTTTCATCGGTTGTTATGCCCGCTCCTGCGGGCATGTAATCCCTCACGGGATAACCAACCACCGGTTTTCTCGACCACAATGGTGCAAGCGCTCTCAGGGGCCGCAGATTTGTGCAGGCGTGCCTGACCGCAGGTTAGCGAGTGCCTGTCCAGAAATGAGGATTTTTGTTACCTATGCGGGCAGGCACGACCGTGCAAAGAGGTAAGCGAAGACTCCGTGCGGCCCCTGTGAGCGCTTACCGCGGACATGCCGGGTTATCCGGACATCAGGGGCCAGGTTCCGGCAAAAGGGAGTGAGGATCAGTGTGATGGACATTTTACGAGTCCATCAGATATAGGGACTAGAGAAAGAGACTGCTGTCGCCCTTGCCGTGGCGGAGGATCTCCGGCTGGTCCGTGACCAGGGAGACCACGGTGGAGGGATCGGGATAGACCTCGCCGCCGTCGATGATCAGGTCGATCCGGTTGCCGAACACCCGGGCCGCGTCCAGGCCGTCGATCACCGGTTCCTCGTCACCTTCGGGCTGGGCGCTGGTGGTGAGGATCGGGTTGCCATGCTCCTCCACCAGGGCCAGGCAGATGGGATGATCCGGCACCCGGATACCGACGGTCTTCTGCCTGGTCATCATGATCCGCGGCACCAGCTTGGTGCCCGGCAGGACAAAGGTATAGGGGCCGGGCAGGTTCTTGCGCATCAGCCGGTAGGCCTGGTTGCCCACATGGCCGTACCGGCTGATGTCCTTCAGGCTGGCGCACATGAAGCTGAAGGGCTTCTGTTTGTGGCGGTGCTTGATCTGGTAGACGCGCTTGACGGCCTTGCGGTTGAAGATGTCACAGCCGATACCGTACATGGTGTCGGTGGGATAGGCGATGACGCCGCCCTTTTTCAGCACCTCCACCGCCTGCCGGATCAGGCGCGGCTGCGGATTGTAGGGATTGATTTCCAGAATCTTTGCCATGTGGAACACTTCACCGCTATCGGCAACTACACTGAATTACCGGTACTTTTCTGCCATGTTCCTCTTGTCGGGAACCGGAGCCGCCACTGCGGCGGCAACCGCTGTCGTCATCCCTCACGGGATGACGAACCATCGGTTTTTCCGAGCACAATGGTGTAAGCGCAGGAGCCGCAGGTTGCAATGGTTCACCGCTCACCCCAAAAAACCGACACTTTTGGTAAAAGTTCAGCAGTGCGTCAGCTGTGCGTCATCGTGGCTGGCCGTCAGGCAAGCAGGCACAGCGAGACTCCGTGCGGTTCCTGTGAGCGCTTACGGATGCCAGGCTGAGAGAATACTCCTGATCCGTGCACCTGACAAGTGATGGTTGCTTTTTCCCCGGCCTCTGTTTGCTTTTACCGCGTAACGTGCTACACTGCGGCATAAGAATAGTTACTACCGGAAAGCGTAACAATTCGCCGCCATCGGCAACTGCAAAGCACGTAACCGGTTGTTTTCATATCATTCAAGGAGACCTTCATGTTCCCGCAGGATATCCCCCCCGCCTATACCTTTGATGACGTTCTGCTCGTCCCTTCCGCCTCGGAGGTGCTGCCCTCCGAGGTCTCCCTCAAGACCCGGCTCACCGACACCATCCAGCTCAACGCCCCGCTGGTCAGCGCCGCCATGGACACGGTCACCGAACACCGGACTGCCATTGCCATGGCCCGGGAAGGCGGTATCGGCATCATCCACAAGAACATGTCCATCGAGAGCCAGGCCACCGAGGTGGAGCGGGTGAAGAAATCGGAATCCGGCATGATTATTGACCCGGTGACGGTGACCGAGAAGCAGAGCGTGGCCGAGGTGCAGGCCATCATGCGCAGCTACAAGATCTCCGGCCTGCCGGTCCTGCGGGGCGACAAGCTGGTTGGCATCGTCACCAACCGCGACCTGCGGTTTGTCTCCGACGACTCCCTGCGGGTCAGTGATGTCATGACCAGCAAGAACCTGGTCACGGTGCCCGAAGGTATCGATCTCGAACACTGCAAGGCCCTGCTCCATGAACATCGGATCGAGAAACTGCTGGTGGTGGATCGCGAGGGAGCCCTCAAGGGACTGATCACCATCAAGGACATCGAGAAGATCAAGAAATACCCCAACGCCGCCAAGGACGAGATCGGCCGCCTCCTGGCCGGGGCCGCCGTCGGCGTCGGGCCGGATATGCTGGCCCGGACCCAGGCCCTGGTCGATGCCGGCGTGGACGTGGTGGTCCTCGATTCAGCGCACGGCCACTCCGCCGGGATCCTCAAGGCGGTTGAAGAGATCCGGCAGACATTTGCCGACCTGCAGGTCATTGCCGGCAACGTGGCCACCGCCGAGGGCACCGCGGCCCTGATCCAGGCCGGCGCCAATGCGGTCAAGGTGGGAGTCGGGCCCGGCTCCATCTGCACGACCCGGATCGTGGCCGGGGTCGGTGTTCCCCAGCTCACCGCCCTCCAGCAGTGTACTGAACAGGCGGCCAAACATGAAATTCCCATCATCGCCGACGGCGGTATCAAGTTTTCCGGTGATATCTGCAAGGCCATCGGTATCGGCGCCCACACCGTCATGGTGGGCTCGCTCTTTGCCGGCACCGACGAGACCCCGGGCGAGACCTTCCTCTTCCAGGGCCGCAAGTACAAGGGCTACCGGGGCATGGGCTCGCTGGGCGCCATGAAGAAGGGCTCCAGCGACCGCTACTTCCAGAACCGGGACAGCGAGAACTCCAAGCTGGTACCCGAGGGCATCGAGGGCAAGGTCCCCTACCGCGGTCCCATCTCCGAGATGATCTACCAGCTCCTCGGCGGCCTGCGTTCCGGCATGGGCTATGTCGGAGCCGCCACCATCGACGAGCTGCACAGGCGGGCCAAGTTCGTCCGCATCTCACCCGCCGGCCTGCGCGAGTCCCATGTCCACGACGTCATCATCACCAAGGAAGCCCCCAACTACCGCACCGAGGGACTGTAGTTCTCCGGCCTTCCGCAACTCAAGCAAACCGGTTATCATGTCCACGCACAGTGAAAAGATCATTATCCTTGATTTCGGCTCCCAGACCACCCAGCTCATTGCCCGCAGGATCCGCGAGCAGAAGGTCTATTCCGAGATCCATCCCTACACCCTGGAACTCGAAAAGCTCACCGCCATGCAGCCTTCGGGAATCGTTCTCTCCGGGGGCCCGGCCAGTGTCTACGACGAGGACGCGCCCATCTCCGACCCCGGCATCTTCGAGCTCGGTATCCCCATCCTCGGCATCTGCTACGGCGCCCAGCTCATGATGCAGCAGCTCGGCGGGCGGGTGGAAAGGGCCGACAAGCGGGAGTTCGGCAAATCTCACCTTTCCATCGAGTATACGGCCGGTATCTTTGCCGGTATGGAGACCACGCCCACCCATTACCAGGTCTGGATGAGCCACGGCGATCGCATCGAGGAACCGGCGCCGGGCTTTGTCGCCACCGCGACCAGCGAGCACTCACCCTATGCCGCCCTCCGCCACACCGACAAACCCTTTGTCGCGGTCCAGTTCCATCCCGAGGTGGCCCATACCCTCATCGGTACCGATATCCTGCGCAACTTCATCTTCGGTATCTGCGGCTGCCATCCCACCTGGACCATGCAGTCGTTCATCGACACCACGGTGAACGAGATCCGGGAAAAGGTGGGCAGCGACCAGGTGATCTGCGCCCTGTCCGGCGGCGTCGACTCCTCGGTCACCGCTGCCCTGGTCCACCGGGCCATCGGCGAGCAGTTGACCTGCATCTATGTCAACAACGGCCTGATGCGCAGCGGTGAATCGGAGAGCGTGCTGCGCTTTTTCCGGGAAAAGACCGATCTGCGGGTCATCGACGTCGATGCCACCAGGTATTTTCTGGGAGAACTGACCGGGATCACCAATCCCGAGGAGAAACGAAAGCGGATCGGCTACGGCTTCATCAGGATCTTCGAGCAAGAGGCCGGGAAACTCGGTGATGTCCGGTTTCTCGCCCAGGGAACCCTCTATCCCGATGTCATCGAATCGGTGGTCTTCCGGGGAAAGGCCCCCATCAAATCGCACCACAACGTCGGTGGTCTGCCGGAGCGGATGCAGCTCGACCTCATCGAACCGCTGCGGGAGCTGTTCAAGGACGAGGTGCGGGAGCTCGGCCTGGAACTCGGCCTGCCCGAGGAGGCCATCTACCGTCAACCCTTCCCCGGTCCCGGCCTGGCCATCCGCATCATGGGCGAGGTGACCGCCGAGCGGCTCAATATTCTGCGCCGTGCCGATGCCATCGTGCTCGAGGAAATGAAGGAATCGGGCTGGTACCGCAAGGTCTGGCAGTCCTTTGCCGTGCTGCTGCCCACCCAGACCGTGGGCGTCATGGGGGACAGCCGCACCTACGAGAACGTGATCGCCATCCGCTGCGTGGACAGCCGCGACGCCATGACCGCGGACTGGTCCAGGTTGCCGTGGGAAATCCTGGGCACCATCTCCAACCGGATCATCAACGAGGTCCGCGGTGTCAACCGGGTGGTCTATGATATCTCCTCCAAGCCGCCGGCCACCATCGAGTGGGAATGATCATGCTCAAGACCGGGATCTACGTCGACGCCGAAAACATCAAGATGAGCGGCGGCTACGGCATGCGCTACGACGTGCTGGTGGAGCTGGCCGGGGGAGGAGATTGCGTCCTTCTCCGGGCCAACTGCTACCTGGCCGAGGACCGGGAACGGACCAAGCGGGACTCCGAATACCGGCACAAGGTCTACACCTACCACAACATCCTGCGCCAGTGCGGCTTCAAGATCATCAAGAAGTACGTGCGCCGCTTCCGCGACGAGGACGGCAATGTCACCACCAAGGCCAATGCCGACATGGACCTGGCCATCGACGCCCTGCTCCAGGCCCGCAACCTGGACCGGATCATCCTCCTCACCGGTGACGGCGACTTCATCCGCCTGGTGATCGCCCTGCAGAACATGGGCTGCCGGGTGGAGGTCATCGGGTTCCACAATGTCAGTCACGAACTGCGGGAGGCAGCGGATTCCTTTCTCTCCGGCTTCCTGATTCCCGGCCTGCTCCCCATCCAGGGACCAGGCAACGGTCCGCACCGGGAAGAGGACTGGCATCGGGGTACGGTGGTCAATTTTTATCCTGACCGCGGCTTCGGCTTTTTTCGCTTCTTTCGCCTGGACAGGGGAGTACTGAAGCCGGACACGGTCTTCTTCCACCTCTCCAGATCCACCCTGGATGCGGACCATCACTTCCAGAACCCGAACCATATCTTTGAATTTCGCATCGTCAACAACCCTGGTAACGACAACCGGTCCGAGGCCTGGGATATCCGTATGATCAGGGAAAGCTGAACAGGTTGATGGCGTGCTGCTGAACCACAGAAACAACCGGAGACAGCATGTGGAAAGTTACGGTAGACAGGGAAAAATGCGCGGGATGCGGTGAATGTGTGGACTCATGCCCCGGCGAGGTGTACGAGCTGATTGAGGGCAAGGCGAAACCGGTCAACCCGGAAGAGTGCCACGGATGCCATACCTGCGAGGCGGTCTGCGAGCAGGACGCCTGCCATGTGGAAGAGGAAGAGTAGTACCCGCGGGGAGAATACAGAGGAGAGGAGAGAGAGAAGAAGTAGACCTGCACCCCCCCACGGGACAATCCGACCCGAGGACGGCTTACTTGAACTGCGCCATCAGGGCCTTGTACTCGTCCATGTTCAGTTTCTGGTTATGGTCGAGATCGGCACCGGCGAACATCTTCTTGCTGATGCCGGCTGCTGCGGCCTCGCTCGCTGAAAGGGCGCCGTCCTTGTTGACATCGATCTTGTCAAAGGCCGGTGCGGCGGCAAACGCGGTCACGGCGATGAGGGACAGCAGCAGTGCGGGAATTACTCTGGACATGGTGAAACCTCCTACAATAATGATGGAAATGAGCCGCTCCGGCCGGGCAGTCGTTGTGCCGGCCCACAGCAGCCTGGAAAACCGACCCGACGCCTTGCCGGGGTCGACTTTCACCTACAGTAACCTCAAACTGTCCCCCTTATAGCAGGTCCCGTGCCATAAAATTAATTGTCATTATTTCAGACAGATGCAAAGGCACACCCCTTCGGATCCTCTTCGGCTGTCGTCCCGGTCTGACAGCACTGACCGTCGCATGGCCGTTGTCCCTGAAATACCGTCCTTTTTCATGTGGCTTCCAGCCGACACCGGTCGGTGGCCTCCCTGGCCCACCCACTGGCCATGTGTATGTTTTTTCTTGTTTTTCATACCGTTCGATCGTATAGTGAACCTACAGAATATCGGGCCGGCCGCCCCTATCACATGGTGTATATGATGCCGGGCCTGGTACAGTTCACCATTTCCACTGGAGGAACCTCATGCCAAGAGACCTGCCCATCGGCAACGGTTCTCTCCTCATCAACTTCGATCACACCGGACAGATTCGCGATATCTACTGGCCCTTTGTCGGCCAGGAAAATCATACCCGCGGCCGCGTCTGCCGGCTGGGCATCTGGACGGAAGGGCGGTTCAGCTGGCTCGATGATCCCGCCTGGCAGCGCTCTCTTTCCTACGGCAACAACACCCTGGTCACCGAATCCCGCCTGCGCAACGATGAGATGGCCATCACCCTCCATCTGCGCGATGCCGTTGATTTCCACGAGGATCTGCTCATCCGCCAGTGCACGGTGGAAAACCATGCCGAACGGGCCAGGGAAATCCGCCTCTTCTTCTGCCACGACCTCTCCATCGGCGGCACCACGGTGGGCGATTCCGCCTACTTTGCCCCTGAGCAGCGGGCCCTGTTCCACTACAAGGGCCGACACTGGTTCCTGATCAGCCTGATCCGCGGCTGGCCCGACAACTGGCAGGACGGCCTTGACCAGTGGGCCGTGGGGATCAAGGATGTCCGCGACCTGGAGGGCTCCTGGCGTGATGCCGAAGATGGTGAGCTCTCCGGCAACCCCGTTGCCCAGGGCAGTATCGATTCAGTGGCCGCCCTTCACCTGCAGACCGGGGCCAGGGGTCAGGCCATGGGCTGGTACGTGATGTGTATCGGCGGCTGTTACGACGACGTCACCCGTATCCACCGCAATGTGCTGCGCAAGGGCCCGGTGGTCCACCTGGAACGGACCGCGGCCTACTGGCGGCTCTGGGCAACCAAGGAAGAGGAATCCTTTGACCGCCTGCCCGCCGAACTGGCCACCCTCTACCACCGCAGCCTCCTCATCATCCGCACCCAGATCGACAACCACGGTGCCATCCTGGCCGGCAACGACTTCGACACCGCCTTTTTCAACCGCGACACCTACTCCTACATGTGGCCCCGTGACGGGGCCCTGGTGGCGGCAAGCCTCATCGATGCCGGGTACTCCGAGATCACCCGCCGCTTTTTCGACTTCTGCCACCGGGTCATCACCCGCAAGGGGTTCCTGCTCCACAAGTATACACCGGACGGCTCCCTGGCCTCCTCCTGGCACACCTGGTATGCCGACGGCCAGCAGCAGCTCCCTATCCAGGAAGACGAGACCGCCCTGGTCCTCTGGGCCCTGTGGCGCCACTTTGTCCGTTTCCGCGACATCGAGTTCGTCAAGCGCCACTACCGCGGCCTGGTCATCCGGGCCGCCCAGTGGATCTGCAGCTATATCGACCGGGAGACCGGCCTGCCCCTGCCCTCCTGGGACCTGTGGGAAGAACGGTACGGGGTCCACGCCTGGACCGTGGCCTCGGTCTGGGCCGGCCTGCAGGCGGCGGCCAACTTTGCCGAGGCCTTTGGCGAAAACACCTACTGCCTGCGCTACCGCAAGATCGCCGCCAGGATGCGGCTGGCCGGCGAAAAGTACCTCTGGGACGAGCAGCGGCAGAGCTTTGTCCGCAGCCTGGTGACGCGGGACGGCCACCGGCAGGCCGACCAGGTGATGGACGCCTCCCTGGTGGGCCTCTGGTACTTCGGCATGCTGGATGCCGACGATCCCCGCATCCGCCTGACCATGGAACGGATGGAGGCCACCCTCCGGATCCGGACCAGGATCTCCGGTCTGGCCCGCTATGAAGACGACGCCTACCACCGGGTCAACGACGAGCCGGAGCAGGTGCCGGGCAACCCCTGGTTCATCTGCACCCTCTGGCTGGCCCAGTGGCTCATCGCCACGGCGGAACGAGCCGATGACCTGGCCCCGGCCCTGGAGCTGATCACCTGGGCCGGCCGCCACAGTCTTCCCTCGGGGGTGATGGCCGAACAGGTGCATCCCCGTACCGCGCGGCCGCTGTCAGTCAGCCCCCTGACCTGGAGTCACTCCACCTACGTGGCAACGGTCCGGGACTATCAGCGCAAGGCGGAACAACTGGAGGCCGCATGAGCGCAACCATCCTCCTGGCCGGTGATATCGGCGGCACCAAGACCAGCCTCGCTCTCTACAGCCGCGACACCTGGCCGGCTCCGCCGCTGCAGAGGCAAACCTTTGCCAACCGGAGCGTGGACGGCCTCGGGACACTCATCGACCGTTTTCTTGCCACTGCCGTGTCCCGGCCGACCGTCGCCTGCTTCGGGGTCGCCGGGCCGGTACTCGGCAACCGGGTCCGCCTGACCAATCTGGACTGGCAGATCGACGGCCCGGCCCTGGCGGACCGCTTCGGCCTGGACCGGGTGCAGCTGGTCAATGACCTGGTGGCCGCGGCCATGGGCGCCCTGCTGCTTGACGACTCCGCTCTCCTGACCATCAATGGCGGCAGGCCGGATCCCGCGGCCACGGGCTGTATCCTGGCTCCGGGCACCGGCCTGGGAGAGGCCTGGGTGGTGCGCGACCAGGGCCGGCCGCTGCCGCGTGCCTCGGAAGGCGGTCATGCCGCTTTTGCGCCACGTGGTGAGGTGGAGCTCGAGCTGTTGCGCTTCATGCAGCGCCGCGCTGGCCATGTCAGCGTGGAACAGGTCTGCTCGGGACGGGCCCTGCCCGCGCTCTTCGCCTTTCTTCGGCAGCGGCTGCCCGTCCCCACCTGGCTGGAGGATCGACTGCAGGCAGCGGACGATCCCACGCCGGTGCTGGTGGATGCGGCCGTGGCAGCGGCGGACACCGGCCCTGACTGTGCCATCGCCGTGGCGACGGTGCAGCTGTTTCTCGATATCCTGGCCGGCGAGGCAGCCAACCTGGCCCTCAAGACCCTGGCCCTGGCCGGGGTCCATATCAGCGGCGGCATGGTGCCGCGGGTCCAGCCCCTCCTCGACCCGGACCGGTTCATGGCCATCTTCAGTCAGGGGGTCTATCACGACATGCTGACCCGGATTCCCGTCCACCTGGTCCTGGATCCCGATGTCGCCCTGCTGGGGGCGGCGGCCTGCGGATTCACCGCCCCGGAGCAAGGCTGATGAACAGGAACATGGCCCGCAAGATCATCATTGTCGGCCTGATCCTGCTCCTGATCCTCCTCTTCCGCCTTCTCGGCCTGGACCGCTACCTGAGTCTGGCCCAGATCAGGGATCAGCAGCAGGCCCTGGCCGGGCTGTATGCGGCCCGGCCGCTGACCGTCATCGGCAGCTACATGCTGATCTATATCCTGGTCACGGCCCTGTCCCTGCCCGGGGCCGCGGTCATGACGCTTGCCGGCGGCGCCCTCTTCGGCCTGGTCACCGGCACCATCGTGGTCTCGTTCGCCTCCAGCATCGGTGCCACCCTGGCCTGCGCCGTGGCCCGCTACCTGCTGCGCGACTGGGTGCAGCAACGTTTCGGCGACCGGCTGAAAAAAATCAACCGCGGCATGGAAGAGGAGGGCGGGTTCTATCTCTTTTCCCTCCGCCTGGTACCGGTCTTTCCTTTCTTTGTCATCAACCTGGCCATGGGCCTGACCCCCATCCGCTTGCGGACCTACTACTGGGTGTCACAGCTCGGCATGCTGCCGGCCACCATCGTTTATGTCAATGCCGGCCGGGAGCTGGCCAGGGTGGACAGCCTGGGCGGGATTCTTTCCCCGTCCCTGCTGCTCGCCTTTACCCTGCTCGGCCTGCTGCCGCTGGTAACAAAGAAACTGCTGAACATTTACAAAAACAAAAAAAACCGTATCTCAAATTAATTAGTTACCGATAACGGCAACCACAAAAGACCGACACTCGTGGTAGAAGGTCAGCAGTGCGCCAGCTGTGCAGTAACCCCTCAATCGGTTTGTCCGACCACCATGGTGCAAGCGCTCTCAGGGGCCGCAGATTTGTGCAGGCGTGGCTGGCCGGCAGGTAAGCGTAGACTCCGGATGGCGTGCTGCTGAACTTTTACCAGATCCGCATCCATGAAACTGCCCACAGCCGACAAAGAGATCCTGCATCAACTGACCGCCATCTGCGGCTCGGACACCGGTGCCCAGCTCACGTGGCTCCTGTACCGGTACGGGTTTCCCACCATCCTCACCGCCCAGGTCATCGCCTGTGTCATGCTCAGCGCCCTGCAGGGATTTGCACCACCGGCCGCCCTGATCGGCTGGGGAGCCTCCTTCACCCTCATCACCCTGTTGCGGGCCGGTATCTACCTCTACTGGCGGCTTTCCGGCCGCCAGCAGGAGCAGCACCGATTTTTCACCCGCCTCTATGCCGCCGGTGCCCTGGCCTCCGGCATCGCCTGGGCCACCCTGCTCCTCTTCTACCATGCCGGCCTGCCTGTGTACCTGCAACTCTTCATTCTCATCGTCCTGGTGGGCATGCCCATTGCCGCCATGCCCACCAACTCCATCTGTCCGTCGGTCTATTACTGTTTTTCCTTTCCCATCCTGCTGGCGCTCTTCTACTGGTCCCTGTTCGTGGTCGAAGACCTTCACCTCCAGTTCTTCCTGATCGCCGCCACCTACAGTGTCATTCTCGTCATCATCGCCAGAACCTACCACCTGAACCTGCAGCAGACCCTGGAGACAAGAAACGCCAACCAGCACCTGCTGGAGCGCCTGCACCAGATGGCCTACTTCGACCCCCTCACCGGCCTGGCCAACCGCCGCTGGTTCCGGGAAACTGCGCTCAAGGCCCTTGAGCGGGGCAGACGGCACGGTTCCCGGGTCGCGCTCCTGCTGCTGGACCTGGACAACTTCAAGCAGGTCAATGACCGCTGGGGCCATGAGTGCGGTGACCGGCTGCTGGAAGAGATCGGTCGCCGCCTGACCCGGTGCCTGCGCACCACGGACACGGTGGTGCGCACCGACGGCGACCTGGCCCGCATCGGCGGCGACGAGCTGACCATTCTCCTGGAGGATATCCGCACCGCCGACGATGTCCGCCTGGTGGCCGAGCGGATCCTGGCCACCCTCCACCGGCCCATGGACCTGGGCGAGGCCAGGATAACGCCCTCGGCCAGTCTCGGCATCGCCCTCTATCCCGACCATGGCGACGATTTCAAACAGCTGATGCAGTGCGCCGACCGCGCCATGTACCGCGCCAAGAAATCCGGAAAGAACCGCTATGCGGTCTATGCGGGTGATAGTTCACCACCATCGGCAACCACCTGGAAAGGCTGACGGCTCCACGGCGCACAACCGATGACCCGCCCCCGGCACCATGGCCCGGAGCGCCTGCACGAACCTGCGGCACCTGAGAGCGCTTACAAAAACGAGGTTGAAAAATCGTGACCTTGCATACCTTGTGACCAGTTACACCCCAGGAGACCTCCATGGCATCCCATGACTATGACATCGGCATCATCGGCGGCGGCGCCGCCGGCCTTACCATCGCCGCCGGCGCGGCCCGGCTCGGGGCCCGTACCCTGCTCATTGAAAAGGAGCCCGCCCTGGGCGGTGACTGTCTCCATTACGGCTGCGTGCCCAGCAAGACCCTGATCCACACCGCCCGCCTCTGCCACACCATCCGGCATGCCGGCCGATACGGCCTGCCGGCTGCGGAGACGGGACCGGTGGATTTCAGCAGGGTGGCGGCACGGATCCGCGAGGTCATCGACCGCATCCAGGAACACGACTCGGTGGAACGGTTCTGCCGGCTCGGGGCCGAGGTCATGTTCGGCCGGCCCGAGTTCACCGATGAACAGAGCGTCATCCTGGATGGAAAACGCTTCTCCGCCCGCACCTGGGTCATTGCCACCGGCTCGTCGCCGGCTCCGCCCCGGCAGGAGTTCCTCAACCGGATCACCTGCCTCACCAACCGGGATCTCTTTTCCCTTCCCACCCTGCCCTCCTCCATGATCATCCTCGGTGCCGGTCCCATTGCCATGGAAATGGCCCAGGCCTTCTGCCGCCTGGGCACCAGGGTCGACGTGGTCCAGCGCTCCGGCCAGACCCTGAGCAGGGAGGACCGGGACATGGCCGACCTGGTGATGAGTGCCATGGCCGAAGAGGGCGTACACTTCCACCTCAACGCCACCGTGGTCGCGGCCGAAGAGGTCTCCGGCCGGCCACGGATCACCATTGAGGACAGGGATGGCAACCGTTCCCTGCTGGAGGCGGAGACCCTGCTCCTGGCCCAGGGCCGAACCCCCAATATCGACGGCCTGGGCCTGGAGACGATCGGCCTGGTCCACGATCGCCGCGGTATCGGTGTCGACCGCCGCATGCGCACCAGCCACCGCCACATCTATGCCGCCGGCGACGTCACCGGCCGCTTCCAGTTCACCCACGCCGCCGGATACGAGGGGGGCATCGTGGTCAGCAATGCCATCTTTCACCTGCCCCGCCGGACCGACTATACCTGGATGCCATGGTGCACCTATACGGATCCGGAGCTGGCCTCCATCGGCATGAACGAGAAACGGGCCACAGAGGCCTCCATCGGCTACACGGTCTGGAGCGAGGAATTCTCGGACAACGACCGGGCCCTGGCCGAAGGCAGCGGCCGCGGCCGCCTGAAGATGCTGCTCGACGAGCGCGAAAAGGTGATCGGGGTCCAGATCGCGGGTCCCCGGGCCGGGGAGCTGATCAGCGAGTGGGCCGTCATCCTCGGCGGCCGGGTCAAACTGTCCACCCTGGCCGGCATCGTGCATCCCTATCCCACCTTGAGCGAGATCAACAAGCGGGTGGCGGGCACGGTCCTGTCCACCAGGATATTTTCCGACCGGGTCAGAAAGGGGCTCAGGTTCTTCTTTCAACTCAAGGGGCCGGTCACCGACCCCTGCTCCCGGCTCCGATGAGCCGTCGGTTGCGGCGGACGCGCTAGAGGTTGTCGATTCCCTCCTTGACGAACCCGGCCGCAGGTATAATTGTATGAATCCAGAAAATCCACAGCATCCGACCCGCCGGACCCATGCCGGCCCGACCTGTCGGTCGGCTGGCATTTCCGTGCCCGCAACCCAAGGAGATTCCGATATGATCCGACAACATCACCCGAGAGTAGTTCCAGTACTGGCCATGCTGGTCTTCCTGTTCACCAGCATGTCCGCCACCCTGGTTGCCGCCGACGACAACAGTGACATCCAGCTTCTCGCCCGTACCGCCAAGGCCTTTGCCTCGGTGGTGAAGAAAGCGGAACCGGCGGTGGTCCACGTGGCCGTGGAAAAATCGGTCAAAGGCGGCGGCAATATCCCGGGCAACCCCTTTGACTTTTTCAACGATCCTTTTTTCGAGCGGTTTTTCGGACCCCAGTTCCGCCACCCGAGAATGGATCCGCGCAAGAAGCCCCGGCAGTTCAAGCAGAGAGCCGCAGGCTCGGGCTTCATCATCTCGCCGGACGGCTATATCCTCACCAACAACCATGTGGTGGAAAAGGCCGACAAGATCACTGTCCGGCTCAATGACAAGCGGGAGTTCACCGCCAGGGTCATCGGCACGGATCCCCAGTCGGACGTGGCCCTGATCAAAATCGACGGCAACAATCTGCCCGTCCTGCCGCTGGGGGACTCCGACAAGATCGAGGTCGGTGAATGGGTTATTGCCATCGGCAGTCCCTTTGAGCTCAACCAGACCGTGACCGTGGGCGTGGTCAGCGCCAAGGGCCGCAACCGCATGGGCATCAATGACTACGAGAACTTCATCCAGACCGACGCGGCCATCAATCCCGGCAACTCCGGCGGGCCGCTGCTCAACATCTACGGCCAGGCCATCGGCATCAACACCGCCATCTTCTCGCGCAGCGGCGGCTACATGGGCATCGGCTTCGCCATCCCCATCAACATGGCCAAGACCATCGAGCAGCAGCTCCGCAAGTATGGCAAGGTGACCCGCGGCTGGCTCGGCGTGGTCATCCAGGACCTGGACGAGGATCTGGCCAAGTCCTTCGGCCTTGACCGGGCCCAGGGCGCCCTGGTCTCCGAGGTCAGTGACAACTCGCCCGCCGCCAAGGCCGGCCTGCGCCAGGGTGACGTCCTGGTGGCCTACAACGGCACGCCCCTGACCAATGTCGCCGACCTGCGCAACAAGGTGGCCATGACCGCTCCCGGCACCAGGGTCACCCTGGAACTGATCCGGGACGGCCACAAGAAGAAGGTCGAGGTCACCATCGGCGAGCAGCCCTCCGACTTCAGCACCAGGGTGCGGACGGGTTCGGCGGAAAGCCCGCTTGCCGCCATGGGCCTCACCCTGCAGGACCTGACGCCGGAACTTGCCGACCAGTTCGGCTACAAGGTGAACCAGGGGGTCCTGGTGGCTGGGGTGGCACCTGACAGCCCCGCCGAACGGGTGGGCATGCAGGCCGGCCAGCTCATCGAGGAAGTCAACAAACAGCGGGTCCGCAACCTGCGGGAGCTGAAGAAGGTCCTCAAACGCTCCAAGCATCCCAAGGAGGTCCTGCTGCGTGTCCGGGCAGGCGATTTCAGCCAGTATGTCGTCCTGAGGGAGGAATAGTACACTGAACAGGCGCCGGTAACCGGTCCGCAGCGACCAGAGCTGCGGGCCGGTTTCCGGCCTCATTCTCCCCTGTCCCAAGAACCTGTTTTCCCGGGTTCCGCCACCCGCCATGCCCGATTCCATAGCCGAGCTGACACGTGCCATCCGCCGCTTTGCCGAGGAGCGCGACTGGGAACAGTTCCACAGTCCCAAGAACCTTGCCATGGCCCTGATCGCCGAGGCGGGTGAGCTGGTGGAACATTTCCAGTGGCTCAGCCAGCGCCAGAGCGATAATCCCGAACCGGACAGCCGCGAGGCCATCGCCCTGGAGATGGCCGATGTCCTCATCTATCTCCTCCGCCTGGCCGACCGGCTGGATATCGACCTGCTTGCCGCTGCCGCCAGAAAGCTCAGGATCAACGAGGAACGGTACCCGGCAGCGCTCTGTCGCGGACGGGCCGAGAAGTACCACCGCTACCGGACCGACGAGTGATAACTCCCCGCCAGGCCGCGGCCTTTTTTGTCTCCGCCGACGCCATCACCACCATCCATTCCCTGGCTGCGGGCAATGTCAACCACACCTGGCTGCTGCGCCTGGCCGACGGCAGCCGGCGGGTGCTGCAGCGTCTCAATCCGGATGTCTTTCCCGAGCCCGGGCTGATCATGGACAACCTGCAGGTGGTGACCCGCCATCTCCGCCGCCGTCTGGCCCGACAGCGCAGCGATGACCTGCAGGTGCTCCGTATCCTGCGGGCGGACAACGGCGCCGACCGGTTCCTCGATGCCGGCGGCGGACTCTGGCGGATGCTGGAGTTCATCGATGCCGGCCCTACCCTGAAGGCAATCCGTTCCCGCAGCCAGGCCAGGGCTGTGGGCAGGACCCTGGGGCGCTTTCATCTGCTGCTGCGCGACCTGGATCCCTCGCTCCTGGGCCAGCCCCTGCCCGGCTTCCATGTCACCCCGGCCTATCTCGACACCTATGACCGGGCCGGTGGTCCTGCCGCAGCGACCACGGACAGGGAGCGTTTCTGCGCCGCCCGCATCCGGGAGTACCGATCCCTGGCCGCGATCCTGGAGGACAACAGATCTGCCCTGTGCCGCCAGGTGATCCACGGCGACCCCAAGGTGGCCAACTTCCTCTTTGATGCCGGGTGCCGGCAGGTCATCAGCCTCATCGACCTGGACACCGTCGCCCCCGGTCTCCTGCTCCATGATCTCGGCGACTGCCTGCGCTCCTGCTGCAACCGGCAGGGAGAGGAACCCGGCGATCCGGCCGGGACCCGCTTTGATGCCGACATATTCTCGGCCTTCCTCGAGGGGTACGCACCGGTTGCCGGCTGCCTGCCGGGCAGGATGGACCGGGAACTGCTCGTGCCCGCGGTCCAGGTGATCACCTTCGAGCTCGGCCTGCGTTTCTTCACCGATCACCTGGCCGGGGACCGCTACTTCAGCGTTGACCGGCCCGGCCGGAACCTGCACCGCGCCCTGGTCCAGTTCCAGCTGCTTGCCTCCATCCGGGACCAGGAAAACGACCTGCATCGCCGCACCAGGGAGATCCTGCAATAAGGCGTTGCAATACGACGCTCCTCCGGCTATAGAATCCGACCATGACCCCCTTCCGACTTCTCCACCGTTCCTCCACCTGCGCTGCGCGCTGTGGCGAGATCTCCACCCTGCACGGAGCCATCAGGACCCCGGTCTTCATGCCCGTGGGCACCCAGGCCACGGTCAAGGGTGTGCTGCCGGAAAATCTCAAGGACCTGGGCGCGCAGATCATCCTCGGCAACACCTACCACCTCTTCATCCGTCCCGGCCACCAGTTGATCCGGACCCTGGGCGGCCTGCATGGATTCATGCACTGGCAGGGACCCATTCTCACCGATTCTGGCGGGTTCCAGATCTTCAGCCTGCGGGAGCTGGCCAGGATAACCGAACAGGGGGCCGAATTCCGCTCCCATCTGGACGGATCCCGGCTCTTCCTCTCGCCCGAGGATGCGATCCAGGTCCAGGAGGCCCTGGGCTCGGATATCATGATGGTGCTGGATACCTGCATCCCCTACCCGGCCACCCGCCAGGAGGCAGCAGAGGCCACCGCCCTGACCGGCCGCTGGGCCAGGCGCTGCAGGGCGGCCCTGTCCGGGACCGGCCAGCTCCTGTTCGGCATTGTCCAGGGGGGGATGTATACCGACCTGAGAAAAGAATCGGCACAGGAACTGGTGGATACCGGCTTTGACGGCTATGCCATTGGCGGCCTGTCGGTGGGGGAGCCCAAGGAGCTGATGCTTTCCATGCTGGAGGCCACGGTGCCGCACCTGCCGACGGACAGGCCGGTCTACCTGATGGGGGTGGGGACGCCGGAAGACCTGGTCGAGGGAGTCCGCAGGGGCGTGGACATGTTCGACTGCGTCATGCCGACCCGGAATGCCCGAAATGGAATGCTCTTTACTTCACAGGGCAGACTTGTTATAAAAAATGCGCGTTATCGGGATGACCCCCGGCCTGTTGACGAGGAATGCACCTGCTATACATGCCGACACTATTCCCGCGCCTACCTGCGGCACCTGTTTCAGAGCCGGGAGATCCTGGCCAGCCAGTTGAACAGTATCCACAACCTGCACTACTACTGCGCACTGATGGCGGCCATGCGTGACGCCATCGCCGAGGACAGGTTTGACGAATTTCGCAGGCAGTTTTACGCCCGGCGGCAGTCAGAGGCCGGGTCGCACCACCGCTGATTTCCCGATTCATTCAAGGACATCCGGAAAGTATCGGAACCTTCGTCCGGGACAGAGGACAGGAGACGCCGTTTCCGGGTAACCTCAACACGCACCATCCGGAGGAACATATCCATGGCAGGAATTGCATACGCCCAGGCCGCGGCTCCGGCCGCCGGTCCCGCAGGAGGCTTCGCCTCGTTCATTCCCCTGATTCTCATCTTCGTTGTCTTCTACTTTCTGCTCATCCGGCCGCAGCAGAAGAAGGCGCGGGAACTGCAGAACTTCATCAACAACCTGAAAAAAGGCGACCGGGTCATCACCAACGGCGGCCTGTACGGCAAGATCACCGGCCTGACCGACAGCGTGGTCACGCTGGAGATCGCCGACGGTGTCCGGGTCAAGGTGAGCCGGGGCTCCATCATGGGTTCGGCGGTGGAGGCGGAGAAGCAGGCGGCCGCTCCGGCCAAGAAAGGCGGCTGAGGCATCGGTGGCTGCTGATCTTCATCGGGTATGAAGGCTTCAGGGCCGCGGCGCTGACAGGGTGCAGCACCGTGGCCTTTTTTTGTAACCCTCATGGGATGACTAACCATCGGTTTTTCCGGGCACAATAATGTAGGCGCTCTCAGGGGCCGCAGATTTGTGCAGGCGTGCCTGACCGCAGGTAAGCGCAGACCCCGTGCGGCTCCTGTGAGCGCTTACCAGGCACCTTCGTGCCGCCGGGGTGTGAGGGATTACGCCGTTCATGGTCATGGAACGGATCATTTTTTCTGAACAGTGCGACGAACACCCGGTGGTGGTCGTCGAGGAGGAACATCTCCGCTGCCTGCGCTTCGGTACCGGCGCCCGGCAGAGCTGCATGGACACCCTGAACCCGCACCGGCTGTGCCTGGCCTATACCCGCTGGATGATGACCGCCCTCCTCCTTCCTCCCCGGCCGGACCGCTTCCTGCTCCTCGGCCTGGGAGGCGGCTCACTGGTCCGGTTCCTCCTCCATCATCACCCCGGGGCCCGCATCGACGTGGTGGAGAAATCGGCTACGGTCATCCGCCTGGC
This sequence comes from Desulfobulbaceae bacterium, assembly GCA_026987195.1. GTDB lineage: Bacteria > Desulfobacterota > Desulfobulbia > Desulfobulbales > Desulfobulbaceae > DRKI01. The sequence goes on along the minus strand of JALSNC010000134.1, from coordinate 15,917 downwards.
CCGCAGCCATTTCGGCCTGCCGGAGCGGAAGAACCTCCGTATCCTCCACGGCGATGCCGCCGAAATCCCCGACCTCCTCCGGATCGGCCCGCCCTACCATGTCGCCTTTGTGGACATCTTCGGCCCTGACTGCATGGCATCCCCCCTCTTCGACCCCATGTTTCATGACACGGTGCTCCGCTGCCTGGCGTCAGACGGGGTGCTGGCCGTGAACCTGTGGAGCGGTGACCGGTGGCGTTTTCTCCTTGCCCGCCGGGCCCTGAACACGGCCTGCGGCGGCAGGACCCTGAAGCTGCCGGTCCGCAGGAGAAGCAACGTCATTCTCCTGGCCTTTCCGGGGCCGATCCCGAAAAAACGACTCCGCACGGTTCGCAAAAACATCCTGCCCCGGGAGCGGCAATATGGCCTGGACTTCGGCCGCTACCTGAAACGGCTGCGGCGTACCAATTCCGGCCTTCTGCATGCCCTCATCGGCCGTGCCTGAACAGGGGAGACGACGATCACGCGGGCTGATAATATCGCTGACCGGCGCAGGCCCGGCAGAGGATCCTGCCATTGTCCTCCACCTCCCGGCAGTCCTGGACCCAGTCGCCGCACTCCTCGCACTGCACCCGCCGCCTGGGCGGACCCGGCAGGTCGCTCTCGGGAATCTCCACCCTGACCTCCTGCACGGTGAAGAGCTCCTCCTCGGGCATGACCCGGTAGGCCGCTAGCTGACGCCGGTATTTATCCTCGATCTCGGGGCAGTATTTTGCAGCCAGCTCCCGTGATTCCTCACGGGCCGTGATCCGTACCGCCCGACCGGTCTCGAGATTGACAAAGGTGGCCGCCATGATGCCGAAATCCATCCAGCGCAGGGAGCGTTTGCCCAGGCTGCAGCCGGTGACGGACTGGATGGCATCGGTGGCGCAGCGGTCGATCTCCACCAGCACGTAGAGCTTCTTGCGGTCCCGGCCCTTGGGATCGTCAATGCCGATCTTCTCCAGGCCGAGCATGGACATGCGCACGCCGATCACCTGGCCGGCGCAGATATGACCGTGTATCCTGGTGGACACCTCCAGCAGTTCCTCAAACGATTCCATGGACTCCTCCAGTCTGTGAGATATCTGATGCATCCACTATGTACCCGTCCAGGCACCTGCTGTCACCTGAATCCTGCGGTTTTGGAGACAAGAGGGGTCTGCAATATGGTCAGGGTCCCTGTATCGCAGAGCCGTTGCCGACAGCGGTGAACTGTGACCAATACGCGCACCGCGCCTCAGTCAACGGCCGCCCGCCGGTCGTCCAGGGAGACCGGCCGGAGACAACTGATGGATTCAAAGAGTTCCAGGCAGAAACCGCAGCGGCCGCAGCGATTGTCACAGCCGGAGAGCATGGAGGCGAAGTCGAAGGAAAGGGCACTGTTGTCGATATGGATCCTGTCGGCGAGCCAGTGTACGGCATCGAGGAGATCGAGGAGATTGCCGTCGTAGCGGCGGCGGATATAGGCGGTGAGCAGACGGACCAGGAAGGATGCGCCCAGGGTCCGGCCGCAGAGTTTGATCGTGTCCACGTGGCAGAGATAGAGCTCCAGGTCCTCGGGACGGATGAAGGGCGACTGCAGGATACGATGGGGGCGCTCGCCGAGGATGCGCAGACAGCCGAGCTCCTGGTTGAGGGTGAAGGTGCGGTCGCGGCCCTGCAGGTTGGCCAGGGAGATATAGGCATCATGGGAGAGTTTGTAGGGGCAGTGGTACAGGCAGCCCTCATTGGCCAGCAGCCCGATCTTCATCTGGGGCCACCGGTGCCGGCACTGGCGGGCCACGCTGGCCAGCCGGTCCAGGTCGCGATTGAGCGAGCGGTCAAGGACGATCCTGCCCGGGGCGCGGAACCCCGTGGCGCGGATCCAGGTGAGCTGCCCCTGGATGCGGGCAAAGGAATCCAGCATGCAGTTGACACTGGGCACCGCCTCCAGGACCGCGGCAAGATCGGGGGCAAGATCGGCGAGGCGCTGCAGCAGGTAATGATCGCTGTAGACAATACCGTCGAGCAGGCCGCGCTCGACAAGCTCCCGCATGGACCTGACCAATTCCTGCAGACCATCCCCGCTGACCAGGATCTCGGGGGCACAGAACCGGCTGTTGAGCAGCAGGTATCGGCTGGGCCCGTTCAGCCGGCCCAGGAGGGTGACAAGGCTCCGGTCGGCTGCGGCGCCGCCGACCCTGACCCGCTGGTCTAGGCCGCCGTGACCGGCAGGGGCAAAGTGCACGCTGTCCAGCTCGTCGGCACACTGGACCAGGAACTCGACATATTCCTCTTCGGGCAGAAACGGGACATCAAAGACCGGTGTCATGGCGTTGTTGTTGTTTTCGCAGGATGCTGTTCCTCTCCGGCCGCACCAGGACGGGATCGGTATGGAGAATGATCCGGTTTCCGGGATTTGCCCGAAGCAGAGGCATGCCATCCTCTGTTGCCATCGCAGTGACGGTGCAGACCGCGGGCTCCAGGTCGCGGCCCAGGTATTCCACCGTTTCACCCGGCTCCAGGGGATTGCGTGCCTCGATCACCAGGGGGTCGGTACCGATGACAATGCCCACCGGCACCCAGGATTGTTCTAATCGCATTGTATCATAGATCATGTCCCCGGATGAAGGGGGGCCGGCAAAAAAATTCTCTGTCCGGCCACGGGTGCCGATCTTCTTCATTTCCCGTAGAAATGATTGCGGCAGAACCATATCCTCCGGTTTGACCCCGCGCGAAAACTGCTCTTTTATCCAGTCCAGGGCGGCCCGGTAGAGCCGCACCACCCCGCCCACGTAGGCCATGGATTTCATCCGTCCCTCGATCTTTATCGAATCGATACCCAGGCCCACCAGGAGCGGCAGCCGTTCGAGAAGACAGAGATCCCGAGAGTTGAAGATATAGGTGCCCCGCTCATCTTCCTCCACGGGGTAATAGTGGCCAGGCCTCTTCTCCTCGACCAGGCGATAGGAATAGCGGCAGGGATGGGCACAGTCCCCCTGGTTGGCATCACGGCCGGTCAGATAGGCGCTGAGCATGCAGCGGCCGGAATAGGAGATGCAGAGCGCGCCATGGACAAAGACCTCCAGTTCCCTGTCCGTGGCCGCCCGGATCTCCCTGATCTCCTCCAGGCCAAGTTCCCGGGCCAGATTGATCCGACGCACCCCGCAGCCGGCCCAGAATCGGGCACTGGCCCTGTTGGTGACATTGGCCTGGGTGGAGAGATGAACAGGCAGCTCCGGCACCACCTGGCCGGCGATCATCAGGATACCGGGATCAGCGATGATCAGGCCGTCCACCCCATGGTCACGGAGCAGGAGCAGATAGTCGGCCAGACCCTCCAGGTCCCGGTTGTGGGCAAAGACATTGACCGTGACATAGACCCGGACACCGTGAGCGTGGGCATAGGCAACGGCACGTCCGATGCCGTCACCATCGAAATTGGCGGCCCTGGCCCGCAGGCTGTAGCGCCGGCCGCCCAGGTAGACGGCGTCGGCCCCGTAATGGACCGCGGTGACCAGCTTTTCAAAACTGCCCGCCGGGGCAAGCAGTTCGGGGAGACGGGGTTTTCCGAAGGTCTGCATGATCTGCCTCGCAAATATATTGGTGCCCTGGGTAATACCACCCTTTTTCATACTATTTCAAGACTAACCATTGACCATTATCATCGATTGCCCTACTGTATATTTTTGCAGGTACTTCAATGCACTCAACTGAACTTTTACACCGGCAGACACTCCGCATCCCAGAGGAGTCGAAAGATTTTTTCATCATAACCAGGACAGAGGGAGCCAGAAGATGTTGAAAAAAAATTACACCAAGACAAAGCAGAAATGCCGGGTCACCTTCAAGTATCCCAATGAGGAACAGGCCGAGTCGGCCGTGGTGGCGGGCGACTTCAACGACTGGTCGCTGGAGGCCAACCCCATGCGACGGCTCAAGGACGGGTCCTTTTCCGCAACCATCTCCCTGGAAGCCGGCCGTTCCTACGGTTTCCGTTATGTCCTGGACGGCAATGTCTGGGTCAACGACCCGGAAGCGGACGCCTATGTCGACAATGAATATGGCGAGAAAAACTCGGTGGTCACGGTCTGACCCCCTGACGTAAGCGCTCACAGGGAGCGCACGGAGTCCTCACTTACCTCTTTGCACGGTCGGTAATCGTTCACCGCTATCAGCAACTATCTGAAAATAATGACACCTTTGGTAAAAGTTCAGCAGTGCGTCAGCTGTGCGTGATCGTGGCCGGCCGTCTATAGTACGCTATGCGGCCAGCCGCGAGCGCGTGCAGATGGCGTGCTGCTGAACTTTGCCCCCATAGGCAGGCTATCGGAGTCTCCCTGCGGTCGCTTACACCATGGTGGTCGAAAAAACCGATGGTTGGTTATCCCGTGAGGGGGTACGTTCACCGCTGTCGGCAACCCGCCTGAACGGCCGTGGCTTTTACCTTCGCCTCCGGCCGCACACCGCCTGCACATGGAAACCGCGGCTCCTGTATGAATCCGGGGCCACTGCTTTTTCCTTCCCCCTCTTCCTGTTCTTCCCCCTGTAGCTGTTCCGCAACACCCGGCTCCGGCCCTGCTGTTTTTTTCAGAAAAGTCCTTGACTGGTTCACCCCACTTCCATATACTGGTATTACAAAATCAAAACATGTAACACCAAGGAAACCTCAACCCATGCATATTTCTGAAGGAATTCTCTCGCTCCCCGTGCTTGCCGGTGGCGGTGTGGTGGCTGCGGCGGGAGTGGCAATCGGTCTCAAGAAGCTCGACTACGAGCACATCATGAGTACCGCCCTGCTCTCCTCCGCCTTTTTCGTCGCTTCGCTGGTGCACGTGCCCATCGGACCCAGCGCCGCTCACCTGATCCTCAACGGCCTGGTGGGGCTGATTCTTGGCTGGGCCGCCGTGCCGGCCATCGGGGTGGCCCTCTTTCTCCAGGCCCTGCTTTTCGGCTTCGGCGGCCTGACAGTCCTTGGGGTCAATACCGTCATCATGGCAGGTCCCGCCGTGGTGGTCTACCTCCTGTTCGGCTCCTGGATCCGCGAGGGGGGCAGGAAACAGCTTGTCGGCGGCTTTCTCGCCGGTTCCCTGGCCGTGGCCATGTCCGGCATCCTGGTCGCCATTGCCCTGATCGGCACCGACGAGGCCTTCATGAAGACCGCCCAGCTCATCCTGCTGGCCCATATCCCCATCATGATCATCGAGGGAGTGGTGACCATGTTCACTGTCTCCTTTCTCAGCAGGGTCCAGCCCGAGATCCTGGCCATCAGCAAATCCTGATCCTCCCGAGGTCAAGTCCATGCGTACCATCCTCCATGCTTCAGTCCCTGTCCATGTCGTTGTTCTGCTTGGCGCTCTCCTCCTTTTCCACGAGGCGGCATATGCACACGGTATCCGGGTCTTTGCCTATACCAGCGGCCCGGAGATCATTGTCGAGGGCAAATTCTCCAGTGGTCGTGCCACCATCAACAGCAAGGTCAAGGTCTTCAGCGACAAAAGCGGCAAGCTCCTTGTCGAGGGCAGGACCGGCAAGGACGGGGTGTTCACCTTTGCCCGGCCCCGGACCGGTCCCGACGAGGGGCTGAAGATCGTGCTCGTTGCCGGCGAGGGCCACCAGGCCCAGTGGACCATGACACCGGAGGACCTGAACGAGGAGCCCATGGTGGCGGAACCGGCTCCTGCGCCTGCGGAGAGTTCGCCTGAACAACCGGCGCCGGTGCCGGCCGCTCCTCCGGTCAAGGCGGCCGGAACCCCGCCGGCCCAGGCCATCGACACCAGTGCCCTTGCCGAGCTGGTCAGCAGAAGCGTGGCCCGCGAGATCGCACCTCTCAAAAGGATGATGATGGAGGAGATGAACAGGGGCCCCTCCATGACCGAGATCATCGGCGGCATCGGCTGGCTTGTCGGCATAGCCGGTCTGCTTGCCGCCCTTGGTGCCCTGAAGAAAAAATAATTCCGCACCGGTGCCGGCCGGTCATCGCCGGGAAGTGGCGGCCGGAACGGGAGCGGGGAAACACAACCGTCAACAGCAAGAACTCAAGGGGGAAGTAGCATGTATCGTCAAAAAGAGAACACAATAACCATTCTGATCTCGGCTCTGGCCTTCCTTGTGGTGGCCATACCGGTGAGCGCCCTTGCCCATTTCGGAATGCTGATCCCTGACAAAAACATCGTCACCCAGGAGAACCGGACCGCCGGACTCACCCTCTCCTTTTCCCATCCCTTTGCCGGCATCGGCATGGATATGGCCAAACCGGCCAGGTTCTTCGTCGACCTGGACGGCAGGAAGACCGATCTCGCGGCAACCCTGAAGCCGGCCACGGTCATGGACCACAAGGCCTGGCAGACGAGCTACCGCTTCAAGCGGCCCGGTGTCTACATCTTCGGCGTCGAGCCCCAGCCATACTGGGAACCGGCCGAGGACACCTTCATCATCCACTATACCAAGACCGAGATCGCCGCCTTTGGCGCTGACGAGGACTGGGACCGGCCCGTGGGCCTGAAGACCGAGATCATTCCCCTGCTCCGGCCCTTTGGCAACTACGGCGGCAACGCCTTTGTCGGCAAGGTCCTCATGGACGGCAAGCCGGTGCCCGGGGCCGAGGTGGAAGTCGAGTTCTACAACCGGGGCAACAGGTTGAGCGCTCCCAGCGAGTACCATGTCACCCAGGTGATCAAGGCCGACAACGAGGGCATCTTCACCTTCACCTGTCCCGCTGCCGGCTGGTGGGGATTCGCCGCCCTCAGCGAGGCCGATTTCAAACTGAAAGGCCCCGACGGCAAGGACAAGGATGTGGAACTGGGCGCCGTCCTCTGGATCTATCTCGACAACTGGCCCACAGCAAAATGATTGAGGAACGTTTCGCCCTGGGGTCGTCTCCGCTGCACCGGACCGACCCCCTGGTCAAGATCATCGGCGCCACGGCCCTGGCGGTCATCATAGCCATCTCGCAGAGCATGACCGCCATCCTCATCGGCCTGGGCATCGGTGTCAGCCTTGCCATTCTTGCCCGTCTCAGCCCCAGGGACCTCTGGCCCAGGCTGGCGGCGGTCAACCTGTTCTGCCTCTTCCTGTGGATCACCCTGCCGCTCACCGGCGGCGGCGAGGCCATGGGCCATATCTGGTCCCTGCCCATCAGCCACAAGGGGGTGAAGATCGCCCTCTACGTTACCATCAAGACCAACGGCATCCTCCTCATCCTCACCGCCCTGCTCGCCACCTCGCCGGTCCACCACATCGGCCGCGGCATGCAGCGGCTGGGGATCTCGACCAAACTGACCCTGCTCCTGCTCACCAGCTACCGCTACCTCAACCTGATCCACCAGGAGTTCAACCGGCTGCGGCGGGCCGCCGACCTGCGCTGCTTCGACCCCAGGACCAATATCCACACCTACCGGACCTACAGCTACCTGGTGGGAATGACCTTTGTCCGCAGTTGGGAGCGCTCCAAACGGGTCCACAATGCCATGCTGATGCGCGGCTTCAACGGCACCTTTCCGGTCCTCGACACCACCACCTTCCGCCGCCGCGACCTCTACTTCCTCCTCCTGCTCACCGGCGGCGCACTGCTCATTGCCACGGTCAGCCTGATCCGGTGAGCCCCAGCGCTCCGGATCACCCCCGCATCGCTATTCCAGAAAAACCTGCCTGCCCCCAGAAACGTACCCCCCTCACGGGATGGCTAACCATCGGTTTGTCCAATCGGTTTGTCCAACCACAGTGGTGTAAGCGCTCTCAGGGGCCGCAGATTCGGAGTTTGCGCTTACCTGTGCAGGCATGCCTGACCGCAGATAAGCCACCGCAGGGAGACTCCGATACCCTACCTATGCGGGCAGGCACGACCGTGCAAAGAGGTAAGCGAAGACTCCTGCCCCTGGCACCTGATTTTCTGATAAATGCCAGACCACCCTGTACCAGGCCGTGGTTTTCTGGTATTGTAACTGTATGAAAACCACAAGCGACAAACCCGATGCAGCCATCGAACTGCGCAACATCTCCTTCACCTATCCCGGTCACGACCGTCCCGTCTTCGATAACCTGAACTTCTCCTTCCGGGGGGGACACATGGGACTGATCGGCGACAACGGTTCCGGCAAGACCACCCTCTTTCACATCATGGTGGGCCTGCTGGCGCCCGACTCCGGGCAGGTGCTCTTCAACGGCAAAGTCATGGAAAGCGAGGAGGATTTCACCCTGTTGCGCAGGCAGGTGGGCATGCTCTTCCAGAACGCCGACGACCAGCTCTTTTCCCCTTCTGTCCTGGAAGACATCGCCTTTGGCCCCCTCAACCTCGGTTTCCGCCCCGAGGAGGCCCGGGAGATCGCCCTCACCACCCTGGACCGGGTCGGCCTGGCAGGCTACGAGGACCGCATCACCCACCACCTCTCCGGGGGTGAAAAGCGGCTGGTGGCCCTGGCAACGGTCCTGGCCATGGAACCCGAGATCCTGCTTCTGGATGAACCGACCAATGATCTCGACAACGCCGCCCGCAGGCGTCTGCTGGATATTCTCGGCAGCCTGGACCAGTCCCTGATCCTCATCTCCCATGACTGGGACTTTCTCAGCCGGCTCACCTCCACCTTCTATGCCCTGGAAAACGGACAGCTGGTCCGCAGCAACCGGGTCTCCATCCACCAGCACCAGCATGTCCATCCCCTGGGTGACCGGCGTCACATCCATCCACCCTGCTGAGGCACTGTAAAAGCAATCCGGTTGCCGATGGGTCGTCATCCCGTGAGGGGTTACAAACGCTCAGCCCGGAATCAATCCCCGGCACACCACGGCAGCCGCAAACTTGCAGAGAGCACCCTAGAAAAGCACCAGGGCCCATGTCACGGCCACCAGCATCAGGGTCAAGAACACGGCCGCCGAGCCCAGATCCTTGGCCCGGCCCGACAGGGGATGATATTCCGGGCCGATGCGATCGACCAGCGCCTCCACTGCCGAATTCAGCAGCTCCACCACCAGGAGCAGGAGCAGGCTGCCCAGGAGGAGGGCCCGCTCCGTGCCGTTTTCCCCCAGCCACAGCCCCAGCGGCGCCAAGGACCCCACCAGGCACACCTCCTGGCGAAAGGCCGCTTCCCCGCGCCAGGCTGCCTTCAGGCCTGCCACAGAACATGCCGCAGCCCGCAGAAGTCTTCCCGGACCCGGTCTGTTCCCCGTGTCGTCCTGTTTTCTCTGCATGCTTTCCTCCCTGGAATTGCCTGCGGTCTCCCGGGACCATCCCCGGGCCATTCCGCCACCGGTCCCTTTCACTGTAGCACGCGACCACCGGTCCATCCACCAGGAGTTCTTGCCCCTGGTCTGCGGCCACCACCACAGGAAACCACAGCATCCACATTTTCTCGTACCCGCAAAATTCGCTTTGACAGACACGAAAATTTTTCCTACCGGGTGCCACCTAAAGAAAATCATTGCCAAAAAGAGCACAGAGTGGTATTTGTGCACATATGCACGTCCTTATTCCGCATCCGGCCCGTCCGGAGCGGCTGAACCGACACTGGCTGAACCTGATCCGGACACCCGTTCATCCACGGACTCCGGCCAGGACGTCCACGCAAACAATACCAGACATAACCTACCATGGACCAAGCAACCTTTTCGCAGGCCCGGGCCAAACTAGGAAAGACCCAGAAAGCCCTTGCCGAGCTGCTGGGTGTATCGCTCAAAGCGGTACAGAGTTATGAACAGGGATGGCGGAGCGTCCCCCTCCACATCGAACGACAGATCTATTTCCTCCTGGTCAACCAGCGCAAAGGAACCAAGAAACGCCGCCGGGACTGCTGGAACGAAAAAAAATGTCCACACAAGAAGGAGTGTCCTGCCTGGGAATTCCAGGCCGGTCATCTCTGCTGGTTTCTGAGCGGCACCCAGTGTGAATGTACCTCGGACAAGGACTGGAAGGACAAGATGGAAATCTGCCGCAAGTGTTCGGTGCTCTCTTCCCTGCTCTGAGCCGGACAGTCGAGGACACCCCCCTGCCGACCGCAACCCCCTGCAGGATAACTAGCTATATGTTTTTCCTGGTATAATAGTGTGATCGCTCTCGGAGGCCGCAGATTCGGAGTCTACGCTTACCTGTGCAGACGTGCCTGACCCCAGGTAAGCGAACACTCCGTGCGGCTCCTGTGCGCGCTTACTGCCGACCTGCCGGCGGTGCCGTTCCATGACGCGGCGCAGCGGCCGTATCCTCCCCATCATCCCTGCCCGCTGGCCAGCAGCCGACATCACCCCTCATGGCGGCGGCACGGAGCACTATTCCCTGTTTACCTCTCCCTCTCCCCCATGGTAGAATGGACATCAGGCCGGTCGCCGGTCCCTTTCCCTTTTCAGCAGCCACATCAATGAGCGGAACACGAATCGGCATCGCCATGAGCGGCGGCGTGGACTCCACGGTCAGCGCCTCCCTGCTCCGCGACCGGGGATACCGGGTTGAGGGCTTTTTCATGCTCCTGCCTGTGGCCGGCCTGGAGCGCCAGGTCCGCCGGGTCCGACATCTGGCCGACCGGGTGGGCATCCCCCTGCACCTGGTCGACCTGCGGCAGCGGTTCACCAGCCGGGTGATCGCGTATTTCGTCGATGCCTACCGCCGCGGCCTGACCCCCAACCCCTGCATCCGCTGCAACCTGGAGATCAAGTTCGGCGCCCTGTTCGATGCCATGCGCCAGCAGGGAATGGACAAAATGGCCACCGGCCACTATGCCCGCATCCTCCGGCACGGAAACGGTGCAGGTCTGCACCGTGGCCTGGACCCGGGCAAGGACCAGTCCTATTTTCTCTGCCGCCTTCCCGCCGAACTGCTGCAGCATCTCGTCCTGCCCCTGGGCGAGTGGCAGAAGCGGCAGGTCTACCAGGAGGCCGGGCGGCTGGGCCTCTCCGGTTTCGAAGGCCAGGAGAGTCAGGACGTCTGTTTCCTGTCCGATGACCTGGCCACCTTTCTCCACCGCCAGGGCGTGGAAGACCGGCAGGGAGATATCGCCACCGGGGATGGCCGCATCCTGGGCCGTCACCGCGGCATCTGGCACTATACAGTGGGCCAGCGCCGCGGCCTGGGGCTGCCCGATACCACTCCCTGGTACGTCACCGCCCTGGACGGGGCCGGCAACCGGGTGATTATCGGCAAGAATCAAGAACTGTTCAGCGCCACGGTCATGGTCAGGGACCTGCACTGGCTGGCCCCCTCTGTCCTGCCCTGGCAGGGTCTGGTCCAGTTGCGCTCCCGGCACCGGGCCGCGCCGGCCAGGCTCGAGCGGGCCGGGGACGGCCACTGGCTGATCCGCTTCCGGGACAGGCAGCGGGCCATCACCCCGGGCCAGTTCGCCGCCCTCTACCAGGGGGACCGCCTGGTGGCCGGCGCCATCATCACCGGTCCAGGCGATGCCACCACAGACCCCTTCACACCGCGCAAATGAAAAAAACATTCGCCATTGCCACCCTGGGCTGCAAGGTCAACCAGTTCGAGTCCGCCTCCTTTCTCAGCGATTTCCGGAACCGGGGCTGCGAGCAGGTGCCCTTTTCCGCTGCCGCCGACATCTACGTCATCAACACCTGCGCCGTCACCGCCAGGGCCGGCCAGCAGTCCCGGCAACTGATCCGGCGGGCCATGCGGGCCAATCCGGAGGCCCGCATCGTCGTCACCGGCTGCTACGCCCAGATGGCCGCCGAGGAGATTGTCGAGATCGTCGACAACCCGGTGACCATTGTCGGCAACGGCAACAAGGACCTGCTGGTGGAAGAGGCCGTCTCCGAATGCCGCTGCGAGCTCTCCATGCTCATGGGCAACATCGGTCTCAAGAAGGAGATCTGCGACCTGCCGGTACAGAGCTTCAGCGGCCGCACCCGGGCCTTTCTCCGCATCCAGGACGGCTGCAACAACTTCTGCTCCTACTGCATCGTTCCCTATACCCGGGGCCGCAGCCGCAGCCTGCCCATGGCGGCGGTATTCCGGCAGGCGGATGTCTTTGTGGCCGAAGGTTTCCGGGAACTGGTCATCACCGGCATCAATGTCGGCAAGTACGGCCTGGACACGGGCGAGGACATGGACATCTATACCCTGCTCGACAGGCTGTGTGACCGCTACCCGGAGATGCGCATCCGCCTGAGCTCCATCGAGCCCACCGAGATCAACGACCGTCTGCTGGCGGTGATGACCTCGCGCGCCAACTTCATGCCCCATCTGCACATCCCCCTGCAGAGCGGCGACGACCGGATACTGGCCCACATGAACCGTCGTTACACGGTGGAGGTCTTCGTGGACGGGATCAGGAAGATCGCCTCGGCCCTGCCCGACGCCGCCATCGGCTGCGACGTGCTGGCCGGGTTTCCCGGCGAGGACGAGCAGGCCGCCGAGAACACGCGCCAGCTCCTGAGCGGGTTGCCTGTCACCTATCTGCACGTCTTTCCCTACTCCAGACGGCCCGGCACCCCGGCCGCCTCGTTCACCGGCCAGGTGGGCAGGGAAGAGAAGGAGGAACGGGTCCGCCTGCTGCGGGAACTGGGGGAGAGGAAACGGCAGGAATTCCACGCCCGCCAGAACCATCGCATCCACCGGGTCCTGGTGGAGCGGCGCCACCGCAGGAGCGGCAGGATGCAGGGATTTTCGGAAAATTACGTCCCCCTCCGGTTTGATGGCCCCTCCCGCCTTGCCGGCTCCGTGGTCTCGGTCCGCCAGGAGCGGATCGAGAACGGGACTCCCCTGGGCAGCCTGGTGAAGGAAGAGTGACTTGAGATAAATACCGGAACAAGGTAAAGTCGGATAGGAAAGTCCCTCTCTTCCCGTCGACTTCCCGGTCCGGCCCTCTGTCGGGAGCGCCGGCCTCCAGCGCACAGGACAGGGCAATGATAGGAGAAATTATCGCCATCGGTGACGAACTCACCTCCGGCCGCATCGCCAACACCACCAGCGGATTCGCGGCCCGGCAGCTCTTTGCCGCCGGCCACGAGATCTATGCCATGCACACCATCGGCGATACGCCGGAACTGATCGGCGAGGCCCTGAAACGGGCCATCGAACGGGTGGATTTCGTCATCGTCACCGGCGGACTTGGCGCCACCACCGACGACATGACCAACGAGGCCGTGGCCCGCGCCCTGGACCGGCCGCCCGAACTGAACCGGGAGATCCTGGAGAAGATCCGCTCCCAGCTCCAGGGCACGGACACCGATCCCTCAACCCTGGAAAAGCTGGCCTGGCTGCCCGAGGGCGCCGAGGTGCTCAATGCCGAGGCCAGGATGGCCGGATACCTGCTGGTCCACCAGTCGACCCCGATCTTCTTCCTGCCCGGTGTGCCGTCGCAGATGAAGGAGCTCCTGGTCGAACACGTGCTGCCCATCCTGGCCGGCTGGAGCAGGAACAACCGCAACCATGTCCGGCAGCGGGTCTACCGCACCTTCGGCCTGCCGGAGAGCGAGATCAACCGCCTCCTGCGCCCCCTGGAGGGGCGGAAAAAGGTCAAGATCGGCTACTATCCCGTGGACTGCGAAGTGCACGTCAGCCTGACCGTGCTCGGGGCCAGCGACCGGGAGAGCGACTCCCTGTTCACCGGCACGGCCCGGGCCATCGAGGAGGCCCTGGGCGACTATATCTACGGTACCGACCACGAAACCCTGGCCTCGGTGACCGGCAGGCTGCTGCGCGACCGGAACATGATGATGAGCGTGGCCGAATCCTGCACCGGCGGCCTGATCGGGGCCCGGATCACCGAGGTGCCGGGCAGCTCCCGCTGGTTTGCCGGCGGAGTGATTGCCTACTCCAACCAGCTCAAGGAAATCCTGCTCGACGTTGATCACGAGCTGCTCGTCAACCATGGCGCTGTCAGCGGGCCGGTGGCGCGGGCCATGGCTGCCCGGCTCGGGCAGCGCCTGGGAACCGCGCTCACCGTCTCGGTGACCGGTATTGCCGGCCCCTCCGGCGGCACCCCGGAAAAACCCGTTGGCACGGTCTATATCGGCCTGCTGCTCGATAACCGCGTCAGCGACCGACTCTACCATTTCACCGGCTCACGGCGCCAGATCCAGGAACGGACCGCGTGCACGGCCCTGGACACCATCCGCCGCGCCCTGCTGGACCAGGGGACAGGGGACAGGTAGCAGGTTCCAGGTGTCAGGGGACAGGAATCCCGGTTCGTGACGATGAGGCGGTCGAGGGGCTGTATGCCGGTCTGCCGCACCTTAACATCGCGCATCGCTCTGCGGTGTAACAACGACCTCCTCTGTCTGATTTTCGTCACAGCTCACCGCTATACGGTTATACAACCTGACCAGAAACCCAAGGAGACAAATATATGGCCGTTCCAGAAAATACTGCCCAGGCGGGCAGACTCAAAAGCGTCGACAACGCCATCACCCAGATCCAGCGGCAGTTCGGCAAGGGCTCGATCATGCGCCTGGGCTCCAACGAACGGGAAAACATCCCGGTCATCCCCACCGGTACCCTGTCCATCGACCTGGCCCTGGGCGTGGGCGGCCTGCCGCGCGGCCGGGTCACCGAGATCTATGGCCCTGAATCCTCGGGCAAGACCACCCTGGCCCTGCACGTCATTGCCGAGGCCCAGCGGCGGGGCGGCAATGCCGCCTTCATCGACGCCGAGCACGCCCTGGACACGGCGTATGCCGAACGGCTGGGCGTGGACGTGGACAACCTGCTGGTCTCGCAGCCCGACTACGGTGAACAGGCCCTGGAGATCACCGAGATCCTGATGCGCAGCGGCGGCATTGACGTCATCGTCATCGACTCGGTGGCCGCCCTGGTGCCGCGCGCCGAGATCGACGGCAACGTGGGCGACCAGCATGTCGGCCTGCAGGCCCGGCTGATGTCGCACGCCATGCGCAAGTTCACCGGCGTGCTCAAGCGGACCAACACGGTCCTGGTCTTCATCAACCAGATCCGGATGAAGATCGGGGTCATGTTCGGCAACCCCGAGACCACCACCGGCGGCAATGCCCTCAAGTTCTACAGCTCCATCCGCCTCGATATCCGGCGCATGACCCAGATCAAGGACGGCCAGGAGGTGATCGGCAACCGCACCAAGATCAAGGTGGTCAAGAACAAGGTGGCCCCGCCCTTCAAGCAGGTGGAATTCGACATCATCTACGGCGAGGGCATCTCCAGGACCGGCGACCTGCTCGATCTCGGCGTGGAGCAGGGCATCATCGACAAATCCGGAGCCTGGTACGCCTACCAGGACGAACGAATCGGCCAGGGCAGGGAAAACGCCAAGAAGTTCCTCAAGGAGCATCCCGAGATGACCAGCGAGATCGAGCGCAAGATCCGCCTCGGCTTCGGTCTGCCCGTGGAGGAGGAGGCGGAGAACACCGATTCGCCGGCGTCCTGACCGTAACCAGGGCAAACACACCAAAATCACAATAAAATCGTTATCGTTCACCGCTGGCGGCAACACGTTTGAATAATAATAGTAACTTTTTATAACAGTTCAGCAGTGGGTCATCTGTGGGTGCTCGTGACTGGCCGCTAGAATCCGCTATGCGGCCAGCCGTACCCCCTTACGGCATAACCGACCATCGGTTTTTTCGACCACAATGGTGTAAACGCGGACTCCGTATGGTGTGCTGCTGAACTGATACGAAAAAGGACCAAAAGCATGTTACCTGGGCGAACAGGATTTTCCATGTTGCAGCTTTAATATCATGATATACGGAAAAAATCGCTTAAATATCAATAAATGGACACCGGCAACCTTATTTTTTCCGTGATTATCTGATAATATCAAAATATATGGAAAACAGGGGCATCTATTACGTCCAATATGGCGGAAAAAGTCCATATATAAACACTGATAGGTCGGACCGCTACGCGCTCCGACCTATCGTCCGCCGGATGAGCTGCGCTCCATTGGGCCCGACAGCCGGAGCGCATACGCGCTCCGCCTATCAAGCCCAATGGAGCCGACTGCGGT
>JALSNC010000133.1 GCA_026987195.1 Desulfobulbaceae bacterium | reverse complement strand
CATGGTGGCCATCCGTTCCTTGGGGGAACGGAGGGTGCGGGTGGCCATCACCCCGGGTACGGCGCAGCCGCCGGCAATGCCGCCGGAGATGATGAAGGGCATCACCGAGGAGCCGTGCAGGCCGAAGAAGTGGAAGATACGGTCCATCATGAAGGCGACACGGGCCAGGTAGCCCGAATCTTCCAGCACCGCGATGCCGAAGAACATGAACATGATGATGGGGACAAAGCCCAGGACGCCGCCGACACCGTCGATGGCGCCGGAGATGATCATGGACTTGAGCGGGCCGTCGGCCAGGGAGCGGTCAACCAGGTCACCCATGGCGGTGAAGACCGTTGCCAGAGCATCCACCAGAGTGCCGGAATAACTGAAGGTAAAGGTGTAGAGGGCAAAGAGGACAGCGGCCATGATCAGCGGACCCAGCAGACGATGGGTGACGATCCTGTCGATACGGTCGGAGGTATAGAGGCGGTCGCCGACAAACCTGATGCTGATGACCCCCTGGTGGAGGATGGATTTGATGAATCCGTAGCGATGATCGGCGATAACCGCTTCGGGATAGGCATCCAGGGTCTGCATCAGGTGGTTGGTGACTTCTTCACTGATGGCCAGGAGCTGTCTGCTGGCCGCCGGATCGAGGCCGGTGGCCTTGTCGATGATCTGTTCGTCGTTCTCGAGGATCTTGAGGGCGATCCAGCGGCTGGGATAGATGTCGGTGAGGAGGCGGTGTTCTTCAATGATGGGCACCATGGCCGAGATGGCCTCGTCCAGGTCCGACCCGTATCGCAGGAGAATGGGACGCACCTGTCCGCCGGAGCGGGCCACCTGTTCCACCGTGTCCAGCAGCAGGTCAACCCCCTGGCCGGTACGGGCAATGATGGGCACCACCGGTACGCCGAGCAGTCCGGCAAGCCGCTCGCAGTCGATGGAGATGCCCCGGCTCTCGGCCACGTCCATCATGTTGAGGGCGATGACCAGGGGGATGCCCAGCTCCATGAACTGGGTGGTCAGGTAGAGGTTACGTTCCAGGTTGGATGCATCGACGATATCGACGACCACATCCGGTTTTTCATTGACCAGGAAGTCGCGGGCCACCAGTTCCTCCACCGAATAGGCGGTGAGGGAATAGGTCCCCGGCAGATCAACCACCCGGATTTCGTGGTCGCCATGCTGGCAGATACCGACCTTTTTCTCCACTGTCACTCCGGGATAGTTGCCCACATGCTGGCGGGCCCCGGTCAGGTGGTTGAAGAGGGTGGTCTTGCCGGCATTGGGATTCCCGGCAAGGGCGATGTTGATGGTATCACTCACTGCACTCCTCCTGGGGAATGGATGGCATGTTCATGGCTGGCTGCCACCTGGACGGAGAGGGGAATCTGCCCGTACACCGTTGGCAGCAACATCCTTGAATGGACCAATGGTCCGTAACAGCTCGATGCCAGCGGCAACTATTTTGAAATACATGTATTTTTTGCAATGGTGACGCCTGGCGGCCCGGGAACATCGGGCCGCTGACGCAAGATCTCTCCACAGGGCCATGGAACATGGAAAAAATCAGGATTGATTTTCAGGGGGACCGGAGGGCGGGTGATCAGGAGCAGGCCTGCTACAGGATGCCTCTTGCGTGCCGGAAGCGGCGCTGCAGCCGCAACAGCCGCAGGAACAGGAGGGCCGCCGGCCGGGCCGGAGAAAACGCCAGAATCGCCTGCCGATGAAGAAGGCGGCCACCAGGATAATGAGAAGAACAATGAGATGCTGCATGCCAACCTTCTGATGGATGTTGTGCGTGGCTGTGGGTAAAGGTTATCGGTGTTTTCAGATGGTTGCCGACAGCAGTGAACTGTTGCGGCTGGGGACCGCGCATGGGCCGTTGTTTTAGGAGGCCCTAAAACAACGGCCAAAAAAAGAGACCGCAGGCCTCACACCGGTGTAACCAGGATACCCTCGGCCAGCGGCTGATCCAGGCTGATGGTGCCGCCATTGATCCTGACCATGCACCTGTTTCCCCTGGCCGGACAGATCAGTTCCAGCTCGGAACCCGGCAGGAGGCCAAGATTCGCCATCCTGGCACAGGTCCGGCGGTCACCGTTGATCCTGCACACCTTGACCCTGCCCCTGCAGCAGGCCTTGCTCAACGGCATGGCGTCGGTCGGGCAGGGTACCTTGCGCAGACAGCAGTGCCCGCCTTTGTGACAGTGCAGATCTACATGCGGATGCTTTCTGGTCATGGTGTGCCCCCTGCTGAATTTCGACCTTTAGGTACACCAAACAATGATCACTGTCAATAACTTTTGCAAGCCCCAAGGCAGGAAAAATGCTGGCCGGCAATCGATTCGCCCGGATGACGGACATCGGGAAGCAGAGGTTCCGTACCCTTCACGGCGGTTTCTCCTTGACCATGGCAGTAAAAAGTTCGTACAAGTTCGGCAGCACGCCATCCGGAGTCCGCGCTTGCGGTGGCAGCACCGCCTGCCGCCCTGCTCCAGGGAGGGGCGTTTTTTCGGTGGCGGGGAGATTGGGCATTGTATTTTTTTGTCAAATCACTATGTTTCATGGAAGCCGAGCCATGCGGGACGTATGCAGGTCCTGCGCAGGGCCGGTCCTCCCGGCACCTGCCTGCTGGAAGTATTGCCATGTTCAGGCCGCTGCCGATGGCGGTGAACCATTACCCTGCCTGAACAGTCCCGACTACCGTGAAATGACCGCTGATATTGCACGAGAAAACCTCCGTTCCGCGCGACGCCGGGCCGCGTTCTCCATCGTTCTCAACCTCTGTCTCGCCGTGGGCAAGGGGATTGCCGGGGTGATCTCCGGTTCCACGGCCCTGCTCGGAGATGCCATCCACTCCGGCACCGACGTGCTGGCGTCCATGGCCACCTATGTGGGGCTCTGGGTCGCAGGGCGCGAGCATCCGGCCTTTCCCTACGGACTCTACAAGGCGGAAACGGTGGCCACACTGGTCACCTCGGTGGCAGTGATTGTCGCTGCCTACGAGATTGGCCGACAGGCGATCTTCGGCACCGAGCGACTGCCCGATGTCACCATCGCCCTGCCTGTGGCCGTTCTCTCGCTTCTGGTGGCGCTCGCTTTCGGCGTCTACCAGCTCAGTGCCGGCCGGCGGCTCAATTCGCCGGCCCTGCAGGCCGATGCCAGGGATTACCTGGCCGATGCCCTGTCCACCAGTGTCGTCCTTCTCGGCCTGATCGCCACCCGTTTCGGCTATGACGTGGACCGGTGGGCCGCGGCCGTGGTCTCCCTTTTCGTGTTCCGGGCCGGTGTCGCCCTGCTGGTCAGTGCTCTCAAGGACCTGCTCGATGCCTCCATTGATCGGGAGACGGAGCGGGAGATTATCCGCATGGTGGAAAGTCATCCCCGCATCAGCCGGGTCAAGCAGTGCCTGAGCCGGACCGCCGGCGGCCGGTTCATCATCGATATGGACGTGGTCATGCACACCCCCTCCCACAAACTCGCCGATCATGTGGCCGACCGGCTCGAGGAACTGATTCCGAAAAAATTTCCCCTGGTGGTCATGGCCCGGATCCGGCCCCACTACAGCGCCGACAGCATCATCCGCCGCCTGACACCGGTCACCAGGCCGGACGGGGAAGTGTCGCCCCACTTTGTCAGGGCACCCTGGTTCCTGGTGGAGACCGTCGATACCAGGGATCATCGGGTGCTGAAACGGGAGTTCGTGGAAAATCCGCACCTGGGGGCGGAAAAGAAACGGGGGCTCCTGGTGGGCAACTGGCTGCTGTCGCTGAAGCCCGACGAGGTGGTGGTGCCGGAGGAGCATGGCGGCACGGCCATCATGCTGCTCAGGGAGGCAGGGGTGGATATCAGGAAACCCGAAGGCCGGACATCGGAGAGCGAGGGGGCAGGCCGGAGCCGGGCGCCGGCGTGAGATGCCGACTACAGTCTGTCCTTGACCTGGACCTTGAGCCGCAGATGCCGGCGCTGGATGTCAAAGCAGCAGGCCATGATCTTGTCCCGGGTGTCAGAGTCGATGAGGTCGAAGTGCAGGCCCACGTGGTAGCGGTCGGAGCGGATTTTCCTGGTCCTGACCACGTGGCCAACCATCTGCACCACCTCGCCGTCACCGCTGGGCAGGACAAGGTCCACCCGGACCTGCCGGTCCTTTTCCAGGGGTTCCGGGAAGACAGCCAGCAGGCCAGAGCCGCTGACATCGATGGTCTCGCCGGTGAGCCGCCATGCCTCCTCCTCATCGCCACTGCCCAGCGGCAGCAGCGGTGCGGCCACAATGGGAGTGCTGACATCGACACGGAAGTATTCCCGCATCTGCTGGTGGCTGATCACATCCCGCGCGACAAGCGTCAGTGTCTCCTTGTCCGGGATACTCTCGATATCGGCGGCAAGGGAGACGCTTTGGCCGGCGATATCGATGAGCACCATGCACTTGCGGTGCCGGTCGATGCGCTCCGCCGGCAGGCTGC
Source organism: Desulfobulbaceae bacterium (assembly GCA_026987195.1). GTDB lineage: Bacteria > Desulfobacterota > Desulfobulbia > Desulfobulbales > Desulfobulbaceae > DRKI01. Next base: position 7,798 of record JALSNC010000133.1, on the reverse strand, counting down.
CCGGTGTGAAGAGCAGGGAAAAGCGGGGTGGTTCCTCGGCCCGGTAGACGCAGCTTATGCGCCGTTTTTCGACCTCGTCCTTGATGGGCAGGGCGACGCGGACGGCCTTTCCATCCTCGATCTTGGCAAATACTGAATCCAGGGAAGACAAGACGTGTACCCGATGCTGTTGGTGAATGACAATGATTCCTCCCTTTAGCTTGCCACAACCTGGCCGGGAATGGAAGATTTTTGTTTGAAAATCAGGTGCCAGGGGCCAGAGGGCAGGGGCCAGGGGCCAGAGGGCAGGTGCCAGGGGCCAGGTGCCAGGTGCCAGGTGCCAGGGGCCAGGTGCCAGGGGCCAGGTGCCAGGGGGCAGGTGATCAGGGCATGGCCTCGGTCCACCATGAAAACGTGGAACGGTTCGGCAGTGCAGCAAGGTTGAGCCACGGCTGACGCCTGCCTCGCCGGGGACGGACCCTGCAATCCAATCCTCATCATTCCGCCGCAGGCGGCACAGAGCCCGCCGGCTCCCGGCTCTGACCCCGGCTATGTTCAGGACCTGAGCCGCTGCAGCAGTTTCTCCACACTGATCCGCAGCCGGTCAACAGACCTGGCCAGGGAACCGATCTCGTCCTGGGAAGGGGTCCTGATGGGCTCGCTGAGGTTTTTGCCCAGGCTGATCTCGGTGGCCCGTTTTTCCAGCATGGAGACCGGGGTGATGATATAGCGGCTGAAAAAGAACCAGATCACCAGCATGAAGACCAGGATGCAGACGACGCCGATAAGAACGAGGTTGACCGCGGATTTCTTTGCCTGCGCCAGTGCCTTTTTCAGGGGGACATAGACGACATAGGCCGAGGCCACCTGGCCGGCCTTCCAGTTGTAGCCCTGGTCTGTCCCGTACTGATCTTTCTGCCACTGCGGTGCCTCGGCCGGGTCGCCATGGCAGCGCAGGCAGCTCTGGCTGACGTAGATGGGGTGGGCAAAGTAGTAGTAGGGCTCACCTTTCCTGGTGATCAGGCCTTCGGCGGATTTGGTGTCCGGATTGGAACGAAAGGCGGCGATGATCTTCATGTCGTCGCTGTCCGCCTTGTTGGCCGGGTTCAGGGGGCTGGGCGTGGCCTGCCTGAAGGCATAGTCCGGCACCTTTTTCTCGAACTCCGCCCAGACGCCCCGGGTCAGGGCAAAGCCTGACTTCAGCTCCACCGGTACCCGATGGCCCGGTCCGGCCAGTTCCAGGATTTTCGGTCGCTGCACCTTCTTGAAGTGAAGACGGGCCGATTCCAGAAAGTTGAAGACCAGCCTGCCCTTGGCCCGGGCCTCGGTCATGGCGTTGTTGATACTGAACTTGTAACTGGCCACGGAAATACCGAGAATGGCCAGCAGGCTGAGGACGCCGATCAGGATCATGAATCGAATGCGTAGGCTCATCTGCTTCTGCTCCATGCTTGCTTGGGTGGATGGTGGTAATCGTTCACCGCTATCGGCGACTACCTGAAAAGGCCGATACTTTTACGGATGGTGAGGGCTGCCTTGCCCTTCACAGGGTTCTCTGTCTCTGTTCCATCCAATCACAGCAATGCCGGTAAAGACAAGAAAAAATGAGCCGCTGTGGCTGTACCACGGTGAAGGGGTTGAAATGGGGTGGAAATTTTCCAGGGCCTGGCGGGTCATCGCCGGCATCCCGGGGTGGGGGGAACACCGGGCTGCTGTCACTGCCGGCGCATTGTTTGCTTTGCGTTTTTCTCCCCGACTGTGGTAGGTTACAGGAGAGCCGCACGCAGGTGGCGTGCTGCTGAACTTTTCCGATGAAACCATCATGACCTTTGGATAGGGAACCATGAAGCTCTCGGCATTTGGCAGGCGTTTCTCTTCCGGCGCCGGCATCCTCTCCCTGATGGATGATCTGGGCAATGCCCTGGCCCGGGGCGGCATGATCATGATGGGCGGTGGCAACCCCGCCCATGTGCCCGAGGTACAGGAGGTGCTGCGCCGCCGCCTGCGGGTGCTTGCTGATGATCCTGCCCGTTTCAGGCGGCTCATCGGCATCTACGATCCTCCGCCGGGCAACGGTGATTTCCTGGCGGCCCTGGCCGGGCTGCTCCGGAGAGAGTACGGCTGGCCCCTGGGACCGGAAAACATCTGCCTCACCAACGGCAGCCAGGGCTCGTTCTTTCTCCTGTTCAACATGCTCGCCGGCGAGTTCGGGGACGGTTCCTGCAGGAAGATCCTCCTGCCCCTGACCCCGGAATACATCGGTTACACCGATCTCGGTCTCTGCGACGGCCTCTTTGCCACCTGCAGACCCCGGATTGAACTTGTGGGTGACCACTTCTTCAAGTATCATGTCGATTTTGACCGGCTCGAGCTGAATGAGGAGATCGCGGCCATCTGTGTCTCCCGGCCCACCAATCCGACCGGCAACGTGCTCACCGATGAGGAGATCGACCGCCTGGCCGGGCTGGCCGCGGAGCGTGACATCCCGCTCATCATCGACAATGCCTACGGCGTGCCCTTTCCCGGCATCATCTATACCGAGGCCACCCCGGTCTGGAACGAGAATCTCATCGTCTGCATGAGCCTCTCCAAGTTCGGCCTGCCCGCAGTGCGGACCGGGATTGTCATTGCCCGGCCCGAGGTGATCAGGGTCCTTGCCGGCATCAATGCCATCCTTAACCTCGCCCCGGGCAGCTTTGGTGCCATGCTGACCACGGATCTCATGGAATCGGGCGAGATCCTGCGACTGAGCCGGGAGGTGATCCGGCCCTTCTACCACCGGAAAATGGAACGGGCCATGGCCGGCGTGGAGAAATATTTCCGCGATCTGCCCTACCGGGTGCATGTGCCCGAGGGCGCCATGTTTCTCTGGCTCTGGTTCAAGGGGATGCCGGTGTCGAGCCGGGAACTTTATGAGCGGCTCAAGGCCCGCGGGGTCCTGGTCGTTGCCGGTGACTATTTTTTTCCCGGCCTTGCCCCCGGCTGGCCACATATGCAGGAGTGCATCCGCATTACCTACTCCCAGGACGAGGACCAGGTCCGGCAGGGTCTGCAGATCGTTGCCGACGAGGTCCGCAGAATCTACAGTGAACAGTGACAGGTGGTGCCTTGGTGAAGATCTTTTTGCAATGGTTCGGGATTGCGCTGGCAGGTATCCTGCTCTCGGTGAGTGTCCGGGCGGCCTGTCTCGAGGGAGACTGCCGCAACGGTCACGGCCGCCTGAAGAGCGCGGATGGCCGCCTTTACGAGGGGGAATTCAAAAACGGTTTTCTCTGGGGCAAGGGGGTCCTGGTCTACCCCGACGGTACCCGCTACAGCGGCCAGTTCGTCAGGGGCCGCTTCCACGGTCAGGGCGAGCTCGTCAGCCCGGACGGCCGCAGGTATGAGGGTAGCTTCAGAAACGGCATCATTGACGGCAAGGGGATCCTGACCACAGCCGACGGCATGCAGTACTCGGGCGAGTTCGATCTGGGCCGTTTCAATGGCCACGGCAGTCTTTTCTATCCCGACGGACGGGAATACAGCGGTGATTTCCGCAACGGCGTCATCGATGGTCACGGCAAGCTGACCTACAGGGACGGCTCCACCTTCGAGGGCAGCTTTGCCGACGGCAAGCCTGCCGGTGAGGGAGTGCGCCGTTATCTCGACGGCACCGTCTACACCGGCGGTTACCGCGGGGACCGGCGCGAAGGACACGGGGTGCTGGAGATGCCCGACGGCAGCCGCTACGAGGGGGATTTTCACAACGATCTCTACCATGGCAGGGGTACACTGGTCTACGCGGACGGCCAGGTCTATACCGGTGCCTTCAGGGAGGGGGCCATCACCGGCGAGGGAACCATGCGCTGGCCCGACGGCCGCAGGTACACGGGCAGTTTTGTCAATGGTCAGCCCGAGGGCAGGGGCGTCATGGAATATGCTGACGGCTCGCGTTACGAGGGGCAGTGGCAGGCGGGCAAGGAGAACGGCCACGGCGTTCTGGTCAGGGCCGACGGCAGCCGGTACGAAGGCGGGTTCCGGGACGGGGTCCCCTCGGGAGAAGGCAGGTTGACCCGGGCGGACGGCACCACCTTCGAGGGGCGCTTCGTCGACGGCAGACCGGTGATTCCGCCGCCGGCACCTGTGGAAGGGAAGAAAAAGACGGACACGGCCGCCGAACCTGCCGTGACCGGCAAGGATGGGGCTGCAGCTCCGCCGGCGGCAGCGTGGACGCCCCCGGTTTCCGCCGCGGGAAGGGCCCCTGCTCCGGCTGCCGAGCTGGTGCAGCGGGACGACATGGTGGCCATCCATCGCCGCCGGGACAACAGGAAACACGGGACCGGCGGGAAGCCTGCAGCCCGAAAGGGCAGTGGTCCTGTGCTGATGGGCGGTGTCCTTTATGCCACCCCGGCCGGGCAGGAGAAATTCAACGGTACCGCCACAGTGGAGATCCCCGGCCGCGGTACCTACAGCGGTCACTTCACCAATGGTCTCATGGATGGTCGCGGCACCCTGGTTCTGAAAAACGGTGACCGCTACAAGGGAACGTTCAGCCGGGGCCGGATCACCGGTCGCGGTACCTACAGCTTTGCCGACGGCAGGAAGTACAGCGGTGATTTTGTCGATGGCCGGCGCGAGGGGCATGGCACGTACACCTATCCCGACGGCTCCCGCTATGAAGGTGGCTTCAGAAACAATGCATTCGACGGCGAAGGGATCTATGTCTTTCCCGACGGCTCCCGTTACGAGGGCGAGTTCCGACAGGGCCTGTTCTCCGGCCTGGGCAAACTGGTCTACCATGACGGCAAGAAGTATGTCGGTTCCTTTGCCGGTGACCTTCCCGACGGCTACGGTACCCTGATCTCACCCGATGGCACGGTCTACGAGGGCGGGTTCCGCAAGGGACGCCGTAACGGCAAGGGAACCATCACCTATCCCGACGGCCGGGTTGTCAAGGGGAGATTCAGAGACGACCAGCTCGTGGAGAAGTGATACAGGAGACAATGATGCGCTGGCAGTACCGGACCATTCTGTTCGAGTTTCAGAAAGATGGTCTCCTTGGTGACCGCTACCTGGACGACGAGGAGATCGACAAGACCCTCAACCGCCAGGGGAAGGGTGGCTGGGAACTGGTCAACGTGGCCCTGCTCCAGGAGGGATTGCTTGCCTTTCTCAAGAGGCCCCTGGAGGGGACTGCGGAGGTGGCCCCGGAGCGCCGGGAGACATCCCGGCCCCCGGTTGCTCCGGTGCATCCGGAGGCCGGCGAAAACGACGACCCGGCCGAGCTCTCCGCCAAAGAGCTGCAGCGCCGCGAGCGGGAGCATATCCGGCAACTGGAGGAAAAACGGCGCCGGGCCATGGAGGAACGGGAAAAGGACCTGGTGGGTGATATCAGGATTTCCTGAGATCGTTCCGGGAGGGCCGGGGACAGAGGGACAGAGGTATGGAAGACGTGGGTATGGGGAACGGGCCGGCAGCCGGCCCGCTTTCCCTTGCGGGTGAGGGTTGCGGCCTCGACGGGCAGGAGGTGACAGCGCAGGTGGACAGGAGCCTCTGTGACTGGATGCGCTCTGTCCGTCGGCGTCTGCACCGTTACCCGGAACTGGCGGGCCGGGAGCAGCAGACCGCCGCCCTTGTCCTCCGGGAGCTGGAACGGCTCGGTATCACCTGCCGGACCGGTATCGGCGGCACCGGGATCCGGGCCGAGATCGGCCCGGCTTGCGGACCCTGCGTCGCCCTGCGCGCCGACATGGATGCCCTGCCCATCCGTGAGCTGACCGGTCTGGATTTTGCCTCGACCCGGGAGGGCATCATGCACGCCTGCGGCCACGACGGTCATGTGGCCATGCTGCTCGGCGCCGCGGCCCTGCTGCGGCAGGTCGATCTGCCGGGCAGGGTGGTGCTGCTCTTCCAGCCGGCAGAGGAGGCCGGCAACGGCGCCGCGGCCATGATCAGGGACCAGGCCCTGGACGGGGTGGAGATGATCTTCAGCGGCCACATCGATACCCATTACCCGGTGGGATTTCTGATTGTGGACGACGGCCTGATCTGTTCCTACACCGATCCCTTCACCATCCGTATCCATGGCCGGGGCGGGCACGCGGCCCGGCCCCATGAGGCCGTGGATTCGGTGGTGGTGGCCGCCAACCTGGTCATGAACATGCAGACCCTGGTCTCCCGGCAGATCGACCCCTCTCATGCCGCGGTGGTGACAGTGGGTCGTATCGAGGCCGGCACGGTGCACAATGCCATTGCCGAGAACGCCGTTCTGGAGGGGACGGTGCGCAGCGCCCACCGGGACACCCGCAATTCGATCCTCAGTGGTCTGCGACGCGTGATCCACGGCGCCAGCGACATGTGTAACGCCGAGATCGAACTGGAGTTCTTTGACGGCCTGCCGGCGGTGGTCAACGACCCGGAGGCCACCGACGTCGCCCGTAGGGCGGCTGTGGCCGTGGTCGGCGTCGACCAGGTGATCTCCCAGGGCCAGCCGAGCCTGGGCGGCGAGGACTTCGCCTTCTACCAGCAGCAGGTGCCGGGCTGCATGATCCGTTTCGGCGGCCAGGTGACGGCGGGCTCGGCCGGCCCGGCCCATTCCAGCCGTTTCGATTTCAGCGAGGATGTCCTGGGCTATGGCGCCGCCTGGCTGGCCGCGGTGGCACGCCTGGCGCTGCATGATCTCGCGGGTGACAGTTCGTCGATATCGACAACGCCTTGAGAGACCGGGACCTTGACCGGACTGCTCTGCCGGAGGCGGGAGGCAGTGGCCGGGAAGATGCACGGTGAGATGATCATTCGGCCGCCGAAAGGATCCGGGGACAGATTCGGGTTTTTTCAGGAGATCGGGGGAACGCCATGGCAATGATCGACTTTGCGGACAGCAGGCCCTATACCCTCGGGGTCGAGCTGGAGTTCCAGGTCCTGGACGAGGAAAGCCTGGATCTGGTCCCGGGCGCGCCGGCCATCATCGGTGCGGTGCCCGAATTCTGTCGCGATCGGGTGGCGCCGGAGTTTCTCCAGTCCATCCTCGAGGTGCAGACCGGGATCTGCGATTCGGTGGACCAGGTGGCGGAGCAGTTTCATTCCTTCATCCCGGCGGTGGAGGAAGTGGCGCGCCGCCAGGGGCGACTCCTCTTTTCCGCCAGCCTGCATCCCTTTGCCGAGCCGGCCGACCAGGTGCTCAGCGCCGGCGAACGCTACCAGCGGATCATGGACGAGCTCCAGTACGTGGGCCGGCAGTTCATCTCCCAGGGGCTGCATGTCCACGTGGGCATGGCAGACCGGGAGACCGCGATCAGGGTCTGCGACGGGATCCAGATCTACCTGCCGATCCTGCTGGGGCTGTCCACCTCGTCGCCCTATTTCCGCGGCGACGACACCGGCCTCTGTTCCTATCGGACCAAGCTGTTCGAGGCCCTGCCCATGGCCGGCATTGCCGGTTTTATCGGCTCGTGGCAGGGATATGAGGAAGAGATCGCCATGCTGCGCGGCCGGGGGATCATCCGGGAGGTCCGTGATCTCTGGTGGGATGTGCGGCCCAGCCCGCGATTCGGGACCGTCGAGGTCAGGGCCTGTGACCTGCCCTCACGTTTTTCCGAGGTCATGGCCCTGGCCGGCCTGATCCAGGGCCTGGCCGCAGCCATTGCCGAGGGACATCCCCGGCCGCAGCCGGTCAGCCCGCAACTGTTGCAGTGGAACAAGTGGCAGGCGGCACGCCACGGGCTCAAGGGACAGTTCGTCGATCCCCTTGGCCTGCTCGACTCCACCGCCACCGTGCGCAGGGCCGCGGCCAGGATGCTGGATGTCCTTGCGCCATGGACAGACCGTTTCGGCACCGGCC
>JALSNC010000132.1 GCA_026987195.1 Desulfobulbaceae bacterium | reverse complement strand
GCAACGAACCGGCCGTTTTCAAGGTGGGACAGGTCATCGCCGGCTGGCAGGAGGCCCTGCAGCTCATGAATGCCGGTTCCACTTATGAGTTGTACATTCCCGCCAAGCTGGCCTATGGCGACCGCGGGGCGCCGCCGGTCATCGAGCCCGGCTCCATGTTGATCTTCAAGGTCGAGCTCCTTGATGTCGTCAAGGATGATGCCGGCAAAAACAAGAAGTAGTTTCCGGCCGCCGGAACCTTCCCCGGGCCCTGTCTTTGCGGGCGGGGCCCCCTGATCCGAGAGAAAAAGTTCGGCAGCACGCCATCTGCACGCGCTCGCGGATGACCGCAGAGCGGACTCTCGCTGCGCTCGCTTACCTGACGGCCGGCCACGATCACGCACATCTGGTGTACTGCGGAACGTTTGCCAGGGGTATTGTCCTATTTTCAGGTAGTTGCTTGTAGCCGTGAACTATACCAACCGTGACACGGTAGAATACATGGAAACGTAGCAGATGGGAAAGAAGAAGAAAAAGGCCAAGAAGAGCTGCTGCGGCAAGTATCTGAAAAAAGGCAAGCACTGCAGCAGGTGTCCGGTCCTGATCAAGAAAAAGTGCCGGCAGTTGAGTAAAGAGCAGGAAAAGTGCGGAACCGGAAAGAAAAAGAAGAGGAAGAAGAAAAAATAGCCAGGCAGGCCCCTCTGCCGACCATTGTTCTGCCTGTTCAACAAGGTCTGCACATGCCGCCTCCGGACCAGGATCTTTCAGGGGGCGCACAGGGGGTAACTTGCTGTTTTTCCTTGTTTTCTGCCATGTTCCTGCTTCGCGGGTTGCCGCCGCTGTGTTTTCTGTGTAACATCCTGATAATCCAGGTTTTTTCCCGAAATGAAAACCCTAAGTCAGATGTCGCAATTCAATATACAAAAATAGGTCTTGTAACTGTATGAAAAAACAGTATATTCAAAACAGCCTGCTGTCGTGCGACCTACCTGTTTGAGAAGGTATTGAGACTGTCTGTCGCGGGAACCCTGAGCTGGTAGCGGTTCAAAGGGTATACAGGGGACATCGGCCGACAGGGCCGTGAAAAGATCAGGAAGCCGGCTGGCGCATCGAGCGCCAGCCGGCTTTTTTTGCGGCAGTGGGAGAGGTTACGGCCTGTTGCCGAGCAGGAGCAGGGTGAAGGGCAGGGTTCTGCCCGTGGCCGGTGGCGGGAATGGTGGCGGCGGAGTGCTGGTATACTCGTCGGCGCCGATGTCTGTCCCGACACCCTGGGGGCGGCTGTTGCGGTCAAAGTCGTCGGCCAGGCCGCTGACCGCGACTCCGCTATCGACCACCCCGGGAACCGGCCAGGCCAGGTGCAGATTGCCGGCAGCGGGATCGACGAACCAGGAAGGCTGCGCATCGGTGCGGTTGGCCCGCAGATCGGCCGTGGCGTTGTTGCGGCTGGTGATGGCCCGGTTGGTCAGGTTGTTGGCGATCAGGACGTCAGTGGTGGCCGTGAAGCGGTATTCGATGGCGTTGGGATAGGAATGGTCGAAGAAGATGGTGTTGTTGCAGACCAGGGCGCCTGGTGCCGATTCCAGGCCGATGCCCACGTCGCTCACCCCGTGGTCCTGCGGATGGTAGATCATGTTGTTTCGGATAATGCCGCCATGGTGGCCGCTGGTGCCCAGGCCGAAGCCGATGCCGCGGTCGCAGTCGATGATCAGGTTGCGCTGGACCAGGGTGTCGCGTGAATCGGACCAGAAATGAACACCGTGCTCGGCCAGGCCGCCGCTGCACCAGAAGCCGCTGATCACGTTGTCCTCGATGGTCCAGCCCGTGGCCTGGTGGGCGTCCACGCCGCCGGTGTAGCAGGAACCGTTGCGGTTCCAGACAAAGGCGCGGCCGGCGTCGGTGAGCTCGATGCGGCACCTTCGCACCGTGCCGAGGTCCACGGTGTGGCTGCGGGACGAGTCCGGGTTGATCTTGATGGCCTGCTGGCCGGGGTCGAGGATATGCACGTTGTCGATGACAACACCCCTGACATCGTGATCCGCGGTGGCGATGAGATGGATGGGATGGTCACGGGCCCGTTTCAGGGTCAGGTCGGCAATGGTGACATCGGAGGCCACGATCTGGAAGATCTCCGTTGTCTGGTAGTTGCCGTCCAGCACCACCTTTTCCCGGTCGCCGTTTGCCGAGCGGACCGTGATCCCGGCCCTGGTGATACGGAGATAGACCCCGTTCAGCGCATAGGTGCCCTCCCGGAGCAGGATGGTGGGATCGCCGCCCCTGTTGGCCTGGCCGATGGCCTGCTCCAGGCCGGAGACGGTGGAGACCGTGACCGCGGCCCGGGCCGCGCCCAGGGGACAAAGGAGGAGCAGGGCGGCCAGGAACAGGAAAAGGGTGGTGTCTCTGTTTCCAGGCATGATATCTATCGGTGCAGGAGGAGCAGGTTGGCGGCAGGCACTACGCCCCGTCTGCCGCCGCCACCGGACGAGGACCCGCCGCCCCCTGTCCTGGTGGCCAGGGCGCGGCCGTCGCGCAGAAAGTTGCCCCGGGCCGTGGGCCAGAGCAACTGGTTTCCGGCCGAGCCGGGCACGGTGTAGATGAAGAGGCCGGCGCCAAAGGTCTGGACCAGGATCTCCAGGCTGCCGTCGCCGTCGGTGTCCATGACCGTGGGCGCGGCCGGCGCACCCTTGCCGTTGCCGTTGGTGCCCTGCTGGGGCAGTTGCAGGTCAAAGAGCACCCTGCCGTTGCGGTCCAGGATCATCAGGTAGCCGTGGGGAACGCCGGGCGTGATGTTGTCCGGATCGCCATAGGTGGTGAGGATCAGCTCCGGGACATTGTCCCGGTTGAGGTCGGCCACCGTGATCTCGGAGGCATACATCAGGGCCCGGCCGTGGCGGATGTCACGTCGCCAGAGGCGTTTGGCCGTGGGCGAGATGCAGTAGACAAAGCCGTCGTGACCTGCGAACAGAATCTCGGGCCGCGCGTCGCCCACCAGGTTGACGATGGTGGGCGCCGGCGGGTTGGCGGGCGGGTACCATGAGTGGCCGGCCCTGCTCAGGGGGTAGCCGGTGGAGGGCAGGTGCTCCCAGCCGGCAAGGCGCATGGCCGATCGGCTGCCGTTGCCGTAGGATCCCTCCAGTACCATCACCGAGTGGTGCTTGGTGTCGTAGGGCACGTCCTTTTCCACGTTGGAGACCGCAATCACCTCGTTTCTGCCGTCACCGTTGATGTCGGCCACCGAGGGGGGCGAGTCGGTCCACTGCATCCATTTCTCACGTTCGGGATGGGGCCAGTCGCCGGTGTGCAGGTGATAGTGGTTCCGTTCCACCTCGGGATCGAACCAGCGTATGAACTGGCCCCAGTTCATGCGGTTGCCCAGGTACTGCGACTCCCGGTTGGTGAACCAGGACGAGGCGGGCATGCTGACCCCGGTATGCTGGAAGACATTGATCTGGTGGTTGTCAAAGGTGACCACGATCTCCTGCTCGGGATCGTCGTCCAGGTTGCCGATACCGACGTTGAGGCCGTAGCAGCCATAGCCGTGGTTGCCGGGACCGTTGGCGTCGGCATCGTTGCCCGGGCCGCTGGCGGTGTTGTAGCGCGGCCAGGCGGTAAAGGAGAGGCCCGGCGGCTGGTAGAGGGTGCCGTCCGGGTTGAAGACAAAGACCTGGGCGCCGTCCCTCTCGGTCTGGGTGGTGGTGGCGACGATCTCGATGGAGCCGTTGTTGTCCAGGTCGCCCGCCGCAAGGCCCCGCACCTCGAGGCATTTCCCTGCCGAGCAGGTGGAGGCCGGCCAGCCGCTCTTGAGGTGCAGGCTGCCGTTTCGCCATTCGTAGGCGGCCACGTTGCTGCCGCTGCCGGCCACGATCTCGACGATACCGTCGCCATCCAGGTCGGCGCAGACCGCGGGCGCGTAGATGCGGCCCTCCAGGGGCCGGCCGCTGCCATGCGCGACCCGGTCCAGCTCGTTGCCGGCCGCGTCCCAGACAATGATGTCATAGAAGGTGCCGATGATCTTGCGGCTGCCGGTCCCCAGGTCGTGGACAATGGTGGAAGCGAACCAGGAGGTGCCGGTCCACTTGATCTGTCTGCGGAAAACCGGCCGCTGCACCGGCGCCGCCGAGACAGTGCCGGCCAGGAGAAGAGCGGCTGCGGCCAGGAAGAGGGTTCGGGTCATCGGTTCGGGGAATATTCGTTGCATGGGCATCCTCACTGGCCAAGGAGCAGGGAGATGGTTCCGGTCATGGCGCAGGCGCGTCCGGTCCCGGCCGGCGGGGTGGTGGCGGAGCCGCTGCCGGCGCCACTGTCAGGATCCCAGCCCGCGATGCGGGCCAGGATCCACCACATGGCATAGGCCTTGCGGTTGGCGGTGATGTGCTGGCTGTTGTGGGCACCCCAGGAAATGGGGCCTCCGGGGGCTGTCCGGTTCGGGTACCAGTCCACGCCTTCCACGTGGCTGTTCTGCCAGTCGATGTAGAAGTTGCCGCCATAGGCGTCGGAATCGCCGTTGTCGCCGGCGTCCTCCCAGTAGTGGCCCACCATGTCGTGGGTGTCGATGTCAGAGTAGTCCAGGCAGAAGTAATGGTGCTGCCGGCAGTAGTCGGTGATCAGGGCCGCCTGGTCCCGGGGATGGCCCCTGCCGGTGTTATTGTTCTTCTCGGCATGGCCGGTCATGAAGATGAAGGTGACAGGGGTGGCCCGCCGCCCCGGACCGGTACCGATCTTCGAGCCGCCCGGACCATACTCGTTGATGAGTGTCTGCATGCCGGGCAGGTAGTTGCCGCTCACGTCATGGCCCGTGATGCTGCACCAGGACCACATGACCACGTTGATGTCGGCATTGGCGGGATCATCGAGAAAGTTGCGGGTGGCCTGGATGAAGGCGGTCTCGTCGCGGCTCAGGTCCGAGGCGTCCTTTCCCGGGGCATGGTATCCGGCCAGGGCATAGTCATGGAAGTCGAGCCTGCCGGGCTCGGGCCCGCCCTCGGAGATGGCGAACAGGACGTTGTCACCGGGCCTGAACCGCGGCAGGCCGAAGAGACCGTACGACACGTGGGTGCCGTGCGAGGTGTGCTGGTAGGCGATGTGCAGGGACTGGCGGGCCTGGTCGATGTACTGGCGGGGAATGGAGCGGAGCACAGCCTGGGTGGCCACCTGGTGGCCGGCGATACACTGGGCGGCCCGAATGCTTGTCGGCAGAAAGAGACAAATCAGGGCGCAGAAGAATGGTATGGTCCTGGGCATGGTCGGTTTCCCTCCTTTCTCTGCCGGCTGCGGTCCGGCCCCTGGCCCGCCTGCGGGAGCAGGACGCCGCGTCGCTTGCCGGCGGCGAATGCTGGTGTCGGGAAAACCTTATGCAATAAGCCTGCCCACCTCCCTGGGCGTCAACCGGTAACGGGCAGCGATTTCTGACCAGCTCATTTTCTTCTCCCTGTACATGGCCGCTATTTTCGCCGGCTTTATCCCGGCGTGGCCGGCCAGGGCGCAGATCACCGTGATCTGGCGGCCATCGAATCCCTGGCCGTGGAGGTCGGCAATGACCTTTTTGTCAACCGGGAAGAAGGTCGTAATCAGGGTATCGGTGATCAGTCCGGCCACCTTGCTGTCGTCGGCACCGTCGGCCAGGGCGCGCAGGACAGGGTCGTTGCCTGTGGCGGCAAGGCCGGCCGATGCCATGATCCGGCGCCAGGAGCCGCCGTTTTCCCGGACCGACAGCAGCAGGTCCGGATCTCGGCCGCTCTTTTTCGCCAGGTAGAGGCCGATGAGCAGGTCATCGGGGTCGATGCCGCCCTCCATCTTCATCATCACGATCTTTCGCTTGCTGATGTGGAAACCTGCGGCGATGAGCGAGTTGAAGGTGGTGGCCACCAGGTAGTCATCGGCCGCAAAGCGGTTGGCCGGGTCATAGCTGCGGTGCCGGAAGCAGTGGCAGCCGGCGGTGGAAAAGGCGGCCGCAGGGACCACGGGAGAGACAAGGCCAAGGAACAAGAGGAGTGGAAGAAGGATCCTGTGCATGGGAGATGGCTGTAATATCACTTGGTTGGGTAACGGCGGAGTTGGCTCGGCATTGGATGGGATGGCGAGGTCCGGGTGATTATTTCCGATCCCGGTTCTACCGCATCTGATTGCTGTTGACAACGAAGGAGTGGGCGTGCTAAGGAGCAGGGGGCCGGGAGGATGGGCAAAAGATCACGAAATCAACGTGTTCTGGCAAAAAAATATCATACCGTGGCGGCACAGTAATAGTTCACCGCCATCGGCAGCGGCCTGGAAACAGCAATACTTTTCCGCTGTTGAAAGGTCACAGGCGGAAGCTCGTCTGGTTTCCGTGTTCTGATACAGTTATGGAGAAGAGATGAATATTCGCATTGAAGAGGTGGCATCGCAGGCAGGCCGGGAGCTGGTCGACCGGCTTCTCGACCGGTTCACGACCCCGGATTCGGACTGCCGGCGGACCGTGAGCGAGATCATAGAGCGGGTACGCCGGGATGGCGATGCCGCGGTTGTCGAGTATACCCGCCGTTTTGATGCGCCGCAACTGGAAGAGGCAGACCTGCGGGTGACCGGGGAGGAGTTCCTTCGGGCCGAGAGCGAGGTGAGTGCGGAATTTCTTGATACCCTGCGTTTCGCCGCTGCCCGGATCCGCGCCTTTCACGAACGCGAGATGGAGGACTCCTGGTTCCTTACCCGCGAAGACGGCACCATCACCGGCCGCATGGTACGGCCCGTGGACTCGGCCGGTCTCTACGTTCCCGGCGGTCAGGGCGGTTCGACACCGCTGGTCTCCTCGGTCCTGATGAACGGCATACCCGCAGCCATAGCCGGCGTGCCCCGGCGGGTGATGATGACCCCGCCCGACAGGGAGGGGCGCATCAACCCGGCTCTTCTGATGGCGGCGCGCGAGGTGGGCATCGACACGGTCTTCAAGGCCGGGTCGGCCTGGGCCATCGCCGCCCTGGCCTGGGGCACCGGGCAGGTGCCGGCCGTGGACGTGATCGTCGGGCCCGGCAACCAGTATGTGGCCGAGGCCAAGCGCCAGGTCATGGGCCGGGTGCGGATCGACATGATCGCCGGTCCCAGCGAGGTGCTGATCCTGGCCGACGGGAGCGCCAGTCCCGCCTTTATCGCCGCCGACATGCTGGCCCAGGCCGAGCACGATCCCCAGGCCCTGGCCCTGGTCATCACCACCAGCCGCGATATGGCCGACCGGATAGTCGGCCACCTTGAGGGGCAGCTCCGGCAGCTCGATCGCCGTGATATCGCCCTGGCCTCCCTGGAGCGTCGCGGCGCCATCCTGCTGGTGGCGAGCGTGGCCGAGGGTGTGGAACTGGCCAACCGGATCGCCATCGAGCACCTGGAACTGCAGGTGGCGGATCCCTGGCAGTGGCTGCCGGCCATCCGCCATGCCGGCGCCATCTTCCTGGGACCGCACACGCCCGAGGCGGCCGGTGACTACGTGGCCGGGCCCAATCATGTTCTGCCCACCATGGGCACGGCCCGCATCTCCTCGGCCCTGGGCGTGGAGACCTTTCTCAAGAAGAGTTCGGTGATCTCCTATTCCCGCCAGGCCCTGCTGGCCGATGCCGACCATATCCAGCGGCTGGCCGCGCTGGAGGGGCTCACTGCCCATGGCCGCTCGGTGGCGGTGCGGATCGGTGCGCAGCGCTGAGTCCCTGCTGCGGGAGGGCGCCGAACGTCTGGACCTTGCTGTTGACCAGGCTGCGGCCCTCCGGTTGTCGCAATATTGCGACGAGCTGCGGCGCTGGAACCGGCGCATCAACCTGGTGGCCCGTGACACCGGTCGCGAGGTGATGCTGGAGAAGCATTTTCTCGATTCCCTGACCCTGCTGCCCCTGCTGGACAGCCATGGGGGGGACGGCAGCCTGCTGGACGTGGGCAGTGGCGCCGGTTTCCCGGGCCTGGTCCTGGCCGCTGCCAGGCCGGACATGCCGGTGATCCTGGTGGAGCCCCGCCACAAACGTGTCGCTTTTCTCCGTCACATCGTCCGCCGCCTGCAGCTCGTCAATGTCGAGGTCGTGGCCAGGAGACTGGACCAGGCCGAGGTCCTCCGCAGCTCCCGGATCAGCCTGGTCACCGGCAGGGCCGTGGCCGAACCGGCCAGGTTCCTGGGTCTGGTGCGGCCGGTGGTCGGTCCCGGGACGCGGGTTGTCCTCATGCTGGGCGGTGACGGTCGCAGGCGGCTGCCGGAGACGGAGAGGGCCGGCTGGCGCCTGCTGGAGGAACAGCGGTATGTGCTGCCCTGGTCGGGTTCCCGCCGCTCGCTGCTGGTTCTTGCCCCTGAATGAGCCTTCCTGCTGGCATTTTTTCTGCCGATCTGGTAATAAAACAGATTTTCTGTAGACCATTTTTTTCTCTGCCCGGCAGCGGGCACGGATTGTTGTGAACAGGTAACAGGCCGGCTCCCGGGCTAGCGGGCCGGCGAGGTATTTCCATGTCCCAGAAAATAGCCATTCTCGCCGGTGACGGCATCGGCCCCGAGGTGATGGCCGAGGCGATAAGGGTCCTGGACACTGTCCAGGAGAGGTTCGGTTTCCGGCTCGAGTATACAGAGGCCGATGTGGGCGGGATCGCCATCGACAATCACGGCCATGCCCTGCCACCGTCGACCCTGGCCGTCTGCGAGGCCAGCGACGCCATCCTGTTCGGTTCCGTGGGCGGGCCGAAGTGGGAATCGCTGCCACCGGAAGAACAGCCGGAGCGCGCAGCCCTCCTTCCCCTGCGCAAGCATTTCGATCTCTTCTGCAACCTGCGGCCGGCCAGGGTCTTTCCGGCCCTTGCCGCGGCCTGTCCCCTGCGCGCCGATATTGTGGGCAACGGGTTTGATATCCTGGTGGTGCGCGAGCTGACCTCGGGCATCTACTTCGGCCGTCCCAAGGGCCGTGAAGGCAGCGGTCCCGGGGAGAAGGCATGGGATACCATGGTCTACAGCCGGGCCGAGATCGAGCGCATCGCCCGCATGGCCTTTGAGGCGGCCCGGGTCCGCAGCCGGAAGGTGACCTCGGTGGACAAGGCCAACGTGCTCACCACCATGGTCCTCTGGCGCGAGGTGGTCATGGAGGTGGCGGCCGATTACCCGGACGTGGCACTGCATCACATCTATGTCGACAATGCCACCATGCAGCTCGTCCGCGACCCGCAGCAGTTCGATGTCATGCTCTGCGGCAACATGTTCGGCGACATCATCTCGGACGAGGCCGCCATGCTCACCGGCTCCATGGGCATGCTGGCCTCGGCCAGTCTCAACAGTGAACGGTTCGGGCTCTTCGAACCGGCCGGCGGCTCGGCCCCGGATATCGCCGGCCAGGGGATCGCCAATCCCATTGCCCAGATCCTGTCCGCGGCCATGATGCTGCGCTACAGCCTGGGTCACGAGGAGGCTGCCGCAGCCATCGAGGCAGCGGTGGCCGCTGCCCTGGACAGGCGGATCATGACCGCTGACATCGCCACCAGCGGCGTGACACCGGTCTCCACCCGCGAGATGGGAGATGCCATTGTCGCCGCGCTGTCCTGATCATCGGGAGACGGCGATGACCAGGCGGGAGAACATCATTCTGCTCGCCAATGTCCCGGCCGCCACCCTGGCGGCAAAGGTGGCTGCGGAGCTGGCCCTGCCGCTCACCCGGATGGTGACGAAACAGTTTGCCGACGGTGAGATATACCACGCCTTTCCCTGCGACGTCTCCGGCCGGGACGTGATCATCATCGCCACCACCGAGAATGATGCCGCCCACCAGGAACTGGTGGACCTCATCGCCGGCAGCCGCTACTGGAACGCACGTTCAGTCAACGTGGTGGTCCCCTATCTCGGTTATTCCACCATGGAACGGGCCAAGCCCGAGTCGGGCGAGATCCCCAAGGGCATCACCCGGACCCGGCAGATCTTCCGGACCCGGCCTAACTATGTGGCCTTTGTCGATCTCCATTCCGAGGCTGTGCTCCATGCCCACTCCGGTGAGATCAGGACCCGCCATGTCTGGACAGAGAGCGCTGCCGCCGACAAGATCCGCAGTCTCGGCCTCGCCGAGTATGTGCTGGTCTCCCCGGATTACGGGTTCAGCAAGCGGGTGGCCCGCCTGGCCGGGATCCTCGACTGCCCGCATACCGCGGCCAACAAGGACCGCTACGACGTGGACAAGACCATTGTCGGCCAGTTGTCCAGTGCCGTGCGCGGCCGGACCGCCATCATCTGCGATGACATGATCCGCACCGGCGGCTCCATGCTCCAGACCGTGGACCGCTGCTACGAGGCCGGGGCCGTGGACGTACTGGTCATGGCCACCCACCTGGTCCTGGCCGGAGACGCGCGCCAGCGGTTTCTCGACCGGGGAATCACCCGGATCATCGGTGCCGACACCTATCCCGGCCGCGCCTCCGACGGCCTGCTGGACGTCTACTCAGTGGCGCCGCTGATTGCCCGGGAGCTGGAACATTACCTGCGCCTGGCAGGCTGAAACAACGTATCGATCAATAGACAACAGGTACATTCACGATGAAAAAGGTTGGAATTATCGGCTGGCGCGGCATGGTCGGCTCGGTACTCATGGAACGGATGCGGCAGGAGGGTGATTTCCAGGGTTTCGAGGTCCGGTTCTTTTCCACCTCCCAGGCCGGCCAGAGCGGGCCCGAGGCAGGGGGTACGGTCCATGAGCTCCTGGACGCCCACGATGTGCGCCTGCTCGGAGAGATGGACGTGGTGCTCTCCTGCCAGGGGGGCGGCTACACCTCTACCGTCTATCCGCAGCTCCGCGGCAGGGGATGGCAGGGCTACTGGATCGATGCCGCCTCCACCCTGCGCCTGGAACCTGATGCCCTCATCGTCCTGGATCCGGTGAACCGTCAGGTCATCGAGCAGGGACTGGCCGACGGGATCAGGAACTATATCGGGGGAAACTGCACGGTTTCGCTCATGCTCATGGCCCTGGCCGGCCTGTTCGAACAGGGGTGGGTGGAGTGGATCACCTCCCAGACCTATCAGGCCGCCTCGGGCGCCGGGGCAAAGAACATGCGCGAGCTGGTCAACCAGATGCGGGTCATTGGCGAGAATGCCGCCATGCTGCTCGATGATCCTGCCTCCGCCATTCTCGAGATCGACCGCAACGTCATCGATACCCTGCGCAGCAGGTTCTTTCCCACCGATAATTTCGGCGCGCCCCTGGCCGCCAGCCTGATTCCCTGGATCGACCGGGCCATGGACAACGGTCAGACCCGCGAGGAATGGAAGGGGATCACCGAGACCAACAAGATCCTGGGCCGCCAGGACAATCCCATCCCCATCGATGGCTGCTGCGTGCGCATCGGCGCCATGCGCTGTCACAGCCAGGCCTTCACCATCAAGCTGAACCGGGACGTGCCGCTCGCCGACATCGAGGCTGCCATTGGCGGCCAGAACCAATGGGTCTACCTGGTGGAGAATACCAGGGAGGCCACCCTGGCCGAGCTGACCCCGGCCCGGGTGACCGGCACCCTGGATATCCCGGTGGGGCGGTTGCGCAAGATGAACCTGGGACCGGAGTATCTGAGCGCCTTCAGTGTCGGCGACCAGTTGCTCTGGGGCGCGGCTGAGCCGGTGCGCCGGATGTTGAAGATCGTGCTCGAATATATCGATTGACAATAGTTCACCGTCATCGGCAACCACCTGAAAAAAACCGACACTTTTACATCGATCGGGCATTTGCTCCTCTCTGGCTGACCGGGCCGCAACGCAGTTTCTGCGTTGCGGCTTTTTTTGTCAGAAGGCCAGGGGGCAGGTGCCAGGTGTCAGGGGCCAGGTGTCAGGGGCCAGGGCCAGGGGGGTAGGGGGCAGGGCGCTAACAGGCGGTGAGCAGGCCGTCAGAGAGCGTGAGAATCCGGTCCAGGGATGCGGCCAGTTCCATGTTGTGGGTGACCATGACCACGGCCAGGGAACGGGAACGGCTCAACTCCCGCAGGAGGGAGAAGACCCGTTCGCCACTGGCCGAGTCCAGGTTGCCGGTGGG
Source organism: Desulfobulbaceae bacterium (assembly GCA_026987195.1). GTDB lineage: Bacteria > Desulfobacterota > Desulfobulbia > Desulfobulbales > Desulfobulbaceae > DRKI01. Next base: position 437 of record JALSNC010000132.1, on the reverse strand, counting down.
CTCGTCGGCGAGCAGCAGGGCCGGTTCCATGACCAGGGCCCGGGCCAGGGCCACCCGCTGCTGTTCGCCGCCCGAGAGCTCGCCGCTGCGGTGATCGGTGCGATGGGAGAGGTTGACCTGGTCAAGCAGCGCCAGGGCCAGGTTCCGCATCTCTTCTTTGCCCCTGCCCCCGATGAGGCCCGGCATCATCACGTTTTCCAGGGCCGTGAACTCGGGCAGCAGGTGATGGAACTGGAAGATGAAGCCGATGTTCATGTCTTTTTCGGGGACAGCATACTCAACTCCCCTTTTTGGGACCCGGTTTCTTCCTGCGCAATACCCGACCGGTCTGTTGCTCGAGCCTGGCGATGAAGGTCTCATTTCCCAGCGGGCGGCCGGTTCGCTCATGGCGGCGCAGGAGCGATATTTCTTCCTCATCAAGACCGGAGACCAGAAAC
>JALSNC010000131.1 GCA_026987195.1 Desulfobulbaceae bacterium | reverse complement strand
TCAGAAGGCAGGTGCCAGGGGTCAGGTGCCAGGTGCCAGGGGTCAGGTGCCAGGGGCCGGGGGCCAGGTGTCTGGGGCCAGGGGCCAGGGGAGAGGGATCTGGACCGGTTTACCGCTATCGGCAACTACCTTGAGCCCGTTCATGGGGGGCAGCGGACAAGGGGCAGTTTGTCGGCAAAGGAGAAGGCGGTATCATGGTCGTCCCGGTGGCAGCGGGTGCAGGTGGATGCCACTGGCCGCCGGAGGTGATTGCCGGCAGGGTCGGCCGCATGCTTTCTGCCCGGTCCGTGGCAGGCCTCGCACCCCACGCCGCGCAGTTCCAGGGGAAAGTTCAGCGGCAGGGTCCGGATCTCCGCCCTGGTCAGGGTTCCGGCCGGCAGGGTGACATGACAGGACTGGCAGTCGCGGTCAAACTGGCGCTGGCGAACAGCCAGTGTCTGCCAGGCCGTGGCATGGCGGGTGCGACGCCAGAAGGCGGCCTGCCGCTGGTGGCAACCGCTGCAGATCGCCGAGCCGGTGAGCATCTTCAGCCGCTGTCTGGCCTGCTGCTGTTCCTTGCGCTGCCGCCGCTGGTCGGCAAGCTGTCTGCGGTGCAGTTCATTGACCTGGCGCATGGTCTGCCGGACAATGGCCTCTACCTGTCGGTCCAGGGGCAGGGTGGTCTTGAGGGCGATGAACCGGTTCCGGCAGGAGGAGGGGTCCTGCCGGTCGAGATCGAGTACGCCCAGGTACTTGCCCCGGCTGCCGGTCTGGCAGATCAGGGTGCCGTCGATCACCCGCGGCGCCATGTTGCCCGCCAGGATCCCGGCCTGCAGAATCAGGGTGATGCCTTTTTCGCGGCGGGCGATCTCCTGGTTGACCCGGAAGGGATAGCTGGACAGCAGGATGATCATGTCCGCTTCCTGCCTGGCCTCTTCCAGAGCGGGAGGCAGGGTCGCCTGCCAGTCCAGGACCCGGTAGCCGTTCTGGCGGACATTGGTTTTCCGGACCGGTCCGGTCAGCCCCAGGATGGAGACCCGCAGATCGCCGGCCTGAGTCAGTATCCTGGCAGGAAACAGATGTTTTCCCTTATCGTCGACCAGGTTGAGCGAGATCCAGGGCAGGCCTTTCTTGCTCAGGAGGAGATCCAGGCCTCCGGCCAGGTCCAGGGGTGCGATGCCCGCCGCGGTGCAGCCCATCTGCCGATGGGCCCGGATGATACCCTCTGCCTTGAGCCGGGCTGCGGCAAGGGTCCGGCTCGGCAGGACCGGCTGCCGGAAGAGCATGGCCCCGGCGTCCAGGAGCAGGACCGGTGCCCTGCTGTCCCGGATCAGTCTGCTGACCTGGTAGGCCTTTCTGGACAGACCGCCCAGTTGGTTGGCGTGTCAGCCGCAGGGTTCCAGCTCGCCCCGGATATCATTGCTGTAGATGATCCGCAGGTCCGTACTGTGGACGGTGCGGGCGGGGATGGCCACCAGCATCGCCAGGAGAAGCAGGAGCAGAGGTGTCCGTGGCCGGTTATGAAGAGTGGGAGCGGTGTGCATGATGCTCTGCCCGTTGTTTGAGGATCTGCCGCCACTTGGTCAGCCGGTCACGGATGACCGCCTCGAAGCCGCGGTTGGTCGGGTGATAGTAGCGACTGCCCCTGAGCCGGTCCGGCATATGTTCCTGGGCAACCAGACCATCGGCGTCGTCGTGGGCATACTGGTAGCCATGGCCGTATCCCATTTCCTTCATCAGGGCCGTGGGTGCATTGCGCAGGTGCAGAGGGACAGGCAGGGAACCGGTACGCTCGATATCATGGCGGATCTTTTTTTCCGCCATGTAGACGGCATTGCTCTTGGGCGCCGTGGCCAGGTAGGTGACGGCCTGGAAAAGGGCCAGCTCCCCCTCGGGCGGGCCCAGGATATGGAAGGCCTCGCGGCAGTTGAGGGCCACCTGCAGGGCGTGGGGATCGGCATTGCCGATGTCCTCGGAGGCGAAACGGATGAGCCGGCGGGCGATGTAGAGGGGATCCTCGCCACTGGTCAGCATGCGGCCGAGCCAGTAGGAGGCGCCGTCCGGGTCACTGTCGCGCAGGCTCTTGTGCAGGGCCGAGATCAGGTTGTAGTGTTCCTCGCCGCTGCGGTCGTAGCGCAGGGTACGCTGCTGGGCCGCCTCTTCGATCACGGCCACGGTGATGCGAGCGGCTCCCTCTTTGCTGGTGTCGGCCAGGGAAGCCGCGGTCTCCAGGCAGTTGAGGGCCCGCCGGCAGTCACCGTCCGCGATCCGGGTCAGCATGGCCAGGGCCTCGTCGTCCAGGGAGAGGCCTGCTTCGCCCAGGCCGCGCCCGGTATCTTCGAGCGCGCGGCGGACAATAATCCCGAGGTCCTCTTCGGCCAGAGGCTTCAGGACCAGGACCTGGCAGCGGGACAGCAGGGGCGCGATCACCTGGAAAGAGGGGTTTTCGGTGGTGGCGCCGATGAGGGTGAAGAGGCCGCTTTCCACGTGCGGCAGCAGGGCATCCTGCTGGCTTTTGTTGAAACGGTGGATCTCATCGACAAAGAGCAGGGTGGGCCTGCCCGAGCGCTCACGTTCGCCAGTGGCCGCTTCCACCTCGCGCCGGAGTTCCCTGACCCCGGAGAGAACGGCAGAGAAGAAGACGAAACGGGCATCGATGCTGTGAGCCAGGATGGAAGCCAGGGTCGTTTTTCCAGACCCGGGCGGTCCCCACAGGAGGAGGGAGGGGATCTTTCCCCGGCCGATGAGGCGCTGCAGGATCCTGTTTTCACCGACCAGGTGATGCTGCCCCACGAATTCGGCCAGCGTTTTCGGCCGCATCCGTTCGGCAAGAGGAATGGTTTTTCTGGTATCGGGCTCCATGATTCCTGTATATCTTAGGTCAGGGGAATATCCGGCGTCAAGGAAGGTCCCGCGGCCAGGTAACGGTCTCTTCCTTGCCTTGTCCGGTGGTCAATGGTAAAAGTTAATCATATCATCTTTTCTGTCGAAGAACACTGTATGAAGATTCCCGTCCTCCTGCTGACATCGGACACCGGTCAAGGTGATCGGATCGTCTCCTTTCTGGACCGCTACAATGTCGCGACCTGCGGTCGGGCCGCCGAAGCCGCGGCACTCTGCCGTGAGCATGCCGTGTCTCTCCTGATAGTGACCCATCGCCTGGCAGAGGGCAGCGGTATCGATTTGTTTACCGGTCTTCGCTCCGAAATGCCGGAGCTGGCCGGCCTGCTTCTGGCCGACAGGGTTGACAGGGAACTGCTGACCCGGGCCCTTGATGCCGGCTTTTCAGGGGTGATGGAGTGGCCGCCCGATCCTGACCGGCTGAACGAACGGGTGGAACGACTGATGCGGATGGCCGCCCTGCAGGAGGAGAATACCCGCCTCCGGACCCTGCTGCCGCTCTACAGCCTGGGGGAACAGTTTCTTGCCTCCTCCACCGAGCAGGAGGTGCTGGAGGGGCTGCTGGACGCGGTGGTGGAGCAGACCGGGGCGGCCCATGTCTCGGTGATGCTTTATGACCAGGGCGAGGCCTGCCTGAGAATAGCCGCTGCCAGGGGAATGGACCAGGACCTGGTCCATTCCATCCGCCTTCAGCCCGGTGATCAGATCGCGGGCTGGGTGTTTGCGCAGGGAAAACCGGTACTCCTGAACCGCGATACCCAGGACCAGTCAATCTTCGCCCCCCTGCTCAAGCGGCCGGAGATCACCTCGGCCATCTCTTTTCCCCTCACCATGCGCGGCAAGATCCTCGGTGTACTCAATATCAGTCAGACCGACGGAGACACCAGATTCTCCGATGCTGATATCGAGATGCTCGGCATTGTCTGCAGCCAGGCGGCCATGGCCCTGGAAAATGTCCGTTCCATCAGGATCGTCGAGGAGACCACCAGGATGCGGACCCTGTTCGAGCAGTATGTCTCCCCGGAGGTGGCCGAACTGCTCATCGCCAGCGACGCCAACCTGATGGGGCTGGGCGAGATCAAGGAGGTGACGGTCCTCTTTGCCGATATCCGCAACTTCACCAGGCTGGTGCAGCACCTGCAACTGGCGGAGCTGCGTGCCTTTCTCAACGAGTTCTTTCAGCTCTTTACCGAGACCATCTTCAGTTGCCGCGGCACGGTGGACAAGTTCATGGGGGATGCGGTACTGGCGGTCTTCGGCGCCCCCATTACCCTGGACAATGCCAACCTCACCGCGACCCGGGCGGCACTGACCATCCGGCAGCGGTTCGGGGAACTGCGCCTGCGCTGGGCCCATCATGGCGAGGATTTCCGTACCATCGACCTGGGGATCGCCATCACCAGCGGCCGGGTCTTTCTCGGGAATGTGGGCTCGTCGCAGCGCCTCGATTACACCGTGATCGGCAACCAGGTCAATATCGCCCAGCGGCTGGCGGCCGAGTCCTCCTCCTGTCAGATCTATGTCACCGAGCCGGTCCGTGCCGCCATCTGCCAGCAGGTGGAGGTCGAGGACCTGGGGGCCATGAGCCTGCGTGGCGTGGAGAAGAAGATTCCCGTTTTCAGCGTCCGGGGGGAGGCGCGCTGACCATCCTCGATGTCATACGTCTATGCCATGGCGTGTGACGACCACCAGTCACCGCGTTTTTTCTGCTGTTTCCTGATCGCCTTCTGCAGCAGTTTCATCTGCTCACCTTCCGGGCTGGTGATGAATTCCACTCCCATTTTGAAGGCACGGATCTCGTCCTTGCGGAACAGGTCCATCCAGATGGGCCGGGCCTGGATGGAGAAGTTGATGATGTCGGGCGGGATGTTGATCACCAGTTGCAGCAGGTAGGAGTCGTTCTCGCGGGTGGAATGGAAGATGTGAAAATTGCGGCTCATGACCTGGGTCATCAGGAGGCAGGCGCCGTAGAGGGAGATGTCGATGATCCTCCCGGAAAGCGGGCCGGCCAGATCGGTTCCGCGCACGCCGTCGCGGGCGGTGACGACGATGGGCAGGTAATCGGTTATCCGTTTCGATCTTCGCAGTTCTGTGATCATGGGCGGCTCCTGCGCGGGTCAAGAGGTTATCGGGAAACCGGGACGTCGGAAGGCCGGTAGCCGGAGTTCTTCAGCAGCCTGTCGGGCGGCTGGCCGGGATATCTGCGACCGGGACTGATTACGGGATGGCGGAGTGTGATCTTTTCCGATTTGCCGCTTTACCTCCGGGCAATATCCTGATACATAGCATCCAGAAACAGGCCCTCTCTTTTCTGTTTATCATACCTGTATGATTTCACAAGTGAAAAAGAACGAATTCCGGCGGTGATGCGATCCATTGTGGTGTATCGTCTCGCCGGTCGGACGGCGGAACCTGGGAACAACCATGAAACTGAAGAAACCGCAACTGTGGCGTCAGGAATGTTATATTGATGGAAAATGGATCGCGGAAGAGGGCGGGAGCCGCCTGGCGGTCCATAATCCGGCCACCGGTGAACTGCTGGGGCACGTGCCTGCCCTGGGGCGCCCGGAGACGGCCAGGGCCATTGCCGCCGCTGATCGCGCCTGGCCGGCCTGGAGGCAGCTGACAGCAAGCGGGCGCTCCCGGATACTCAGGCGCTGGTATGACCTGATCCTGGAAAATCAGGATGACCTGGCCGCCATCATGACCGCCGAGCAGGGCAAGCCCCTGGCCGAGGCACGTGGCGAGATCGTCTATGGCGCCAATTTTGTCGAATGGTTTGCCGAAGAGGCCAAGCGGGTCTATGGCGATACCATTCCCATGGCCCAGCCCGGCAAGCGCATCATCGTCATCAGACAACCGGTGGGGGTCTGTGCCGCCATCACCCCCTGGAATTTTCCTTCGGCCATGATCACCCGCAAGGCCGCGCCGGCACTGGCCGCAGGCTGCCCGGTGGTGGTCAAGCCAGCGGCCCAGACGCCCTTTTCCGCCCTGGCCCTGGCATGGCTCGCCCACGAGGCCGGTATCCCGGCCGGGGTATTCAACGTCATCACCGGCCCGGCCCGGGAGATCGGTGCCGAGCTGACCGAAAATTCCGTGGTCCGCAAGCTCAGCTTCACCGGTTCCACCGAGGTGGGCAAACTGCTGATGCGGGCCTGCGCATCAACGGTTAAAAAAATCTCGCTGGAGCTGGGCGGCCATGCGCCGTTTCTGGTCTTTGACGATGCCGACCTGGATGCGGCCGTGGAGGGGGCCATTGCTTCGAAATACCGTAATTCCGGTCAGACCTGTGTCTGCGCCAACCGGTTCATCGTCCAGGAGGGCATCTATGATGCCTTTGCCGACAGGCTGATCCGGGCGGTCAGGGACAACCTGCGGGTGGGCAACGGCTTTGAGGAGGGAATCAACCAGGGGCCGCTCATCGACCTGAACGCGGTACGCAAGGTGGAGGAGCAGATCGAGGACGCCCTGGCCAAGGGAGCCCGGATCGGCTGCGGCGGCAGGAGGATCGGGGAGAGCGGTTTCTTCTTTGAGCCGACCATTCTCCTCGACGTCACCCCGGAGATGCGCATCGCCCGGGAAGAGACCTTCGGGCCGGTGGCGCCCCTCTTTTCCTTTGCCGGCGAAGAGGAGGCCGTCGCCCTCGCCAACGATACCCCCTATGGCCTGGCCTCCTATTTCTACAGCCGGGACGTGGGGCGTGTCTGGCGGCTGGCCGAGGCGCTGGAGTATGGCATGGTCGGTATCAACACCGGCATCATGTCCACCGAGGCCGCACCCTTCGGCGGTATCAAGGAGTCGGGAATCGGCCGGGAAGGCTCGAAGTATGGAATGGACGAATACCTGGAGCTGAAATACCTCTGTCTTGGCGGGCTGGAGAGCTGAACGAACAGTAAAAGTCCCGGTAGTTCAACGTAGTTGACGAGAGCGGTGAACTCTTGCAGTGGGCAAGAGCTCTTCGCTATCGACAACTATCTGAAAACAGGAATGCTTTTACGCTGAATGCGGAGTGCGTCAGGCCTTTTCCAGGTCATTGCTGTCGACAAAGGCGTAGGCGCTGTGCTTGTGGATGGACTCGTAACTTTCCACCTCCACCGAGAACCAGTCGATACCCGTATGGCGTCGCGCCTGCTGGGCCACCTTGCGGACCACGTCTTCGACGAACATGGGGTGGGCATAGGCCTGTTCGGTGACGAATTTCTCGTCCGGCCGTTTGAGCAGGGCATAGAGCTCGCACGAACCGCAGCCCTCCACCAGTGAGATCAGCTCTTCCAGCCAGATGAAGCGGTTGGGCTGCACGGTGAGGGTGACCATGGCCCGCTGGTTGTGGGCGCCGGCGGCGCTGATCTCCTTGGAGCAGGGGCAGAGGGTGGTCACCGGCACCTCGACGGTGAGCAGCAGTCTGCCCTCCCCCCCGGTGCGGCCGGCAAAGGTGCAGCGGTACTCCATCAGGCTGCCGGTGCCGGTGACCGGCGCCTTTTTGGTGATGAAGTAGGGAAAGCTCATCTCCAAGTCCGCCTGCCTGGCCTGCAACTGTTCCCTGACCTCGGCCAGAAGCTGCGGGAAGATGGTGGCGTGCATGTCGTCCCGGTAGCGTCCCAGAATACTGGTGAACACCGAGACACAGGATTTTCTTGACTGGCGCGGCATCTCGGCCTGCAGCCTGATGGTGGCCACGGTCTGCTGGAGGGAGCCGGCCTGTTCCCGGATACGCACGGGACAGGTGAAGTCGCTGATGCCGACAGAATCGAGTTTCATGGTTGCGGGCCCGGAAAGAGGTTTTCTGGTTGAAAGGAGGGTTCGGCAGGGAGTCCTTACCGTATTTTTTCTTTTCCGGCAAGCGGCGGGATCCGTCGGACGCGGTATTGTGGTCTGGATCAGGGCCCGGCACAGGACCTGTCCAGGACTTTGTTTGATCCGGGCGGCAAAGTATGGTAGGCTGGCCACTCAACCATGAAGAGGCGAAGGCGCTGATGGGCGGGGAAAAAGTACGGATCGATAAATGGTTATGGGCGGCCAGGTTTTTCAGGACCAGGTCGCTTGCCGCCAAGGCGGTCAGCGGCGGCCATGTCCACCTCAATGAGGGCCGGGTCAAGCCGGCCCGGCTTCTGCAGGTGGGGGACAGGCTCGAGATCCGGCGGGGGGAACAGGAGTTCACTGTCATCGTCCTGGAGCTGAGCAGCCGGCGCGGGCCGGCGGTTCGCGCCCGGACCCTGTACGAGGAGACCGAAGAGTCCATTGCCGCCCGTGAACGCGCCCGCGAGCAGCGCCGAATGACCGGCGGTCCGGCGCTGCGGCCCGATCGGCGTCCGGACAAGCGGGACCGGCGCAGGATTCGCCAGTTCATCCGCAAGGACTGGTCGGAGTAATTGTAACAGTTCAGCAGCACGCCATCTGTATGCGCTCGTGACTGGCCGCATAGCGCGGACTATAGCGGCCAGTCACGAGCACGCACAGCTGACGCACTGCTGAACTGTTACGGAAAGTCGTCAGTATGCAAACGTGTTGCCGCTGGCGGTGAACTGTTACGAGGAATTCAGAAATCAGAAGACAGAAGACGGAAGACAGCAATCGGATTTCCGGGTTTGAGAGAGAAGGAATCATGAAGAAGAAAGTGGAACGTGCGTTGATCAGCCTGACCGACAAGTCGGGCATCGAGGATTTTGCCAGGGCCCTTACCGACCTGGGGGTGGAGATCCTGTCCACCGGCGGTACGGCCAAGAAGATGCGGGATGCCGGTATCGATGTCACCGATGTCTCCGAGTTCACCGGTTTTCCCGAGATGCTGGACGGCCGGGTCAAGACTCTGCATCCCCTGGTTCACGGCGGTATCCTCAACCAGCGGGACAATCCTGACCATCGCCGCCAGTGCCAGGAGCATGGCATAAAGGATATCGACATCGTGGCGGTCAACCTGTACGCCTTCGAGAAGACCGTGGCCGATCCCGACTGCAGCCTGGCCGATGCCATCGAGAACATCGATATCGGCGGCCCGACCCTGCTGCGCGCCTCGGCCAAGAACTTTCGTGATGTGACCGTCATTGTTGACCCTGCTGACTATGAGCAGGTGCTGACCGAGATCCGGGCAACGGGCAACACAACCCTCAAGACCCGTTTCCGGCTGGCCACCAAGGTCTTCGAGCTCACCTCGGCCTATGATACCACGATCGCCCGCTGGCTCGCCACGGTGGATGTGGATACCAATCCCTACTTTGCGGGAGAATAGCGACCATGCGCAAGATGGCGGTACTGCTTTCCGGCAGCGGCAGGACCCTGGACAACTTCCATGAGCGCATCCAGGCCGGCACCCTGCAGGCCACGATCCAGGTGGTGATCTCCAATGTCGCCGACGCCCTGGGCCTGGAAAAGGCCCGGCGGTACGGTTATCCCGCTTTTCATGCGGTCGGCAGCGGGGAAACCAACAGGATCCTTGCCGGCTTTGAGATCGATCTCATCGCCCTGGCCGGGTACCTGAAGCTCTATTCACCGCCGCCGGCACTGGCCCGTTCGGTTCTCAATATCCATCCTTCGCTGATCCCCTCCTTCTGCGGTCCTGGATTTTACGGCCATCACGTACACGAGGCGGTTAAGGCAAGAGGCTGCATGGTCAGCGGCTGCACGGTGCATTTCGCCAACGAGGTGTATGACGAGGGGCCCATCGTGGTCCAGAAATGTGTCGCCCTGGCGTATGACGACACACCGGACGACATCGCCGACAAGGTCTTTGCCATGGAATGCGAGGCCTTTCCCGAGGCCATCAACCGGGTCGACGAGCTGGGCATTGATTTTTTCTGGAACAGGGTGTGAGCGGCCATGACACAAGAGATCATAATGACCGGGTCGGATATCGACCGCAGCCTTGACCGGATCAGCCTCGAGATCCTCGAGCGTAACCACGGGGTGGAGGAGCTGGCCATCATCGGGATTCATACCGGTGGCGTGTTCCTGGCCGAGCGCATCCACCGGGAGATCGAGCTCCGGGAACAGTGTGACCTGCCAGCCGGCCATCTTGATATCACCCTCTACCGTGACGACTGGAGCCTGATCTCGCAGAATCCCATTGTCCGCAAGACGGATATCGACTTTCTGGTCGAGGATCGGCGCATCGTCCTGGTGGACGATGTGATCTTCACCGGTCGGACCGTACGTGCCGCCATGGACGCGATCATGGACTATGGCCGGCCCAGGTGTATTCAACTGGCCGTTCTCGTCGACCGGGGCGGCCGCGAGCTGCCCATCCAGCCCGACTATGTCGGCATGACGGTGCGGACCGCGCCCGGTGAACGGGTCGATGTCCTGCTGCGGGAAAAGGGTGATCGGGAAGAGGTTGTTCTCTATGACAGCGAGTCGGTCGCATAACGGTCCCAGGGCCGCGATCCCGGGGCGGCTTCACTCTGCCGGGGTAATCCCTCACGGGATAACCAACCATCGGTTTTCTCGACCACAATCCTGTAAGCGCTCTCAGGGGTCGCAGATTTGTGCAGGCGTGCCTGATCGCTACAGCCTGCCTATGCGGGCAGGCACGACCGTGCAAAGATGCGGCTCCTGTGAGCGCTTGCCTGCCGGGACCACGGCGGGCGGAACCGGATGCCGTCAATGTCTCTGCTGCGGGAGCTGATGCGGGCATGATGGATGAGCGCTCCCGGGCACAGGGCAAGCCGCAGGATCTGGAGGCGATCTGCCGTCGCGTCCGCGAAAAATCCAAAAGCTACGACCGCTATAACTTCAGCAGCAAGTATAACGACTTCCTCAAGGCCTTCTTTGATCTCGCCCAGGAGTACGACTCCCTGGAGGATTTCTACCGCATCTGCGTCGCCGTACCCCTGGAGATCACGGGTGTGGCCAGCAGGCTCTATCTCTGCCAGGGCAGCCGCCACTGCCTGCAGCTTGTCTGCGATTCCGAACGTGGCGTGCTCCCTGTGCCGGAACCGGCGCCGGGTCATATCTTCATGGAGTACACCCCCTACGAGATCGAAAATTCCTACGTCATTCCCATCTACAGCAAGCAGCCGGCAGTGGAATGCAGCGGGGAAGAGCCGGAGAGCGGCGAAGACGAGACCGACGGCTTCTGGTGCGGCCTCAGGGGCGGATGCGGCCGCCACAGGATCCTGGGGATGTTTGAGATCATGCCCCTTGATTCCCTCTCCGAGGCCGACCGCTTCTTTTACGGCAAGTACACCAACAGGATAGGCTACAACCTGGACAACCGCCGCATTGCCCTGCAGAACATCGACCATCTCAAGTTCATCAACACCCTGGTCATGGATATTGAGCACAATGTCATTGTGCCCAATATGTACTTCCGCCACCTCTTCAACCGGCTCCGGAAGAAGATTCTCAAACTGGAGGACCTGAACCGTGAGATCAGGGAGATGGCGGCCAGGGACTGCAGTGAACGGGACTGCAGCCACTGTCTGCACCGGTGCGAGACCCTGAAAGAGGACCTGCTGCGCTACCACCGGGAACTGGTCAAGCACCATGCCAACATGAGCCTGTTCCTGGAGAGCCTGTTCAGGCGCGAGCATTTTCAGCGTGGGCACCTGGTGTTGCATCCCCGGCGCTGCTACGTGGAAAAGGAGGTGATCCTGCCCCAGCTCGAGCATTACGCCAGTCGTCTGCAGAAGGCAGGCATCACCATTGAGCATCCGGAAAACATGCTGGGCGACGAGTTCCAGATCCTGGTGGACGTGGGGCTGCTGGCCCAGGTCTATGCCAACCTGTTTTCCAATGCCGCCAAGTATACCCGGCAGATCATCGATCACCGGGGTCGGCCGCGCAAGGCCATGGCCTATGGCTGCCGGTTCGTGGAGGACTATCCCAAGCCGGGCCGGATCGGCATCAAGTTCAATGTCTTCACCACCGGACCGAACTATTCTCCCGAAGAGGGCAACAAGCTCTTCCTCGAGGGCCGGCGTGGAGACGACAGCCAGGGCAAGCCGGGTACGGGTCACGGGTTGTCCTTTATCCGGCATGTCATCGAGATGCACGGCGGCACGGTGGGATACGAACCGACAGCGGAGGGCAACAACTTCTATTTCATCCTGCCGGCCCCGCCACCCGAACTTCTGCCGGATCCGGGCGAGCCCGAGACATAACCGTTCCGTGATCTCTGCCCGGCCCGTTCCCGCCGGATCGTCATTCCTTCAGCTACTGCCCCGGGAGTATCGCGACAGTTCTCCGCCATCGGTAACGGTGTTGCAATAGCGATACATCTGCGGCCCGGCAGCAGTGGATCCCTGGATCACAAAAGCATCATGCAACAGCAACAGCCACCACTCATCCTTCATTCCGACTGGTCCCGTGCCTGGGGCGGGCAGGAGATCCGTACCCTCACTGAACTGCGCGAGATGCGTCGTCTGGGCTGCAGGACCGGCCTGCTGGTGCCCCGTGACTCGGAACTGGCCCGGCGGGGGAAGGATGAGGGGTTTGCCGTCTACCCGGTAGAGTTCACATCCAAGTTCCATCTTCCCTCCTGGCAGGAGCTCTTCCGGGTCATCCGGCGGCTCCGGCCGGCAGTGCTCAACACCCATTCGTCCGAAGATTCCTGGATGGCAGGCTGCGTGGCCAGGATGTGCGGGGTACCGCTGGTGGCCC
>JALSNC010000130.1 GCA_026987195.1 Desulfobulbaceae bacterium | reverse complement strand
GCCCTGTGGGTGGCGGCATGCATTGTCGGCGGCATTATCGTCAGCGGCGGTCCTGTGGCCCTGGTCAAGGGCTGGTTTGCCGCTGTCACCGGCATGTAGGTGGTCACTGCCGGCGGCCGAAGACCATGGAGTATCGTTCACCGCTATCGGCAACGAGCTTGAGAGACGGGGAGGTTTCCACGGGCAGGTCATGGGAACCTGGTCGGTGGCACCGGGGAAAACATTGCCGCCAAGTGCGTTGCAACCGGTTCGATGATGGTTTAGATACATAGGGAAAGATCCTCCCGGCGGGCGCCGGGGCAGAGCGGCAGACGTTCAGCCTGCAGGCTTTCTCAACCAGGTACCTGGGTACACCGTACTGTGCCCGGGTACTCTTGTGTTGTTCCTCGGCACCTTCCCGTCCGCCGGCGGCATCTGCAAGATGCCGCCATCATCAACATCAATCCATGCGGCCATCATCGTGATTATTTTTGTTCGAACCGTTTTTACTCTTGTCATAGCCTCCATTCTTGCCGGCGGAATTTATCTCGCCGTCACCACGGAGGAACGGGTGCCGGAAATCAGTTACAACGATTTTCTGGAACAACTTGACAACAAGGAGATAACAGAGGTCCACATCAGGGGGCACCTGGTCACCCTCCACGACAGCTTTGACCGGACCGCTGTTGCCTATGTGCCGGACGTGGAATCGGTTCTGCCCAGACTGCTGCAGCAGGGGGTCAGGATAACCGGCCGGCCCGACCGGGCCTCACCGCTGTGGAACCTGCTCTACATCACCCTGCCGGTGCTCTTTATCCTGCTGGCCTGGTATTCGATGCTGAAAAAGCAGGCCGAGGAGGACAAGGAGGGGGAGTTTGCCAAGGACAAGGTGGTCAAGCTGAAAAAGGGCGGCCAGACCGTGACCTTCAGGGATGTGGCCGGCATCCCCGAGGTCAAGGAGGATCTGCTCGAGATCATCGATTTTCTGCAGAAACCGAAAAAGTACAGCCGGCTGGGGGCCATCACCCCCAAGGGAATCCTCTTCCAGGGACCGCCCGGGACCGGCAAGACCCTGCTCGCCCGTGCCATTGCCGGTGAGGCCGGGGTACCATTCTATTCGATTTCCGGTTCCGATTTCGTGGAGATGTTTGTCGGTGTCGGCGCCTCCAGGGTGCGCGAGCTCTTTGCCGAGGCCAAGAAGAACGCGCCCTGCATCGTCTTCATCGATGAGATCGATGCCGTGGGCGGGCACCGGGCCGCTGGCGGCAACACGGCCGGCCAGGACGAGCGGGGGCAGACGCTCAATGCCCTCCTGGTGGAGATGGATGGTTTTGCCTCCGACGAGACGGTCATCGTACTGGCCGCCACCAATCGACCGGACATCCTGGATCCTGCCCTGCTCCGGCCCGGCCGTTTTGACCGGCAGATCAACATCCTGCCCCCGGATATCAAGGGGCGGCTGGAGATCCTCAAGGTCTATGCCCGGCGGGTGCCACTGGCCGACGATGTGGATCTGGAAGCCATTGCCCGCTCCACGCCCGGGTTCACCGGCGCCGAGCTGGCCTCCCTGGTGAACGAGGCGGCCATCCATGCCGGCCGGGAGGGGAAGAAACAGGTGGATGACGTGGATTTCGAGTTCGCCAAGGACCGGATTATGATGGGCGTTGAGCGCAAGAGCATGGTGATCAATCCCGAGGACAAGAAGATCATCGCCTACCACGAGGCAGGCCATGCGATCCTGGCCAAGATGCTGCCCGAGTCTGATCCGGTCCACAAGATCAGTATCATTCCGCGTGGTCGGGCCCTGGGCCATACCCAGCAGCTGCCCATGGATGATCGCCATGCCTATACCAAGGTCTATCTCTACAGCAAGATCACGACCCTGCTGGGGGGACGGGCGGCAGAGGACCTGGAGCTCGGCCAGCAGACCACCTTTGCCGAGGATGACTTTGAGCAGGCGGTACGCATTGCCACCCAGATGGTCTGCCGCTGGGGGATGAATACCACCCTGGGGCATGTGTCCTACACCAGGAACGACGGTGGGTTCCTCGGCGAACAGACACAGTTCAACACCTTCAGCGACGAGACTGCCCGCGATATCGACCGCGAGGTGAAGAAGATCATCGAAAAGGCCTATGCCCGGGCCCTGAACATGCTGAAGAAGGAACGGGAGTTTCTCGTCAACCTGGCCGAGGCGCTCCTGGTCAACGAGACCCTGGATAACGAGGAGATGGATATCGTCTACCGCTGCAGCCTGAGCAAGAGGCGGGAGGAACTGGAGATGGCGGGGGGATCGTCTTCCGGCCTGTGTGTCCTGCCGGAAAGCGACAGACAGGAGAACGGCGCATGAGACCGGAAGGAAGAGCATTGTGCGGAGAGGATGGCACCGGTCCGGGGGTAAACGTTCAGCAGCACGCCACCAGCAGGCGTCTGTGCTTTCCTGTACGCACCGGCACGCGCGCGGCCGGGCCTGTGACGGGTTTTTGCGTCCCGCTACGCCTGCACAAATCTGCGGCCCCTGAGAGCGCTTACACCATTGTGCCCGGAAAAACCGATGGATCGTCATCCCGTGAGGGGGTTACGTTTTGCTCGGTCACATCTGACGCACTGCTGAGCTTTTACCAGAAGTACCGGTAGTTATATGCTGCTGCCGATAGCGATGAACTCTTGCGAAAATTCAAAACGGTCGCCGATGACGGCGAACTGTTACTGATGCGGAACGTGAGGCCCGATGTTTTCCCTGAACGTCTATAAGAGGATTATCAACCTTGTCTCCAGGAGCAAGGTCTCGGTCATCGGAGCGCTGCTTGTCAGCATCCTTCTGCCGGTCCTCCTGATCTCCATCGGTTTCGATTCCCTCGGACTGATCGAGAATCCCTACTTCGGTTTTCTCCTGTACGTGGTGATGGCGCCCCTGCTCGTGCTCGGGATCCTTCTTCTCATCTTCGGAACCTTCTTTTCCCGGGGCGGTGAGGAGATCGGCACCTACACCGTGGAGTATCTCAAGGAACAGCTGAGCCGGCCCGGCCGTTATACCCGCATCCGGCGCCTGCTCTACTTCACCGTTGCCATCACCCTGGTACTGGTCTTTGTGGTCGGCCTGGCGTCCTATTCGAGCTTCCGGTATACGAGTTCCTCCCAGTTCTGCGGTCAGTTCTGCCACAATGTCATGCAGCCGCAATACACAGCCTATCGCAACTCTCCCCATTCGCGGGTCTCCTGCGTGGAGTGTCACCTGGGCAAGGACGCGGACTGGGCGGAAAGATCGCGGTTCACCGGGCTCAAGCAGCTCTGGGCCGTGGCCACGGATTCCTATCCCCGGCCCATTCTTCCACCCATTACGGCCCTGCGGCCGGGACGGAAGACCTGTGAGCAGTGTCATCTGCCGGAGAAGTTTCACGGTTCCCGGCTGTACACCAGGGAACGGTTTCTGGCCGATGAAAAGAACACCAGGGTCCGGACCGTCATCCTGATGAAGGTGGGGTCCGGCGACATCGAGGGCAGGGTGGCCCACGGTATCCACTGGCATGTCTCCGAATCCCAGCAGGTCTACTACCGGGCCGCAGACCATGACCGCGAGATCATCACCGAGGTTCGCCAGGTGGAAAAGGGCAGGAAGGATGTGGTCTATACCCGCATTCCCGGTATCGATGGTGGCACCGCAGAGACCGGCAAGGGCGAGCTGCGGAAGATGGACTGTATCGACTGCCACAACCGTCCGACCCACATCTTCCTTCCCGCGGACGAAGCCCTGGACCGGAAGCTGGCCGCCAACACGATTTCCCCCTATCTGCCCTATATCAAGAGGCAGGCCCTGGAAGTCATCAAAAAGGAGTATCCCTCACGGGAGGTCGCCCGGGTCGAGATCTCCAGGGGGCTGCAGAACTGGTACCGGGATAACTATCCGGACCTCATCGACAACAATCCGAACCTGTTTGAACGGAGTGTCCAGGGAGTCATTGATGCCTATATGGATAATGTCTTTCCCGCCATGCGGGTCACCTGGGGCACGTATCGCAACAACCTCGGCCACAGCAAAGGGGCGGGCTGTTTCCGTTGTCACGGGAAGCTGCGGGAGGCAGCCACCGGGCGGGTCATCAGCGATGACTGTAACCTCTGCCACGTCATCCTGGCGGAAAACGAGAAGCAGCCTGAAATTATAAAATCTTTAAAAGGAGTCATCGAGTAAAAGGAGAGAGGAATGGCAACAGAGAACAACAGTAACGAAAATCAGCAGCAGCCCAGGAAGGAGCGAAGCGCCTGGGGGCACATCATCCGGGGAATCTGGAGGACCCCGCTGGGGGTCTTCGCCGTTGTCATGACCACGGTGAGTATCACCCTGATGCTCATCGGCATGGCAGCCCAGGTCTCCGGATTCTTCCATAATCCCTATGTGGGGATCTTTGTCTACATGATCCTGCCGGGCTGCATGGTGGCGGGTCTGCTGCTTATCCCGGTGGCCGCCTACCTGCGGCGGCGCGAGTGGCGCCGGACCGGGGTCGAGAAAGACCACCTGCAGCTCAACCTCAGCCACCCGAAACACCGGATGTTCCTGCTCGGTTTTGTCGTGCTGACGGTCATTAACATGGTCATCCTCGGTGTGGTCGGCTACGAGGGGTATCATTTCACCGATTCCCCCTATTTCTGCGGCATGGTCTGCCACAGCGTCATGGCACCGGAGTATACCGCCTACAAACGTTCGCCCCATGGCAAGGTCTCCTGTGTCGAATGTCACATCGGTCCCGGCGCCGAGTGGTTCGTCCGCGCCAAGCTCTCGGGTCTGCGTCAGGTGTACGCTGTCATCACCAACAGCTATTCCCGGCCCATCCCCACTCCGGTGGAGGCCCTGCGTCCTGCCCGGGACACCTGCGAGGAGTGTCACTGGCCTGAGAAGTTCTACGGCAAGAAGGTCAAGACCTTCATCCGCTACAGCAACGACGATCAGAAGAATCCGGAGCGGACCGATATCGCCCTGCATATCGGTGGTCACAACCCGGTCACCGGCAGCTTCGAGGGCATCCACTGGCACGTCAGTAAGGATGTCGAGGTCAAGTACCTGGCAGCCAACGACAAACGGACCTCCATCGCCCGGGTCAAGGTCAGGCGGCCCGACGGATCAGAGGACGAGTTTGTCAAGTCCGACGTGGAGGTCGAGGAGGGCTATGAGCCCAAGTGGCGGGTCATGGACTGTATCGACTGTCACAACCGGCCCACCCATATCCTGGATATGCCCGAGGACGTGGTGGATTTCGGCCTGCTGAGCAGAAAGATGAATCCTGATATCGAAGGGATCCGGGAGGACGGCCTCACCGCCATCACCATGAAGTATGAGTCCCAGGATGATGCGAAGAAGAAGCTGGTCAATAACCTGCTCGAGCTGCAGAAGAAACGGGATCCGGCCCAGTTCGCCAGGCACGAGGAGGACATCAGGAAGGCCGGCGAATACCTGCTGGCCAAGTATCTGGGCAATGTCTGGCCCCGGCAGAAGGTCCTCTGGGGCACCTACAAGGTGCACCTGGGCCACCAGTTCGCCGACGAGGGGTACGGCTGCTGGCGCTGTCACGACGACGAGCACGAGAACAGCAAGGGCGAGACCATCAGCCAGGACTGTTCCCTCTGTCATGACGAGCCCGAGTAAATCGATTCCCTTTGCCGGGAATTGTTGACAGAAAGAGAAAAGGCGGGGATTATCCCCGCCTTTTCTGTCAGAAAAACGGCTGGCCGTGCCGGCCGTGATGCGGCACTGCCAGGTGCCGCGTCCTGAGCGAAGCGTTCTATTCGTCCTCTTCCGCCGCCAGTCCCTGGACGGCCATGGCCCCGGCCAGGCCGAGCAGGCCCGCGGTCTGCATCCGGCGCATGGCCGGCTGCATCAGCGAGGCCAGCATCCGCCGCCGGTCGGCTGCCTCGGGCATCTCCTGCGGCGTGCTGGTCCGGTCCAGCAGTTCCAGGTCCCTGGGTTTTCCGAAATAGTAGACATTGGGCCCGATCCTGACAGCCGCCGACTCCAGGCGCCTGGCCCCTTTCCTGATGTAGGCCGCCACCTCGGATTTGGGGTCGTTGACCACTCCGAAGATACGGGCGTCGGTGATGCAGGTCTGCACGCAGGCCGGTGCCAGGCCCTTTTCCACCCGGGGCATGCAGAAGGTGCACTTGTCGGCGATGCCCTCGCCACCGATGTCCTCGTTGGCCACCTCGGTGTTGACATAGCGGGCCCCGTAGGGGCAGGCGTCGCGGCAGGCGCCGCAGCCCAGGCAGCGGCTCTGGTCGATCTGGACCGTGCCGTTGAAGGGGTCCTTCCAGGTGGCGGCCACCTCCATGGTCTTGGTTTTGCCGGACTCCGGGTCACGGAAGGTCATCTCCACCGTGTCAGCCGGGCAGACCGGGACGCATGCTGGAGAGTCACAGTGGTTGCAGAGTCCGGGGTAGAAGGTAAAGGACATCCCGTGACTGGTGTTGGCCGGGCCGAGACGGTGCACCCAGTTGCGCCGGTACCCCTCCCGGGTCGGTACCTGCCACTCGGCGCGGCAGGCAACGGCGCAGGCGTGACAGCCGACGCAGCGGTCGAGATTGATGATCATGCCATATTGCTTCATTGTCACTCTCCTCTCTATGCGCTCTTGATGGTGTAGCGGGGAATCTCATCGGGAACCGGACAGAGATCCGGGATGGCCAGTGGCTTGCCGCCCCGGATGATGCGGACAAAGTTGGTCCGCTTGCTGGTGGCGCCCATGAAGGGGTCTTCCTCGTTTCTGGTCATCATGAAACCGTCGGCCGCACCCTTGCCGTGGGCCCGGCTGAGCAGCGGCGATTTGCTGCCAAAGCCGTGCGCCATGTAGACGGCGTCGGGCCTGATGCCGGGGGTGACCAGGACCCTGACCGGGTTGGAGCGTTTGCCGTCCTGGTTCTCCAGCACCACCTCCTCGTTATCCTTGATACCAAGCTGCCTGGCCACACGGTCGTTGAGCCAGAGCTTGTTCTCCGGGATCTCGTTGTGCAGCCACAGGTTGTTCATGGTCCGGCTGAAAGTGTGCACCGGTGAACGGCCGTAGATGAGACGGGCATAGCCTTTGGGCGGTGCCGGGGTGGGCTCGAACTTCGGGATCGGGTCCAGGTCCTCGTCCTCGAAGTCCTCCACCTGCAGGTTGACCTTGCCTGATGCGGTGTCCAGCTTGAGCTTGTCCGGCTTGCGGTAGGGATCGGCGGGCAGGGTCATGAGGCCGCCCTCCTTGTTCAGCTGGCTGAGCGAGTAGTCGACGCCTTCCAGTTCCTTGGCGATGAAGGCCCGTTCGTCAGGACAGGTGAAGCCAGGGATATCGAGCCGTTTGGCCAGGTTCTTGGCGATCCAGTAGGGCGACCTTGCCTCGAACAGGGGTTCCACCACCGGCTGACGGACCGTGACATAGGGGGTCAGGCCGTCGTAGGCATAGACACCGTCATAGCGTTCGAGGTAGACCGCGTCCGGGAGGATGATGTCCGACCAGATGGCGGTCTCGCCGGCCATGATCTCCTCGCAGAAGATGAAGTCGAGGCTTTTGAGGGCCTTCATGGTCTCGTAGGGATCCGGGATCGTCTGAATGACATTGACGCCATTGATGCCCAGCAGGCGGATGGGATAGGGCTTGCCGGTATTGATGGCCTTGATGATATCGGCGGTCACGGTGCCGAAGTTGCTGGAAAAGGGGTAGGCGGAATCCTCGCGCAGCGAGACCTCGGGCTCGATGGGGGCCACCTTTTCGGATTTTTCCGCCACGCATTCCACGTGTCCCAGCGGCACGGGACTGGGAAAGTAAATACCGCCGGGTACGCCAATGGCTCCGAACAGGGCGGTGAGGATGGCATAGGACTGGTGCCGGCCCACGTCGCCGCGTCCGTACCAGGTGGAGTGGCGGCCGGGATGGATGTTGACCTGGGGGCTGGCCTTGGCCAGGAGCTCGATGGCTGCCTTCATGTCTTCGATCCTGAGATCGCAGATCCTGGCCGCCCATTCCATGGAATACCCGCTGACCTCTTTTTTCAGAGCATCGAATCCCTGGCAGTGGTTGGCAACAAATCTCTTGTCATACAGGTTGTGAGTGATCACGTAGTTGATCCAGGCCAGCATCAGGGCCGTGTCCGTGCCGGGCCGGATGGCGAGGTGGATGTCGGCCTTGCCGGCGGCCGTGGAGAAGCGCGGGTCGACCACCACCAGTTTGGCACCGTTCTGCAGGCCGGCGATGAACTCGCGGACATGGGAGACATGGATGTTTTCGCCGATGTGCGAGCCGACCAGCAGCATGGCCCTGGCATTGGCCATGTCGTTGTACTGGCGGGTGCCGGTGGTGATGTAGCCCACGGTCTCAAGGTAGGCCAGGGCGGCCGGGCCGACGCACTGGAAAAAGGCCGGTTCGCTGGTGTAGTTCTCCGTGCCCAGGTTGATGAAGATCTTGCGCAGATGCTCGGCCGAGGCGCCATGGTCGAAGAAGGCCAGGGCGTGGGGGCCGTATTTCTTTCTGACCTTGTCCATGTTATGGGCAATCTCGTCCAGGGCCTCGTCCCAGGAGATTCTGGCCCATTTGCCCTCGCCGCGGGCACCCACCCGTTTCATGGGATACTTGATCCGATCCGGGTCATAGAGGAGCTGGACCCCTGAGTTACCGCGGGCACAGACCCTGCGGCCGTTGACCGGGCTCCTGGAGTTGCCTTCGATCTTGATCAGTTTGCCGTCCCTGACCTTGCCGACGATCGGACAGCGCCAGAAGCACATCTCGCAGACCGAGGTGGTCTCCCTGGCGCCCATGCTTCCCTGGGGAGCAATGGGCAGGGTGCCCGCCCTGGCGGCCCGAAAGAGACCCTTCCCCCCCGGCAGGCCGGCCGTGGATGCAGCCATTGCCACGGCCGTGGCAGTTGACATCTTGAGAAAATGCCGTCTGTTCATCAAGTTACCTCCTTCGCGATATGGTGAAGGCACAGGTCGGTGACCCGGCCAAGTAGGCTGTAGAACGGACAGGGATCAGCCTCCTGCAACCGCCGGTGGAAGGGCGGGTACCATCGCAGCAGGTGCCTGTCGAGAAAGCGGGCCAGCAGGGACAGCCGGTCCCGGTCGAGCAGGATGCCGACAAAGGCCAGCTCGTGGATCAGGTGGTCGGCATACTCGTTTCCTCCTGTTGGTTCGATACCGGCCTGACGGTAGAAGGCAAGGGCCTGGTCATGCCCCTGTTGCATGAGGACACTGGAACCACCCAGGTAGACCGAGGACCAGGGAGGAGCAGGAACGCCTCCCGGCGCGTTGTCAAAGAGCCGCACGTACTCTGCCTGCAGTTCTGGCAGGGGGCCTGGGATCAGCTCTTCGGCCGACGGGGCCTGCAGCTCGAGGTCCGCGGCCAGGGCGGTGAGAGCCGTGGCCGTCGGCAGCAGGCGGTCCTCCTGCCCGGGATATGAAAACGCTGCCGAGAGGAAATGAAACGGGTGATCCTGGCGCATGGGAAATATCCGGTGCTCTGCGGCGGCTGTCGGGGACATGTCTCCGTAACCCCTCCCTCACGGGATAACCAACCATCGATTTTTTTCGACCACAATGGTGTAAGCGCTCTCAGGAGCCGCAGATTCGGAGTCTACGCTTACCTGTGCAGGTATGTCTGACCACAGGTAAGCGACCGCGGGGAGACTCCGATAGTCTACCTGTGCGGGCAGGCACGACCGTGCAAAGAGGTAAGCGAAGACTCCGTGCGGTCCCTGTGAGTACGTACATCTCTCCTGCCGTCCACGGGCGGGAGGGTGAAGTCCGGCAGCCGGCAATGGCTCCCGGGGTACTGAACGGGTATTCATTTTTTTGGGTATCCTACATTTTCGTTTCCGGTATGTCAAACCGCGACTGGATTTTTTCCGAAAATCAGGATACAGGGGCAGGTGTCAGGGGCCAGGGGCCGGGAGTCGTCGTGTTGCCTGCGGCGGGTGCGGGCAACCCCTCACGGGATGGCTAACCATCGGTTTGTCCGACCACAATGGTGTAAGTGCTCTCAAAATGGTCAATGTTCCTCTGCAGAGGGGCGCACCGGTCGCTTCTGCGCCATCTCCGGTCGAATCGATATTGCTGAGATGGTTTGCCCGGGGATGAACCGTTTCAGTCTCGCGGCACCGCCTGCAGATTTTTTGCCCGCGATTGCGCGAACCCGGTGCTTCTGGTATGGTGCATCCATGAAACTGCTCGTCACCCTGATCGGTCTTGTCTTCATTCTCGAGGGGTTACCCTATGTGGCCTCGCCCGAGGCCATGCAGCGCTGGCTGCGGCAGCTCATCGAGATGCCGCCGGCACAGCTGCGCTTCATGGGAATCATCGCCATGGTAACCGGCTTTCTGCTCTGCTATCTCGCACAGAGAAGCGGTATCTTCGGCTGATGGCCATAATGGTCTCCGCCATCGGCAACCACATAACAAGACCGATACTTTTACGATGGCACCTCCTTTGCCCTTCTGCCGTCACTGAACGTAAGCGTTCACCCCTATCGGCAACCGGTTCCAAATGCCGGTAGTTTGGGCAGAGAACGTCTGTCCCTCCACCCGGAGCCGCTTTTTCCCGGGTCACCACTATTACTGTTTGACTTTTGCTCAGCTTCTTCGGTAATATTTAAAATTTTGCGTACAGTCTGGAATTTCGGATCAGGCAGATGGTTCTCTGCGTTGCCAAAGGAAGAACTCCATGGAAAAAACACCAAAACGCGAGATGATAGGGCTCGAGGGCAAGGTGCTGCTCGATACCCTGCGTCGTCTCCACCGCAGAGGTGCTGTCGAAAATATCAGAAAACTGATCCGCAAGACCCATCCCGCCGATCTCGCCTGGGTCTTTCGTTCCCTCACGCCGGCTGAACAGAAGGACATCTTTCAGATCATTGCCCAGACCGACCTGGTGGCGCCGTTTTTGAGCGAACTCGACGAATCGATCATGGTGGACCTGGTGGATGGCCTGTCGGCCAGGTTCATGGCCCGGGTGGTCACCAACATGGCCTCTGATGACGCCGCCGATCTGCTCGAGGCCCTGCCGCCCGATATCGCCTCCGAGATCCGTTCCCACATGGAGGTCGAGGATCGCCACGAGGTGGAGGAGCTGCTCAAGTACGATCCCGAGACCGCCGGTGGCATCATGTCACCGGACTTCATGTACCTGGACGAGAACCTGACCGTCGAGGAGGCGATCAAGAAGGTCCAGAAGCGCAGCGAAGAGAAAGAGATGGTCTTCTATCTCTACATTACCCATGGCGACGGCCAGCTTGCCGGCGTACTCTCCCTGCGCGAGCTGCTCATGCATCCAATGCATCGCAAGCTCAAGAACATCATGAACACCAACGTCATCTCCGTGACCACCGATACCGACCAGGAGGAGGTGGCGCACGTGGTGTCCCAGTACAACCTGCTGGCCGTGCCGGTTGTGGACGCCACCTTCAAGATCGTCGGTATCGTCACGGTTGATGATGTCATCGATGTCATCCGCGAGGAGGCCACCGAGGATTTTCTGCAGATGGCCGGTGCCGGCAAGGATCAGGAGATCCTGCTCAAGCCCCTGCACCAGAAGATTCTCCTCCGCGCCCCCTGGCTCTTTGCCTCCTGGCTGGGCGGGGTTGCGGCCATGTACATCATCACCTCCTTTCAGAGCGAGCTGCAGAAGGTCCTTGCCCTGGCCTCCTTTATCCCCATCATCTCCGGCATGGGCGGCAACATCGCCACCCAGTCCTCCAGTATCACGGTGCGGGGCCTGGCCACCGGCCGGATCAACATGCAGCATTTCTTTTCCCTGGTGGGCAAGGAGATGGCCCTGGGGGTGATGCTCGGTGGTCTGTTCGGGGTCCTGCTCGGCCTGCTGGCCCATTTCAGTTATGCCTCCCCGGCCTATCTCGGTTTTGTGGTCGGTATCTCGGTGTTCATGGTCATGACCATGTCCGCCACCGTCGGCACCCTGGTGCCCATGCTGCTCAAGCGGTTCCGGATCGATCCGGCCGTGGCCACGGGGCCGTTCATATCCACCTCCATCGATATCCTTGGTGTCACCCTGTTTTTCAGCGTGGCAAAGATATTGCTCAAACTGTAGGTTTTCCCTTGTTTCGCTCACTTTTTCGTCCGCAGGGCGGCCGGACCAATGCCCTGATCCTGCTGGCTCTGCTGGCCCTGGTCGCCTGGCTTGCCTTTCAGAGCTTTCAGCCGAGCCTCCTGCAGCCCGATGCCCGTCCCCGGCCGGTCACCGCCCGGGGCGACCTGGCAGCCGATGAAAAAAACACCATCGAGGTCTTCCGCAGCGCGGCGCCTTCCGTGGTCTTCATCACCAGTATCGCCGTGCGCCGCAATATGTTCAGCCTCAATATCTACGAGATTCCCAAGGGTACGGGATCGGGGTTCATCTGGGACAGCGACGGCCGTATCGTCACCAACTACCACGTGATATCCGATGCCAACCGTATCGAGGTCACACTGGCTGACCATACGACATGGAAAGGGGTCCTGGTGGGGGCGGCTCCGGATCGGGATCTGGCCGTGTTGCAGATCTCGGCGCCCAGGGACAAGCTGAGGCCCATCATGATCGGCAGGTCTGCCGATCTCCTGGTGGGACAGAAGGTCTTTGCCATCGGCAACCCCTTCGGTCTTGACCAGACCCTGACCACCGGGGTGGTCAGTGCCCTGGGACGGGAGATCACCTCGGTAACCGGCCGGACCATCCACGATGTGATCCAGACCGATGCGGCCATCAACCCGGGCAATTCCGGGGGCCCGCTCCTGGACAGCGCCGGCCGGCTGATCGGGGTCAACACTGCCATCTACAGCCCGTCCGGGGCAAGCTCGGGTATCGGTTTTGCCGTGCCGGTGGACGAGGTGAACAGGGTCGTGCCGCAGGTGATCCGGCACGGCAAGGTGATCCGGCCGGGCCTGGGGGTGGTCCTGGCCAACCGGAAGCTGGTCCGCGACCTTGATCTGCCGGGGGTCCTGGTGCTCAAGGTCCGTCCCGGCAGCACTGCGGCCCGGGCCGGAATCAGGGGGACCCGCCAGGTGCCCGGCGGCCTGGTGCTGGGTGATATCATCCTGGCCGTGAACGGGGAGGCGGTCAGGGACTATAACAGTCTCCGTGATCAGATCGAACGTTACAAGGTGGGGGATACGGTCATCCTCACCATTCTCCGGGACGGCGAGCAGGTGAAGGTGCCGTTGACCCTGGAGGCCATGGAGTAGGGGGGTAAGCACTCACCGGGACCGCACGGAGTCTTCGCTTACCTCTTTGCACGGTCGTGCCTGTCCGCACAGGTAAGGACTATCGAAGTCTTCTCACGGTGGCTTGTCTGCGGCCAGTCACGATCCCGCACAGCGGACGTACTGCCCGACTTGTACAAAAGCACAGGCAATGCAAGGTGGTTGTACGGCGATCTTTCGCCGCCCCGGCTCATCAGAGCAGAGAGGACCGTCTCTTCCTGGAGCGGCCGGTGATCAGGCCGAGGAGCCAGCCCAGAACGAGGACGCCGCCACCGGCGAGAAACCACTTCAGGCGGGCGTTCTTTTTCAGCGTGCTGTTTTCGGCCTGGGCAGCCGAGAGGCTGGCCTCCAGGTTCTTGACCCGCAACAGGCTGTCGGTCAGTTTTTTCTTGGTCCGGACGACATCGGCGGTATCCTGCTGCAGGGTCTGAAAGTCGGCCTTGATCCGGTCCCGCTCGATGAGGCAGGCTGTCAGCTCTTTTTCGGTCTGCGCGTTGGCGGCAGTAAGATCCTGCAGTTCGCGCCTTGTGCGGGCACACTCCTGTTCCAGGTTCTTTTTTTCTTCCCTGAGTGCGACGATCTGCTGCCCCAGGGGCGGCTCGCTGCTGAGATACCGTTTCAGTATCCATCCCTCCTTGCCGCTCGCCAGTCTGATCCTGGCCCACGGCTCCTCTGTCTCCAGCAGCTCCACCGGGGTCCCGTTCTGGAGAACGGCCACGATCCTGTAGTCCTTCCCCTGACCCCGGCGCAGGGGGACCTCGGCGCTCGGCTTCACGAACCAGGTTCCGGCAAGAGCAGTCTGGGCAAGAAAGGCAACCAGAAGCATGACCAGGGGGAGCAGCCGTGCGCGAAGGGGTGGTTCGACCTGAAAAAATATGTTTTTCATGAATATACCTTGAGTCTGCAGCGGAATGAATTGTCTTGGTGCGGATGACCGGCCGTCCGGTGCCATGCGGACACCATGCGGACAGACAGGGCCGGGCGGACCGGTCAAATCTACCACCTTTGCCTGTTCTTTGCCACGATCAGTTGCCGGAAGCCACGTGATCTTCTCGGCGCAGGGCCTTGCGGCGGGTTCGTGCCAGCTCCCGCATGTCGCGGGTCGTGTCGGATTCGTCCACGATCTCCCTGCCCATGATCTCTTCGATGATGTCCTCCATGCTGATGACCCCGGTGACACTGCCGTATTCATCCACGGCAACGAACAGGTGCTGCCGCCGCTCGAAGAAATCAATGAACACCCGGTTGAGGGGTGCGGTCTCCGGCACGAAGTGGACCGGGGTCATGATCTCGCAGAGCCTGGTCTCATAGCGGTTTTCCGCCGCAGCCAGGAACATCTCCCGGCTCAGGACCATGCCGGCCACGTTGTCCTTGTCGCCGTCATAAACCGGAACCCTGCTGTGCATTCGCCACTTGGCGGCAAGGGCGATGGCCTCGCGGATGGTGGTGCGCTTGTCCTGGGAAAAGGTGACGGTCCGGGGCGTCATCACGTCGCGTACCGATTTGTGGTTGAGCTGGAGGATATTGGTGATCACCTGTTCCTGCTCGGCACCGATCTCTCCCGAGCGGCGGGAAAGCATGGCAATGGTCTGCAGCTCCTCGGCCGAGACCTGGTTGGCATCACCATGATCCGGAACCAGGCGGGTGATGGCCTGGCAGAGCCAGATGACGGGCGTAAGTATCCTGACCATCCAGTGCAGGGGCATGGTGATGAAGGGCGCGAGCTGGCGACTGTAGATCACGCCCACCTTCTTGGGCAGGATCTCGGAGAAGAGAAGGATGGCGAGGGTGAAGAGGAGGGAGAACCAGGCCAGGCTCGACTGGCCGAACACGGCCACGGCCGAGGCACCGGCCACGGCGGCGCCGATGGTGTTGGCAACAGTGTTGAGCGTCAGGATGGCGGTGATGGGGCGGTCGATGTTTTCCTTGAGCCGTTTCATTATTGCTGCCCGGCCCGGATGTTTCTTTGCCATCAGCTCGATGTTGCTCACCGGCAGCGAGTAGAGCACGGCCTCGAAAACACTGCACATGGCGGAGATGACAATGGCGCATCCCACCGCCAGGATGAGTTGAATGACCAAGGTATGCCTCCTTTTGGGACCAGAAAATCAGGAAACCAGAAGACAGAAACCGGAATTCTTCATGCCGTCTCCGGTGGAAGAACAAGAGACTGGCAGAGCGGTCAGGCACGCCTGCACAGGCAAGCGTAGATTCCGAATCTGCGGCCGCTGAGAGCATTTGCACCGTTGTGCTCGGAAAAACCATTCGTTCGTCATGCCGTGAGGGGTTCTTCAGCCGCCCCGGACTCTGTACTGCCTGCACAGGATAGCCCAGCCGGCCCTTCAGGTCAAACAGGGAGTTGCTGACCGGTCCCGGAGACAGGACGCTTCCGCCGGTCTGGAAAAATATCGTTTGTCGATTGAGGAAAGATGCGCAATGGGGTAATGGATAGTGTCTGGATGGTTCGTCATCCCGTGAGGGGGTACATCACGCCTGCATGCGCTGCCCGCCATGACGGTAAAGGAGTGGATTGAGATGATGGAATTGAGGAAGAAGGATCCATGGGAATTCAGAGGGGATCTTGTGGTCTGTTTCGTCGGTGAAGGGGACCGGAAGATGGCGGCGATTCCCGGGGCGGTTGTGAGGAAGGCCCTCGGGCAGGCCTGGAAGGCCGGCGATTTTGCCGGAAAAAAGGGTGAGACCTTTCTCCTCTACCCTGCCCTGCTCGGGACAGGAGAGGCTGAGCTGCCCCGGGCACGGCGAGTCCTGGTGGTCGGCCTTGGCAAGCCGGAGGAGAAGGTGGCCGGCCGGCGGGAGCAGGTGCGCTGTGCCGCCGGCACCGCCGCTGTCCGGGCCGGGGCCCTCAAGGCGCGCCGGGTGCTGGTTGTACTGCCTGCGGGGGTGGAACTGGCGCCCGAAGAGATCGCCGAGTGTACGGCCGAGGGGTTGCTGCTGGCCAATTACCGCTTTGACAAATACAAGAAGGAGGATCCGGACAAGCAGGAGAGCGTCCGGGTCGGGAAATTCCTGCTGCATGGCGGCGGCCTGGCAACGGCCTCGGTGCGGCAGGGCATGGAGGCCGGGATGAGTGCGGCAGAGGCTGCCTGCTCGGCCCGGGACATGGCCAACGAGCCTGGTAACGGATGGACACCATCCAGCTTTGCCGATCATGCGCGGAAACTGGCACGCCGATCGGGCATGAAGTGCCGGATCCTCGACCGCAGCGACATGAAGAAACTGGGTATGGGGGGTATCCTCGGTGTGAGCCAGGGGTCTGCCCAGCCGCCGAAACTGGTCATCCTCCAGTATCGTACCTCGAAGAAAAAGCCCACCCTGATGCTGGTGGGCAAGGGCCTGACCTTTGATTCCGGTGGCATCAGCCTGAAGCCGGCCTCGGGCATGGAGGAGATGAAGTATGACATGTGCGGCGGTGCCGCGGTTCTTGCGGCCATGGAGGCCATCGGCCGCGAGAAGCCGGCCGCCTGGAACGTGGTCGCCCTCATCCCGGCCACGGAAAATCTCGGCGGCAGCGCGGCCATGAAACCGGGTGATATCATAACCCATTTCGGTGGTACCACCTCCGAGATCATCAATACCGATGCCGAAGGCCGCCTGATTCTTGCCGATGCCCTGGCGTACGGCATCAAGACCTATCAGCCGGACATGGTCATCGACCTGGCCACCCTGACCGGTGCGGTCATCATCGGCCTTGGCCATCACCGGACCGGCCTGCTCGCCAACGACGACACCCTGGCCGCCGGTCTGCTCGAAGCGGGTGAACTGGCCGGGGAGCCGCTCTGGCGCCTGCCGCTGGGCCCGGAGTACCGCAAGCAGCTCGATTCCGAGGTGGCGGACATCAAGAATACCGGTGGACGTCCCGCCGGCACCATCACCGCGGCCTGTTACCTGCAGGAGTTTGTCGGCGACGTGCCCTGGGCCCATCTCGATATCGCCGGCACGGCCTGGAACTTCACCGAAAAGTCCTATATGCCCAAAAAGGGACCCTCCGGTATCGGTCCCAGGACACTTTTGCATTTTATCAGAACAACAGGGGCCAGATGACAGGTGCCTGGGGTCTTTGTGCCGCCGGCGCGGGTCTGGCTGCATTGACAGTTCACCGCCATTGGCAAGTACATTGAATTACCGGGGGTTTTGCGTCGAATCTACAGAGCCCTGGCAGCAAGGGAGGGAAGAAATGGCCAAACGGAAAGGGATCACCGTCAGCAGGCAGATCATGGACAGTCAGCTGCTCCATCCCGAGGCGACCGGTGAGCTGACCGGTCTGCTCAATGAACTGATTGTCGCGGCAAAGATCATCAGCGCCGAGGTCAACATGGCGGGACTTGCCGACATCCTCGGCCAGTCGGGCAAGGTCAACATCCAGGGCGAGGATGTTCAGAAACTGGACGAGTTCGCCAACCAGACCATCAAGCGACGCATGGAGCAGTGCGGCTATATCTGTGTCATGGCCTCGGAGGAGGAAGAGGGCATCATCCCGGTGCTGGAGGGGTACGAGGGAAAATACTCCCTGGCCTTCGACCCCCTGGACGGCTCGTCCAACATCGATGTCAATGTCTCCATCGGCACCATCTTCTCGATCCACCGCCGCGTCAGCTCCGGCAAACAGGGCAGTGCCGAGGACCTGCTGCAGAAGGGCAGCCGCCAGGTGGCGGCCGGCTACATCATCTACGGCTCCAGCACGGTCCTGGTCTATACCACCGGCGACGGCGTGCATGGCTTCACCCTGGATCCCAGTGTCGGCGAGTTTTTTCTTTCCCATCCCGATATCCGCATACCGGACACGGCCAGGTATTACAGCGTCAACGAGTCCTACACCAATTACTGGTACGAACCGACGAGGAAATTTGTCGAGTATCTCAAGGAGGTCGATCCCGACTCCGGCCGGCCCTACAGCCTGCGCTACATCGGCTCGCTGGTGGCAGATTTTCACCGCAATCTGATCAAGGGCGGGGTATTTCTCTATACCCGGGACAGAAAGAGCACCGACAAGCCCGAGGGCAAGTTGCGGCTTCTGTATGAGGCCGCGCCCCTGGCCATGGTGGTGGAGCAGGCCGGTGGCCGGGCCATCACCGACGATGGCAGGAGAATCCTCGATATTGAGCCCAGGGAGCTGCACCAGCGGGTTCCTCTGATCATCGGCTCGAAGCGCGAGGTGGATCTGGCCGAAAAGTATTTCACCAGCCGGGCGGAGTAGACGCGGATGAGTGTTGTGCCGTCCTTAGCGGTATCGTCACGGGGAGCGTAAGCATGCTGCGCTTGCTTGAACGTGTCAGCCGGTGGATCGACCGGCTCAATCTCCTTGTGGGCCGCATCGTCTCCTGGGTGACCCTGCTGGTGGTGCTGGTGGTCTTTGTCGATGTGGTCATGCGCTATATATTCAATACAAGTTTCGTTTTCACCCAGGAACTGGAGTGGCATCTCTTTGCCTTCATCTTTCTCATGGGTGCCGGGTATACCCTGCTCCGGGAGGGCCACGTCCGTGTCGACATCATCTACCAGCGCCTGGACCGGAAAGGCAGGGCCTGGGTTGACCTGGTGGGTGTGCTGCTCTTTCTCATTCCCGGCTGTTACCTGGTGCTTGCCACCTCCATACCTTTTGTGCTCTCCTCCTATGTGACCGGTGAGGGATCACCCGATCCGGGCGGCATTCCCTACCGGTTTCTGATCAAATCCTGCATCCCGGCCGGTTTTTTCCTGCTTCTTCTCCAGGGGCTCTCCATGGCCATCAAGGCGCTGCTCGTCATCAGGGGCAGGGAGGGGTGATGTTCATCGAGTACCTGCCCGCCTGGATGTTCCTGGCCCTGACCATCCTCCTGATGGCCGGTTTCCCGGTCACCTTCACCCTGCTCGGCACCTCGCTGCTCTTCGGCCTGATCGGCTTTGGCTGGGATTTCTTCAATCTCCTGCCCCTGCGGATATGGGGGATAATGACCAATGTCACCCTCCTTGCCGTGCCCCTGTTCGTGTTCATGGGCGTGATGCTGGAGCGTTCCGGCCTGGCTGAGGACCTGCTGGATACCATGGGATTGCTCTTTGGCCGCATACGCGGCGGTCTGGCCATCTCCACGGTGGTGGTCGGCGCCCTGCTTGGCGCCTCCACCGGCATTGTCGGCGCCACCGTGGTCACCATGGGGCTCCTTGCCGTGCCCACCATGCTCCGGCGGGGCTACCGTAAGGAACTGGCCACCGGCACGGTCTCTGCCTCCGGCACGCTCGGTCAGATCATCCCGCCCTCCATCGTCCTGGTGCTGATCGGCGATATCGTCGGCGTGCCGGTGGGCGATCTCTTCATGGGTGCGGTCCTGCCCGGCCTGGTGCTGGTGGGCCTGTACGTGCTCTACATCCTGGTCGTCGCCTTTCTCCGTCCCGGCGATGCGCCACCGGTACGTACCGAGGGAGAGGAGGCCATGGGCGGGCGGGCGCTCGTCGTTCGCGTCTGCAGGGCCCTGGTGCCGCCGCTCTTTCTCATGGTGGCGGTGCTGGGCTCCATCTTCGCCGGTATTGCCTCCCCCACCGAGGCTGCCGCTGTCGGGGCGGTGGGCGCCACCCTCCTCACCATGCTCAACCGTCGCTTCAGTCTGAAGATCCTGCGGCAGGTCATGGATTCCACCCTGCAGCTCACCTGCATGGTCTTCATCATCCTGGTCGGTGCCGCCGCCTTCGGCCTCGTCTTCCGCGGCACGGGCGGTGACGATCTGGTCCGGGAATTTCTCGGCGGAATCGCCGCCACCCACGGCCGCTGGTTTGTCCTTTTCGTGGTCATGGCCCTCATCTTCGTGATCGGTTTTTTCCTCGATTTCATCGAGATCACCTTTATTCACGTACCGGTGCTGGCGCCGATCATGATCGAGTTCGGTTTTGATCCGGTCTGGCTCTGCATTCTGATTGCCGTCAACCTGCAGACATCGTTCATGACCCCGCCGTTCGGATTCTCCCTCTTCTATCTCAAGGCCGTCTGTCCGCCCGAGATCAGCACCGGCCATATCTACCGGGGAATCATCCCTTTTGTTGTCTGTCAGCTCATCGGCCTGCTGATCGTGGTTCTTTTTCCGGAACTGGTCACCTGGCTGCCAAAGGTCGTCTTTGCCCAGTGAGCAGCCCGGGGCCGATGGTAAAAGTATCCCTTTCAGATGATCGTCACTACCGAGAACCGCAAGACGGTGGACAAGTCACTGTTCAGGGAAGAGTGGCTCAGGAAAAAGAAATATGGTTGCCAGGGTATGAGCCTTGACGCTCATAAGAAGCGAAAATATCACTATTTTCATGTAGTTGTCGAAAACGGTGAACTATTGCCATCAGCAGACAGGAGGTATCACATGGAGCGCCGTGAATTTCTGAAGACCGCCACAACCGCAGCCGTTGCCGCGACAGCGGCCACAACCATCGCCGCCCCGGCCGTGCTGGCGGGCGAGAAGACCTATCGCTGGAAGATGGTCACCACCTGGCCGCCCAACCTGCCTGTGCTCCAGGACGGCGCCAAGCTGTTCGCCAGCCGGGTGGCCGAGGTCTCGGACGGCCGCCTGAAGATCAAGGTCTTTGCCGGCGGCGAGCTGGTGCCGCCCCTGGGCGTCTTTGACGCCGTGTCCGCCGGTACCGTGGAGTGCGGCTCCGGCGCGGCCTATTACTGGGCCGGCAAGGTCCCGGCCGCCCAGTGGTTTGCCACGGTTCCCTTTGGACTCAACGCCCAGGGTATCAATGCCTGGTTTTACGGCGGCGACGGTCTCAGGCTCTGGGAAGAGGTCTATGCGCCCTTCAACGTCGTCCCCAGGCCTCAGGGCAACACCGGGGTACAGATGGGCGGCTGGTTCCGCAAGGAGATCAATTCCCTGGCCGATTTCAAGGGATTGAAGATGCGGATCCCCGGCCTGGGCGGCAAGGTGATTGCCAAGGCGGGCGGCACCGTGGTCCTGCTGCCGGGCGGCGAGATCTTCACCTCGCTGGAGCGCGGCGTGCTGGACGCCACCGAGTGGGTCGGCCCCATGCACGACCTGCGCATGGGCTTCTACAAGGCAGCGCCCTACTACTATTATCCGGGCTGGCACGAGCCGGGCACCTGCCTGGAGGTTATCTTCAACAAGAAGGCCTACGACAGCCTGCCCCGGGACCTGCAGCAGATCATCGACACCGTGGCCATGGAGATCAATCTCTGGAGTCTCTGCCAGTTCGAGGCCGGTAATGGTGCGGCCCTGCAGGAGCTGATCAGCAAGCATAATGTCAAGCTGCGCCGTTTCCCGGACAAGGTCCTGGCCGACCTCCACCGGCTGGCCCGCGAGGTGGTGGAGGAGGAGGCGGCCAAGGACCCCGTGAGCACCAGGGTCAATGAGGCCTACAAGAAGTTCAAGGCCCAGGTCGGCATCTGGGGCTCGGTCTCGGAAAAGGCCTACTACGATATGATCGCCGACACCTATTCCCTGAAGAAATGATGCCCTGGCCGGGAGCCTGCACGTGAACAGCCGGGACCGCAACATCCTGTCCATCACCTGTTACGGACATTTCCTGAGTCACTTCAACATGCTGGTCTTCCCGGCCATCCTCCTGCCCCTGTCCGGACGCCTGGACATGAGCCTGGCCGACACCCTGGACCTGGGCTTCTGGATGTACCTGCTGTTCGGTATCACTGCCCTGCCATGGGGTATGCTCGCCGACCGGATCGGGGCCCGCCCCATACTGGGGCTGTTCTATCTCGGTGCCGGCTGCTGCGGTCTTGTCGCCGCCATGGGCCTGGATTCACCCGTGACCCTCAAGCTGGCCCTGGCCGGAATCGGTCTCTTTTCCGGTATCTACCATCCGGCCGGTCTGGGCTGGATCGCCTGCTGCGTTTCCAGGACCTCGGCCGGCATGGCGGTAAACGGCATGTTCGGCAACCTGGGGCTTGCCATGGGGCCGCTCCTGGCAGGGCTCGTCAACTGGTTGTGGGGCGCCGGGGCGGTCTATGGCGGACTCGGTCTGCTGAATCTCGCCGGCCTGGCGCTGCTGTGGCGTTCCCGCCATCAGGCCTGCGGTGCGGCCACGCACAATGCAGGCGGCACTTCTGTTGCCTCCTGGCGGCGGTTTTCGGTCCTCCTGGTGGTGATGATGCTGGGCGGTATCGTT
Organism: Desulfobulbaceae bacterium; assembly: GCA_026987195.1. Taxonomy (GTDB): domain Bacteria; phylum Desulfobacterota; class Desulfobulbia; order Desulfobulbales; family Desulfobulbaceae; genus DRKI01. Next base: position 20,147 of record JALSNC010000130.1, on the reverse strand, counting down.
TATCGGGGTTCCACAGTGATCCTGCCCTCTCTGTTTGAGCTTCGAACTCCACACATCTATCAGATGGTGGCCGGTCTCTCCGCCGGCAGGATATCAGGCAACGTCACCGCCACCCTCCTCACCTCGGCTCTCTACCTGGTGGGCATGCTCGGCCAGTATGCGGGTGGCCGGGTGGGGGAGCGGTTCGACCTGCGCCCGGGCTATCTCGTCTTTCATCTGCTCACCGTGCCGGCGGCCTTTGCCATGGCCCTGGTCACCGACCTGCCGCTGGTCCTGCTGGCCACTGTCCACTCCTTCTTCCTGCTCGGCATGCAGCCCATCGAGAACACCCTGGTGGCCCGGCTGACACCGCCGTCCATGCACTCCATGGCATTCGGCATGAAGTTCGTTCTCACCTTCGGCGTCGGTTCCCTGGCTGTGAAGCTGGTGCGCACCGTGGCGGCCGGCCGCGGCATCGACATGGTCTTTCCGGCCCTTGGGCTGGTCTCCATCCTTCTGGTGTGCTGTATCCTTGTCCTGATCCGGGTCACGCCGCCGATCCGCTCCTGAGCAGCAGGGGATGGCAGCAGGGATTCGGCTGACAGGAAAACAGTACACCTGCAAATCCTGCAGTTGGCCGGATTTCAAAGGCCAATGCAGCCAAACCGGCTGCGTCGTCTCTACCCTTTTCGTGCTCGATGCAACAGTTTGCCGGTGCCGAAAAGTTTCGCTTCTTTGCATGTTCGCTGTAAAATTCCTTGTGTTTCAACTCGTTGTCGAGAGCAGCAGATTAGAGCTATTCATCTGTCTCGATGTTCTCGGTGCACGGACAACTGGGCAGGATTCAGGTTGCAGTTTTTTGCCCGGCGCGGTATTTAAGGTGTAAGTTGATTAACTAAATTCTTAAATTCTTAATCTTCATCTGCCAACGGAGGTATGACCATGCAGTTATCCAGGTTCAGGATTCACGCCATCGCTGTTCTGCTTGCCGCCATTCTGCTTGCATCCGTCACCCAGCCGGCCAAGGCCGCCCTGGATACCGATGCCTTCACCACCCGGCTCAATACCCTTGTCCTTCAGGGCAACGATCTCATCGCCCGTGCATCGGCCCTGGTGCTCAATCCTCTGACCCTGGGAGCGCAGGTGGCAGACCTGGAATCGGATGTCGCCGATTATCGTGCTGATGTGGTTGCCGCCTATAATACGGTGGTCGCCGAGTCAGGTACCACCCTCAGCCTGACCCCCGAGATGCTGGTGGCTCTGCAGACGCTGAGCACGGTGACGCTCTCCCTTGCAGAGACCTGTGCCGATCTGACCCTTCAGCTCGGTAACCTTGCCGCCACCACCGCCCTTTCCGCCCTGGACAGTGCCCTTGCCGCCATGCTGCGGCTGTCTGATGATATCGGCCTGATGGCGGACCGGATACTGGAGATGGCGGACAAGATCCTGGTCATGGCTGATAACATCGGCCTGATGGCGGATCGGATTATCGCCACCCAGATCATCCAGAGCAACAATCTGAAGATGGTCCTGGATACTGTCACCACCACCCAGAACAACCTCATCAGGCTTATCAGTCTGTTCCTGTAAACAACAACTTCACGGACCGATGATCTGTCTGGCGTGCTGGAAGAGGTTGTAGCAGCCAAGGCCGATGACCAGCAGGCCGGCCCAGCGGAGCATCTCGCGGCGGCTCCTGGCGGTAAGCCAGTGAACCGTGGTGCCGAAAAGGAAGAGCGAGGGCAGGGTGCCAAGGCCGAAGGAGAGCATGATCAGGCCGCCCTGGACGGGATCGCCGCGGCCGGCGGCGGCCAGGGCAATGGCATAGAGAAAACCGCAGGGCAGCAGGCCCATGACCATGCCCATGGGCAGGGCGGCAAGACCGGCCGGCAGCCGTTGCAGGCCGGTGACCGCTCTGGTCATGGCGCGGATGGCGGCGGGAAACTCCAGGCGGATGATGCCGCCCCCGGAAAAGAGGCCGGTGGTGGCGAGTCCCATGGCGATGATCACCAGGTCAGCAAGGATGAGAATGGTCTGGGAGAGCAGGGCAAAGGCCGCGGTCCGGTTGAGCAGGGCCCCCAGCCAGCCGGCAATGATGCCGATGAGGGTGTAGGTGGTGATCCGGCCCAGGTTATAGAAGAGGTGAAAGACGATTCCCTGGCGCAGGCCCCGGCCACGCAGGGACAGGGCAGCAACCACCGGACCGCACATGCCGATGCAGTGGCCCGAGCCGAGAAAGGCGGTGCTCAGGGCAATGCTGTAGACAGGATCAATCATCGGGTTCGTCGTCATCCAGCATCCGGTACTTGGGCCGTTCTATGTCGTCGAACTCCCCTTTTTTCGCAGCCCAGAGAAAGACCAGCCAGGCACCGAGACCGAGGAACAGGGACAGCAGCAGCAGGATGACGATGGATTTGAACATGATGTATGTCCCCTATCTGAACCGTTGCAGCCGCAGTGAGTTGAGCACCACCAGCACCGAACTGGCCGCCATGAGGCCGGCGGCGTAGACCGGGGCAAGCCTGCCGCTTGCGGCAAGCGGCAGGGCAACCACGTTGTAGGTAAAGGCCCAGAACAGGTTCTGGCGGATGATGCGCAGGGTCCGCCGCGCAAGGACCAGGGCCGCCGTCAGCTGCTCCAGACTGTCGTGGACCAGGACCAGGTCCGAGGTCGCCAGCGCCATGTCGGTGCCGCTGCCCATGGCACACCCCACATCGGCCTCGGACAGAGCCGGGGCGTCGTTGACGCCGTCGCCCACCATCAGGATCATCTCTTTTTCCTGTCGCAGGGCCCGGATCCGGGACGCCTTGTCCTGCGGGGTCATGCTGGCGGCATATCCGTCGATGCCTGCCTCCTGCGCGATTCTGGCCGCAGCACGGTCATGGTCACCTGTGAGGAGCAGGGTCCGCAGTCCCATCTCCCCAATCTTCCGCATCACCTCCGGAGCCTCGGGCCGCAGTCTGGTCTCCAGCAGCAGGCATCCCTGGTAGACACCGTCCAGGGCCACATGCACCTCGGTGAACTCGAAGGGCTGGTCCGGGGGCAGGCTGATCCTGTACCGGGCCATGAGATCCCGGTTGCCGGCCAGCAGCAGCCCCTGTTCCGTCGCCATGCGGACACCCCGGCCCGGTATGCTGGTGCCGCCGCTGCCGCGGCAGGATATACCGTCTTCACGGGCCCGGGCCTGGATCCCGCGGGCCACGGGATGGGCGGAACCGCTGGTTGCCTGCGCCGCCAGGCTGAGCAGCCGCTGCGGACTGGTCTGGTACGGGACGATGCGCACCACCTGCGGGTCCCCGCCGGTCAGGGTGCCGGTCTTGTCAAAGGCCGCCACCGTGAGCCGGGCCGTGTGCTCCAGTGTGTCCCCGCCCCGGAAAAGGATACCCCGGCCGGCTCCCACTCCGGTCGCCACCAGGATGGCGGTGGGTGTGGCCAGGCCGAGGGCGCAGGGACAGGCCACCACCAGGACCGATACCGCGTGCAGGAGCGGCAGGACCGGTTCCCGGAGTGCCCACAGCCAGTAGCCCCCGGTGGTGGCGGCAAGAAGAACGACGAGGGGGACGAACAGCGAAGCCACCCGGTCGGCCAGCCCCTGAACCGGCGCCTTCCGGTTCTGGGCCTCCTGCGCCATCTGCGCGATTCGCGCCATGAAGGATTGTGCCGCCGGCCGTGCCACCCGGGCCCGTACGGTGGTGGCGATGTTCATGGCCCCGGAGAGCACGTTCTCGCCCCGGCGTTTCATGACCGGCGTTGTCTCGCCGGTGAGGATGGATTCGTCCACCTCGGTGTCGTGGTCGATGAGCATCGCATCCACAGGAAACCGCTCACCCGGGCGGACCAGGATGATATCGTCTTTGCAGAGCCTGCTGCTTGGCACCTGCAGCGGTTCATCCCCCTGCAGAAGCCAGGCCGTGTCGGGCGCCAGGCGCAGCAGATGGTCGATCCCTGCCATGGCCCGGCGGCGGGCGCCGCTCTCCAGCAGCCGGCCGAGCAGGATCAGGGTGATGACCATGGCCGAGGTCTCGAAGTAGACCTCGCCGCCTAAAAAGAGGGCGGCCACGCTGTAGAAATAGGCGCTGAGCACCCCCAGTGCGATGAGCAGGTCCATGTTCGGGGTCAGGTTGCGTATACTGCGCCAGGCCCCGAGGAGAAAGGGGGCACCGGAGAAAAAGACCACCGGTGTGGTCACCAGGCCGGCAAACCACTGCATCATCTGGCGGGTGGAGGCGTCCATGCCCCTGAAATAGCCGCCATAGAGGGCTATGGCGTAGGCCATGAGCTGCATGGAGAGAAAAGCGGCAGTGACAAACCGGATCAGCAGGCCCTTCCATTCCTGTTCCTGCATGGTGCGGGCGCCATCCATGGTGTAGGGCCGGGGCGCATAGCCCAGTCTGGCGATGGTGGTGAAGATCTCCCGGGCCGAGATTCTTTTCGGGTCAAAACGGATGCGGCCGCGGTGGGTGGAGTAGTTGATGGTGGCGGAGCTGATACCGTCGGTCCTGTGGAGCATGGTTTCGATGAGCCAGATACAGGCGGCACAGCGGATACCGGAGACGAGGAGCGAGATTTCCCTCTCCCCGTCCAGTTCCCTGGTGAGGCTGTCCAGGTACTCGCTGCTGTAGTCCGTGGCAAAGGCGCCCTCGGGTGTGCCCGGCTTATCCCAGTCTCTCTTGTCATAAAAGGCGTCGAGACCGGCGCCTCTGATCACGGCGTGGGCACCCCGGCAGCCCTGGCAGCAGAAAAGGAGCTCCCTGCCTTCGACCCGGGCAACGATCTGTTGACCGGCGGGGATGGGCAGATTGCAGTGACTGCAGGTGGCGGGCTGGCTCATGGTCCGGGCGGGAAGGAGGCGAGAGAACTCAGGGATTGAGCAGCAGGTGACGGTTGAGCCGGGCCCCGTTACGCTCCAGTTCGAGCCGGGCCTGGATGGCACCGGAGAGGGTGTGGTCAAGTGTCACCTGGTAGCGGCCGGGCCCGGTCTCGGTCAGGGGGAGGTAGACGTTCTCCGCCGCGTCGGGGATCGCCAGATAGAGGGAACCGGCGGCCCCGCTGATGGCATGGCCGTTGCGGTCGCTGAGGCGGAAGATGAGCGTCCGCCGGTCGAGACGGGTGTCCAGTTTCCAGCCCAGGACCTCGGCTGCCCGTCGTTCCACCTCGGTGGAGTTGTATTTCAGCCCCTTGCTGTAATAGCTGGCATCGGTCACCCGGCTGCCGAGACTGGTGGCCCGGTGGGCGGACCAGGCCGAGAAGACCAGGAAGGCCGCGATCAGGAGCAGGATCAGCAGGGGATAGATATTGACTGGCTGGTCTGTGTTTTTCATGGGATAATATTCCTGCCTGAAGAGTCGCTCCGTTCAGGCGTTGCCGCAGGTTGGTTGTGAATGTATAGGGGTTGATACAGGGTACCACGTTCCACGACCCGCGTCATGGGGCTTTCTCCATGTCGGCCACCACCCGGGCCCCGGCCCCGGCCACCTGTCGGCCGCTGCTGTCCTCGAGGATGAACCGGACCTCGCGTGCGCCATGGCGCGGGGTGATGAGGATAAAGTCCAGGCGCCGGTTCCGGCCCGCCGCCATTTTGATCCGGGTCTGGCCCTTGAGGATCAGGGGGCTGCCAGAGGCCGCGTCCATGGCACGGATGATGTAGGTGGCCTCCTGCCGGCCACGGTTGTGCACCCAGGCATTGAAGAAGGTGCCGATCCGCCCGTCTGCCAGTCGCCGCTGGGGTGCGGTGTGGGAAACCGCCACCTTGAGAGAGGCCACGGGCCGGTTGCCCAGCAGGACCACCAGCACCACCAGCAGCGCCAGGATGGCCGCGGCCGGCAGCAGGACACGCACGTCGAGAAGGGCACGGATTCCCTTGCCCTCCAGACCGAAGGTGTAGCGGATGAGCCCGGGCCTGTTGCGGCCGGCCATGACCCTGCGGCAGGCGTCCAGGCAGCGGGCACAACTGATGCATTCCACCTGCAACCCCTGCCGGATATCGATCTCCATGGGGCAGGCCCGCACGCAGGCGCCGCAGTCGATGCAGTTCGCCTGTTCTTCCGGTGGCAGGTGCAGGGTCAGGGTCACCGGGCTGATCAGGGCGGTCTGGATGCGGCCGTAGGGACAGAAGTCGCGGCATACCAGGCGCCGCACCAGGGCCAGGTCAAGGTAGATGACCAGGGTGACCAGGCCCAGAGTGATCCAGGCCGGTGCCGGCAGATCGAAGGCAGAGAGGCGGGCAAAAAAGACCTGCGGCGGTATGAAGTACCAGAGCAGGCCACAGCTGCTGACCAGGGCAACGATCAGAAAAAGCGGCTGCAGCAGGGCCCGGCGCCACAGCTCGCCCTGCAGGCGGTTGTGGCGCACCCTGAGGCCCAGGGTCCGGGCAAGCCACTGGGCCAGGTCGGAAAAGGTTGTCTGCGGACAGAGCCAGCCACACCAGACCCGGCCCAGGATCACGGTGACCAGGAGAAAGGTGAGGATGAAGACCAGGACTGCCAGCAGGACCAGGTAGAGTTCTTCAATGCGCAGGACCTGGCCGGCCAGGTAGAGGCGCTGGCCAGGGATGTCGATACGGACAAGACTCCTGCCGTCCACCTTGAACCAGGGCGCAAGCAGAAAGAGCAGGGTGAGGATCCACTGCAGCCGGGTCCGCCGGGGACCTATGGGGCGGTTGTTGCCGTTCATGAAATATCCGGCCGGGGGAACGGCCATGGTAACTCCTCACGGGATGGCTAACCATCGGTTTGTCCGCACACAATGGTGTAAGCGCTCTCAGGAGGCCGCAGATTTGTGCGGGCGTGCCTGGCCGCTATAGCCTACCTATGCGGCCAGGCACACCCGTGCAAAGATGCGGTTCCTGTGAGTGCTTACCGGCCATGGTCACCCCGGACCTGCCGCATATCGGGTCCGCGGCACGCAGGAGCTACTGCTGCCGGCCCTGTTGCACGCCGGCGGTTACCCGTTCCTGGTGGGCCTTCATTTTGGCCTGGAATTCAGCATGTGAACTCCAGCCGCTGAAGAGAAAGTAGCCTATGAACAGCACCGCCCAGATGATGAGGCCGTAATAGAGGATGTTGAAGTAGACAGGGGGCGGATTTTCCCTGTTTTCTTCGATCCCGTCAAAGGGCGCCTCGAGTGTTTCGTCATGGAGAGTGTCATGGGTGGTCATGGGAGTGCCTCCTTTATGTGTCAATCGTCGTCATCCTCGAGCATACGGTATTTGGCGATCTCCCCATCTTTCCGGCGCTTTTTGCTGTAAGTGCGCAGGACGATCAGGGCAAAGATCACAAACAGGCCAAAGGTGACGCCAAGATAGAGAATCGATGCCAGATCCATCTAGTGATCTTCTCCCTGGGTGTAGTATTTGATGAAGTTGACCAGCTTCCAGACCTTGTCGGAGCCGAGGCTGGAAAAGGCGGGCATGCCGTTTTCCGGCACGCCCTTGTAGATGATCTCGAAGAGTTCATTTTCCTCGTAGGCGCTGCCGTCCAGCTCGGGCCCGATATCGCCTTCCTCGTGCTCGCCGTGGCAGGCGGCGCAGTTGGCCTCATAGAGTTTCTCCCAGGGTTCCATGGTCGCATGATCGACACCGGTATACGGGTTTTTCAGTTCGCCGACAATGGTGGTGGCGGCAGCTTCGTGCCAGGGAATGCCGGTGCCCAGTTTCTGCATGTAGGCGATGATGGCGTCCATCTCGGTCTTGTCGGCCAGTGCGTTGATCTCTTCCTCGGTATAGGGGAAGCCGAGCACATCCATCTTGCGGCGGATCATCTGCGGATCGAGCTTGTTGTCCGCCAGCCACGCATAGGCAGGCATGTTGGTGCGCGGCACCATGGAACGCGGCGAGGCCATGTGCTTGTAGTGCCACTCGTCGGGGTACTTGCCGCCGATGCGGGCCAGATCCGGGCCGGTCCGCTTGGAGCCCCAGAGAAAGGGCCGGTCGTAGACGAACTCGCCGCTCTTGGAGTAGTCACCGTACCGCAGGACCTCGGCAACCAGCGGCCGCACGGTCTGGGTGTGGCAGTTGTTGCAGCCCTCGCGGATATAGATGTCGCGCCCCTCCTGCTGCAGGGCCGTGTAGGGCGTGACCGTTTCGATGCGGTCGGCCTCGGTGTTGACCCAGGCAAAGGGCAGTACCATGGTGATCAGGGTGCCCACCAGGATGGCGCCGGTGGCCAGCAGCATGAACAGAATAGGTTTCTTTTCCCACATGATCAGGCCCTCCCCTCGGCTGCGACGGTTGCGACGGTCGCGTTCTCCCCCCTGCGCACCGTCATGACAAGGTTATAGATGAAGACGATGATCCCGGCCAGGTAGACCAGGCCGCCTGCGGCCCGGATCCACCAGTAGGGATACATCTCGACCATGGTCTCCATGAAGGTGTAGGTCAGGCTGCCGTCCGGATTCATGGCGGTCCACATTCCGGCCTGCAGGACGCCGGCGATCCAGAGGGAAATCGACCACATGAGCTGGCCGATGAGGATCAGCCAGAACTGGAGGTTGGCCAGGGGAATGGAATAGAGCTGCCGGCCGTAGATCCGAGGGACAAGGTAGTAGATGGAGGCAAAGGCGATCATGGAGACCCAGCCCATGGTGCCCATGTGGATATGGGCCGGTATCCAGTCGGTATAGTGGATGAAGGCCGAGAAGGTCCGGATCGCCTGCATGGGGCCCTGCAGGGTCTGCAGGCCGTAGAAGGTGATGCCGACGATGAGAAACTTGACCAGGTAGTTGTCCCGCATCTGGTGCCACTGGCCGTTCATGGACAGATACCCGTTGAAGACCGAGCCCCAGGAGGGCGCGATCAGCATCAGGGAAAAGGCCATGGCCAGGGTCTGGATCCAGTCCGGCACCGGGGTCCAGAGCAGGTGGTGGGCCCCGGTCCAGAGATACATGAAGATCAGGCTCCAGAAGGAGATGATGGACAGCCGGTGGCTGTAGATGGGCACCCGGGTGGTCTTGGGCAGGAAGTAATAGAACATGGCCAGCGGCGGGGCGGTGAGGGCCATGGCCACGGCGTTGTGACCGAACCACCACTCCACGTTGGCGTCATTGGTGCCGGCGTAGGCCGAATAGGACTTGAACAGCGATACCGGGACCTCGGCCGCGTTGACCACGTAGAGGATCGCCACCCCGATGAGCGAGGCCATCATGTACCAGAGGGAGATGTACATTCGCTCCTCTTTCCGCTTGATGATGGTCATGATGACGTTCACCGCAAAGGCCACCCAGAGGACCACAACCATGATATCGATGGGCCATTCCATCTCGTGGTACTCCTTGCTGGTGGTATAGCCCAGCAGCAGGGTGACTGCCGAGGCGATGATGGTGGCATTGAAGAACCAGAGCTGGAACCGTGCCAGCTTCGGGCTCCAGAGCGGCGTGCGGCAGAGCCGCTGCACCATGTAGAGGAAGGTGGCGAAGATGACGCCCACCCCCCAGCCGTAGATGCCCGCGTTGGTGTGGATGGGCCGCAGACGGCCAAAGGTGAAGTAGGGCGGAAAGTTGAGGGACGGATTGACCATCTGGAAGGAGACAATCACCCCGACCAGAACGGCGACCAGCCCCCAGACAATGCTCCAGTTGACGAAGCTTCGGACGATGTCGGTGTCATACCGGGCCTTCTGCATACTGTTCCTCCTTTGGCTTTGGGTCCGCGCTTTCAATCCTCTTGGTCCTTATCGTACTACAATGTAACCATAAATTAACAGAATTTATTATCAGATGAGATGAGAAAGTCAATAGTTATTATTGCCGGGAGGTATTTTTCCCTTCCCCGCTGTTCCAGTGGGCAAGTTGCCGGACCGGCAGGTATTTTGAAGGGACCGCCGCTCCACGTAATAGTCCGTCGATATCGGTAACTGCTTGAAAATAGAGATGCTTTTACCGGTACACGGCAGGCGGGCGGCAACGAAAGCCTCAGAGCGAGCTGGGATGAGCGGACAGGCACGACCGTGCAAAGAGGTAAACAAAGATTGCGTGCGGTCCCTGGGAGCGGTTACAGGGAAACAGGACCGGCCGGACAGGTGACTGAATGTAACCCCTCACGGGATAACCAACCACCGGTTTTTTCGACCACAATGCTGTAAGCGCTCTCAGGGGCCGCAGATTTGTGCAGGCGTGCCTGACCGCTATAGCCTACCTATGCGGACAGGCACGCCCGTGCAAAGATGCGGTGCTTGTGAGCGCTTACGACTGAATGACTGGGCAGATGATGGCGCTGAAGGCGGCCTGCACAGACTCGTGCAGGTTGATGCCTACGGTTGTTTTTTTCTCATCTTTGCCCAGGTGTCACGCAGGGTGACGATCCGGTTGAAGACCGGCCGGCCGGGTCGGCTCTCCCTGCTGTCGGGGCAGAAGTAGCCCTGGCGCTCGAACTGGAACCGGTCGCCCTTTGCGGCATCGGCCAGGCCGGGTTCGAGGATGGCATCGGGCAGGATCTCCAGGGAGTCGGGATTGATGAATTCCTTGAAGTCCTTCTCCTTGTCCATGTCCGGGTGCTCGACGGTGAACAGGCGGTCGTAGAGCCGCACCTCGGCCCTGATGCCGTGGCGCGCCGATACCCAGTGGATGGTGCCCTTGACCTTGCGGCCGTCCGGGGCCGAGCCGCCGCGGGTCTCGGGATCGTAGGTGCAGCGCAGTTCGATGATCTCGCCCTCTTCGTTCTTTATCACCTCCCGGCAGGTGATAAAGTAGGCGTAGCGCAGCCGTACCTCGCGGCCTACGCTCAGGCGGAAGAACTTCCGGGGCGCATCCTCCATGAAGTCGTCGGCCTCTATGTAGATCTCGCGGCAGAAGGGGATCCGCCTGGTGCCCATGGAAGGGTCCTTGGGATGGTTGAGCGCCTCCAGTTCCTCTTCCGCATCTTCCGGGTAGTTGGTGATCACCACCTTCAGCGGCCTGAGCACGCCCATCCTCCGCGGTGCGTGCACGTTGAGGTCGTCGCGGACCGCGTTCTCCAGCACGCCCATGTCGATCCAGGACTCCCGTTTGCCGATACCGATGGAATCGCAGAAGTTGCGGATGGAGGCCGGTGTGTAGCCGCGTCTTCGCAGTCCCGAGAGGGTCAGCATACGCGGATCGTCCCAGCCCTGCACGTGTCCCTCTTCCACGAGCTGCAGCAGTTTGCGCTTGCTCATCACCGTGTAGTTGATGTTGAGGCGGGCAAATTCGATCTGCTGCGGATGGCAGGGCGTCTGCAGGGTGTCGAGCACCCAGTCGTAGAGGGCGCGGTTGTTCTCGAACTCCAGGGTGCAGAGGGAGTGGGTGATGCCCTCCAGCATGTCGGACAGGCAGTGGGTGAAGTCGTACATGGGATAGATGCACCACTTGTCGCCGGTCCGGTGGTGGGACGCCTTCATGATCCGGTAGAGGACCGGGTCCCGCATCAGGATGTTGGGCGAGGCCATGTCGATCCTGGCCCGCAGTACCCTGGAACCTTCGTCGAACTCCCCGTTCTTCATCCGGGTGAAGAGGTCCAGGTTCTCCTCCACCGACCGGTTGCGGTAGGGGCTCTCCCTGCCAGGCTCGGTCAGGGTGCCGCGGTACCTGCGGATCTCCTCGCTGCTCAGGTCGCAGACATAGGCCTTGCCCATGCGGATGAGCTGCAGGGCATATTCGTAGAGCCTGTCGAAGTAGTCCGAGGCATAGTAGAGATGCTCACCCCAGTCGAAACCGAGCCAGTGGACGTCCTCCTTGATGGCCTCCACATACTTGGTCTCTTCCTTGCACGGGTTGGTGTCGTCGAAACGCAGGTGACAGACCGAGTTGTACTCCCGGGCAATACCGAAGTTGAGGCAGATGGACTTGGCATGGCCGATATGGAGATAGCCGTTGGGCTCGGGCGGGAAGCGGGTGATGACCTGCCTGTGTTTCCCTGATTCCAGGTCGGCCTTGATGATCTGGCGGATGAAGTCCAGCGGTCTGTCACTGGTCTGGCTTTGTGTGCTCATGGCGGTGTCTTTGTAGGGGCAGATGGCGTACTGCTGAACTGTTACGAAAAGGTTACTGTGCGCTGTAGAGATGCTCCACGTTACGCAGTCGCTGCACAACCCGGTCACGGCCCAGGGTGACGAGGATGTCGAACATGCCCGGGCCGGCGAGCTGGCCGGTGAGCACGGTGCGCATGCCGTTGATCAGGATACCGGGCTTGATGTCCAGCTCGGCGGCCAGTTCCCGGGTGACCCGCTCGGTCTCCTCTTTGCTGAAGTCATCGAGCCGGGCAAAGAGGTCGGCCAGCCCGGGCAGCCATTTTTTCAGGTCCGGCTGTTTGAGGATATTCTTTTTCAGCGGCTTTGTCTCCACGGTGTAGTCGTCGGCAAAGTAGGCCCGTCCCAGGGTGGCGAAGTCCTTGAGGGTGTGGAAGCGGTCACGGATCAGGTCCAGGGTGGCCAGGTACCATTGCCGGCCTTCACCCTCCTCCCAGGCCGGGTTCCAGATACCCTCCTCTTCGAGCTCCTTTTTCACCAGGTCGCCCAGTTCCCCGACATCCATGGTCCGCAGGTAATGGGCATTCATAGAGATCAGCTTGGGGTCGGTGAAGAATTTCGGATCACCCTTGCGGTAGTTGAACACCGAGTTGACCTTGCTGATCCGTTCCAGGCTGAAGGCCTCAATCATCTCCTTGCGGGAGAAGATCTCCTGGTCCGTGCCCGGGTTCCAGCCGAGCAGGGCCAGGAAGTTGCACAGGGCCCAGGGCAGAAAGCCCCGTTCCCGGTAGAACTGGACCGAGACGATCTCGCCATGGCTGCGTTTGGAGATCTTGCGTTTCTGCAGATCCAGGGTGAGCGGCATGTGGGCAAACACCGGTACTGCCGCGCCAAGGGCCTCGTAGAGGAGAACCTGGCGGGTGGTGTTGGTCATGTGGTCCTGGCCGCGGATGATGTGGGTGATCCGGTCGCGGATGTCATCCACCACGTTGCAGAGCAGGTAGAGGGGACGGCCGTTGGAGCGGACAATGACAAAGTCCTCGATATCGTCGTACCGCCGTTCGATCCGGCCCAGGACCCTGTCCTCATAGGCAACGGTCCCCTCTTTCTGCGGCACCCGGAAACGGATGACATGGGGCAGGCCGGCCTCCTCCTTGGCCCGGACTTCTTCCGGGCTCAGGTCGCGGCAGGTGCCGTCGTAACGGACATCCCTCTTCTCCGCCAGGGCCTGCTGCCGCTTCTTCTCCAGCTCTTCCCTGGTGCAGAAGCACTTGTAGGCATGGCCGGAGGCCAGGAGCCTTTCCGCAGCCGCCACATGTTCGTGCGCGAATTCCGTCTGGAAATAGGGGCCCTCGTCCCAGTCCAGGCCAAGCCAGGTGAGGCCGTCTATGATCCCCTCGATGGACTCGCGGGTGGACCGCTCGGCGTCGGTGTCCTCGATGCGCAAGATCAGTTTGCCATTGTTTTTCCGCGCCCACAGCCAGTTGAGCAGGGCGGTGCGGGCACCGCCGATGTGGAGGTAGCCGGTGGGGCTGGGGGGGAAACGGACACGGACTTCGCTCATCATCGGGCTCCTTGTGGCTGAGGTCGAAAAATCGGGTAAAAGAACCGGTAATTCAAAATAGTTGCCGATAGCGGCAGCTGTTACGAAATCGGAACGCCGGCAACGGGAAGACCCGGTGCCGACGTGAAAAATCGGAATGGCAGACGGAGACATATGTCGAACTGTAAACCGAATCCTGCAATATATCCCCAAAAAATCTTTGCTTCAAGGGAAGAAATGGCGGCACGGTCTTCTTACACCAAAAGCGGCGGCTCATCCCGGTTTTTCGGAAGAAATATACTTTCCTGTTGTCTGCAACCGTGAATACAGTTATACTTTGCTATTTTTCCGAGAAACCAGCATGACCCCGGTTCCCTGGCCGCTATTGCAGGCGGCCGTAAAACCGGAGCCACTGCCCGAGACTGCCGTTTCAATCGCCGCAGGCGGAAACCGGAATCGGTTCCTGTCCTCCGGCTTCTGTTTTCTGATCAAGGGGAGAGAGATGAAGGTTCTTATCAGTGACAATCTGGCACCCATTGGTGAAAAGATCCTCAGGGATGCCGGTCTTGAAGTGGATGTCAATACCGGCCTGCCTCCGGAGGAACTCAAGGCGATTATTCCGGAATACGACGGCCTGGTGATCCGCAGCGCCACCAAGGTGCGCGCCGATATCATCGAGGCCGCCACCAGGCTCAAGGTGGTGGGCCGGGCCGGCATCGGCCTGGACAATGTCGATATCCCCGCAGCCAGCCAGAAGGGTATCGTGGTCATGAACGCGCCGGACGGCAATGCCACCACCGCCGCCGAGCACGCCATCGCCATGATGATGTCGCTGGCCCGCAACATTCCCCAGGCCACGGCCTCCATGAAGGCCGGCAAGTGGGAGAAGAAATCCTTCATGGGTCGCGAGGTCTCCGGCAAGGTGCTGGGTATCGTCGGCATCGGCCGTATCGGCTCCATTGTCGCCAACCGGGCCCAGGGGCTGCACATGAAGGTCATTGCCTATGACCCTTTCATGCCGCTCGACCTGGTGGAGAAGCTTGGCGTTGAGCTGGTGGAGCTGGACGAGCTGGCCAGGCGCGCCGACTTCATCTCCGTGCACACGCCGCTGACCAAGGGCACCCGTCACCTGCTCTCCACCGAATTCTTCGCCAACATGAAGGAGGACGCCATGTTCATCGACTGCGCCCGTGGCGGTGTGGTCGACGAAGAGGCGCTCTATGAGGCCCTCAAGGAGGGGCGGATCGCCGGCGCGGCCCTGGATGTCTTTGAAAAGGAGCCCACCAGCCTGGAGACAACACCGCTTCTCTCCCTCAACAACTTCATCTGTACCCCGCATCTCGGCGCCTCCACCAGCGAGGCCCAGGAGAACGTGGCCTCGGCCATTGCCGAGCAGGTGGCCGACTATCTGCTCAAGGGCGCGGTGCGCAACGCGGTCAATGTTCCCTCGGTCAGCGACGACGTCCTGGCCAAGGTTGGCCCCTACATCACCCTGGGCGAGATGCTCGGTTCCCTGCATATGCAGATCGCCCGCGGCGGCGTGGAGGAGATCAATCTCGAGTTCAGCGGCGACCTTGCCGAGCAGGACACCGGGCCGGTGACCGTCGCCTTTCTCAAGGGACTGTTCACGCCGATCCTCCAGGATGCGGTCAACTTTGTCAACGCACCGCTCATCGCCAAGGAGCGCGGGATCCGGGTGGTGGAGTCCAAGACCAAGCAGGCCGCCGATTTCACCAATCTTCTCCGGATCACCGTACGGACCAACGAGGGTGAAAATCTCCTGGCCGGCACCGTGTTCGGCAAAAAGGAGCCGCGCCTGGTCCGTTTCAATTCGTTCCGGCTCGAGGCCCTGCCCGCCGGCCACATGCTGCTGGTCTACAACCAGGACAAACCCGGGGTCATCGGTGCCCTGGGCACCACCCTGGGCGAGAATGGCACCAATATCTCCAGCATGACCGTGGGCCGCGAGGAGAGCAGCAAGCAGAACATCATCCTCCTCAATACCGACACCCTGGTCTCCCGGGAGCTCCTGGAAAAGGTCCGCAGCCTGCCTGACATCGATGATGCCATGGTCCTGGAGCTGCCAGCCTACAACGGCTGAGATCCGCTGACTCGCATCCGCCGCCGTGGCGCCATGGCGGCGGTGCGGATCAGGCCGCTGCCGGCACGGTTCCGCTCAGCCGACCTTTTTGAAAATGAAGCGTAAACGTACCGGTATTTCAAGGTAGTTGCCGATAACGGTGAACTGTTAGAATGAGCCATCATGAGTGAATCGTCCAACAACTGCGGTGAGTGCCCCGAGGGCAGGGTCCGCAACAGCGAGGGCAAGTGTGTCATGCCCGAGGTCTCCTTTGCCTCGTTCATCCTGTCGCTGAACACCTCGGCCCTCTTTCATCTTGGTGAGCTGCCCCACCCGGAAACCGGTGAGAAGGTTCGTGACATCGAACTTGCCCGGCACACCATCGACACCTTGACCATGCTGGCCGAAAAGACCAGGGGCAATCTGGATGCCCAGGAAAACGAACTGCTGACCAGGATGCTCTACGAGCTGAAGATGCGGTTCGTCAAGGCCACGCAGTCATCCTGAGTGATCGGGGCATGAACCGGGATACACTGATCCGTCTCGCCCCGGCCAAGATCAATCTCTTCCTCAGGGTCACCGGTCGCAGGACCGACGGGTACCATACCCTGGACACCCTGATGCAGAAGCTGACCCTCTTCGACCGGCTGGAACTGCGGCCGCTGGAAGAGGGGATCCGGCTGCACTGCCCGGACAGTGACCTGGCCCAGGACGGCAGCAACCTGGTGTACCGGGCCGCCGCCCTGTTTCTCGCCCGTGCCGGAGGACGTATCAGCGGCAATCTGCGTGGGGTGGAGCTGCGCCTGTTCAAGACCATTCCCGTTGCCGCCGGTCTCGGGGGCGGTTCCAGCGATGCCGCCGCCACCTTGAAAGGGATGAATGATCTCTTCCGGACCGGCTGCTCCAGGGAGGAGCTGGCCGAGATGGGCCTGGAGCTGGGCGCTGACGTCCCATTTTTCGTCGCCTCTCTCCCTGCGGCCCGGGCTACCGGTATCGGCGAAGTACTGACTCCCGCGGCAGGGCTGGCGGGATACCTGGTGCTGCTGGTCAATCCGGGTTTTTCCGTGTCCACGAGGTGGGTCTATCAGAATTTAGCATTGACACCGGAAAAAAAAGAATTTAACCTGAATAGTTCCCGGAATGACGATGCAGGCCCGGCAGGAACCCCTCCTCAGATGGGGCCGGATTTTGATGTTTCGCAGATGACAAATGATCTCGAAAGGGTAACTGCTTCACGCCACAGGGAGCTCACGGAGATCAAGGATTTTCTGCTGCATCAGGGCGCCCGGGCAGCCATGATGTCGGGATCAGGGCCGACGGTGTTCGGCCTTTTTCCGGAGCAGGAGGCGGATCGCGCCCGGAGGTGCCTGGATCTGCTGCGGCAGCAGTATCCCCATGTCTTTCTCGTCCAACCGATATGCCCGGACCAGTCAGCCTCCGGTGGCGGGTGCATTGCCGGGACACCGGCGTAATGGTATTTGTTGTTCGGGCAGGTTCTTTGTCGACAGGTGGTTGTCAGTGACTGATTGGGGCGTCGTCAAGCGGTAAGACACAAGGTTTTGATCCTTGCATTCGGGGGTTCGAATCCCTCCGCCCCAGCCAATTTCTGGTAACAGATACAATTTTTTGCGAGATTTAAAGTTGTTGCCGATAGCGGTGAACTGTTACAAATTCTGAGGCTCCCGTTATGCCGAATATTATGAAGGTTTTTACCGGTAATGCCAATCCGGCCATTGCCGGGGAGATTTGCAGTTACCTGGATATACCGCTGGGTGCCGCCGAAGTGAAGCAGTTCTCTGACGGCGAGATTTCGGTGGAGATCGGGGAAAACGTGCGTGGCACCGATGTCTTTGTCATTCAGCCCACCTGTACTCCGGTCAATGATCACCTGATGGAGCTGATCATCATGGTGGATGCCCTGCGCAGGGCCTCGGCACGCAGGATCACCGCTGTCATGCCCTACTACGGCTATGCCCGCCAGGACCGCAAGGTCAGGCCCCGCGTCCCCATCACCGCCAAGGCCGTGGCCGAGATGCTGATGGCCGTCGGAACCCGGCGGGTGCTCTGCATGGATCTGCACGCCGGGCAGATCCAGGGATTCTTCAATATCCCGGTGGACCATCTCTATGCCGCGCCCATCATCCTCAAGTATATCAGGGAGACCTTTGACAACGTGATCATGGTCTCGCCGGATGCGGGTGGCGTCGAACGGACCAGGGCCTTTGCCAAACGTCTCAATGCCGGGCTTGCCATCATCGACAAACGGCGTGAGCGGGCCAACGAGTGTGAGGCCATGCACGTGATCGGCGACGTCACCGGCAAGACGGCCATCCTCCTGGATGACATGGTCGATACCGCCGGTACCCTGTGCGGGGCTGCCGAGAAACTGAAGGAGCAGGGGGCAAGGGAGGTACACGCCTGCTGTTCGCATGCGGTCCTGTCCGGACCCGCCATCAAACGGCTGGAGGCATCCTGTATCAAGTCGCTGGTGGTGACCAATTCGATCCCCCTGCGGGAGGATGGAAAAAAATGCAAAAAGATCACCGTGCTTTCGGTGGGGGAACTGCTTGGCGAAGCGATTCGGCGAATTCACGCCGAAGATTCGGTGAGCTATCTTTTTGTCTGAACAGTGAGGGACGGTCAATTCCAGGGTTACCCGGGCCCGCCCCAACCAACCAGGAAGATTACGCCGTCCCCGTCACGGGGCTGCGATTTTTTGCTAAACATTCTGCCCGCAGGAGCGGGCACAACAAACCATGAAGATCAGAAAGACACCATCGTGCCACTGCCGCAGGAAGATGACTGTCCTCACATCTGGCCCCTGGCCTTCTGATTTTCTGATAAGGAGGAAAAAATGTTGCAGGTAGATATGCCGTCAGAGGTGCGTACGGCTTTCGGCAAGGGCGCCATGAGGCGTCTGCGGAGAAACAACCTGGTCCCGGGCGTCTGTTACAGTGGTGGTGAGCAGCCCATTCCCCTGCAGTTCGATGCCGTTGATCTGCACAAGAACCTGCTCCACATCCATGGCCGCAATGCCGTGATCACCCTGGACGTCGCAGGTGAAGACAGGCGGCAGCACCATGTTCTGGTCCAGGAAATTCAGCAGGATCCGGTCACGGACCGGGTCATCCATGTCGATCTTCTCAAGATCGATCTGGACAGGCCCCTGAGCTTCGAGGTACCGCTGGAATTCACCGGAACCGCCAAGGGTGTCGACCTGGGTGGTGAACTGCATGTGTTCCGTCGGGTCGTCCATCTGCGCGGTCGGGCCCTGGACATCCCTGACTCCATTGTCACCGATATCACACCGCTGGAGCGGGGCGGTGCCGGTCTGACCTATGGTGACCTGAAGCTGCCCGAAAACGTGGAGATGCTCGATGATCCCGAGGTCGTCTGCGTAACGGTATACTAGCAGAGGGTTCTTCCTGCCGCTCGGCGCTTGCCGTTGCCGCTGGCGGATCCGATGAAAACGTACCGGTATTTCAGGGTAACTGCCGAAAGCGGTGAACCGTTACGATCCGATGTGTTCCCGGGCAGGGAGCCTTGCCTGCCCTCCTGCCCGGGCACTGCCCCCGCCATCACGTCCTGCTCTCTCCCTGTTCCCCTTTTTGCAATAGTTCACCGCTATTGACAACCACCTAAAAAGACAGACGCTTTTACCCCTTTTTCCCGCATGGCTGGAACAGGTTATCTGATTGTCGGGCTGGGCAACCCCGGTGCCCGCTATACCCGGACCCGGCACAATGCCGGTTTCCTGGCCATTGATCACTTTGGCCGATCGGCCGACTGCCCTCTTGTCTCCGCCAGGTGGCAGGGCCTGTACTGCCGCCGGCACCTGTCGGGAAAACCGGTGATTCTTCTCAAACCCCAGACCTACATGAATCGCTCCGGAGAATGCGTTATCCGGTTCGCCGACTTTTATCGGATCAGCCGGCAGCGGGTTCTTGTTCTCCACGACGATCTGGATCTGCCGGCTGGGCGGATCAAGGTCGTGGCCCGCGGTGGGGCCGGGGGACACAACGGTATCCGCTCCCTGATCCGCCACCTGGGCGGTTCGGATTTCGCCCGGGTCAAGATCGGTATCGGCCGGCCGCCGACAGATGGCGGCCAGGGTGCCATGCCGGTGGACCGATGGGTCCTGTCCAGGTTCTCCGATCAGGAGCTGGAGGGACTGGAGGAGATCTTTGAAAAGACGGACAGGGCCATCCGGCTCTTCATCGGCCAGGGCGTCGAGGCCTGCATGAACGAACTGAACAGGAGATAACGCAAGCGCTCACAGGAACCGCACGGAGTCTTCGCGTACCTCTTTGCACGGTCGTGCCTGCCCGCACAGGTAGGCTATCGGAGTCTCCCTGCGGTCGCTTACCAGCGCATGTACGCCTCTGCACAGGTAAGCGTAGACTCCGAATCTGCGGCCCCTGAGAGCGCTTGTACCATTGTGTCCGGAAAAAACCGATGGTTCGTCAACCCGTGAGGGTTGCGAGATAACAGGTCCTTCCCGACGACACTCTTTTTTGCCAATCCTGAAAAAATATGGTATATTATCAAATTGTACGGGCTTTCCGTGCGGTTTTCCGGCCCAACTGCCGGTAAAATTTGATGATATTTTTCAGGAGGAGCTTGTGTTTTC